>NZ_JBVJYK010000015.1:0-249740 GCF_055600605.1 Kitasatospora sp. NPDC038210 | reverse complement strand
CGGTTACATTCCGAACCCGGAAGCTAAGCCTCACAGCGCCGATGGTACTGCAGGGGGGACCCTGTGGGAGAGTAGGACGCCGCCGAACAATCATTCCAAAGAACCCCTGATCCACTCGGATCAGGGGTTCTTTGCATTTCCGGACCTGTGCGGGGCCGGACGGAAGCCTCTCGAAAAAATCTTGGTCGGCGATGTCGAGAACCCGTGGTCTGCTCCGTCCCCGGGGTGAGAGCGGCCCACAATGGGTGGCACCAGCATCGAGGGAGAAGCACGATGGCCAAGTACCTGCTGCTCAAGCACTACCGAGGCGCCCCGGACGCGGTGAACTGCGTGCCGATGGACCAGTGGACGCCGGAGGAGATCTCCGCGCACATCCGGTACATGCAGGACTTCGCGGCCCGTCTGGAGAAGACCGGCGAGTTCGTCGACGGCCAGGCGCTCGCCCCCGAGGGGACGTGGGTGCGGTACGACGGCGAGGGCCGGCCGCCGGTCACCGACGGTCCGTTCGCGGAGACCAAGGACCTCATCGCCGGCTGGATGGTGATCGACGTCGACAGTTACGAGCGTGCCGTCGAACTGGCCGGGGAGCTGTCGGCGGCGCCGGGGGCCGGCGGCGAGCCGATCCACGAGTGGTTGGAGCTGCGTCCGTTCCTGGCCGAGCCGCCGACCATCACGGAGTGACCCTCCCGATGAACGAGGCCCTGCTCCGGAGCCTCACACCGAGCGTGCTCGGGATCCTCGTCCGCCGCGGAGCCGACTTCGCGGCGGCCGAGGACGCCGTACAGGAAGCGCTGGTCGAGGCGGTCCGCGTCTGGCCCGATGATCAGCCCCGTGACGCCAAGGGCTGGCTGGTCACGGTGGCCTGGCGCAAGTTCCTCGACGCGGCGCGGTCGGACACCGCTCGACGCCGGCGTGAGGACCTGGTCGACCAGGAGCCGGAGCCGGGGCCCGCGACCGAGGTGGACGACACGCTCCGGCTCTACTTCCTGTGCGCCCACCCGTCGTTGACGCCGTCCTCGGCGGTGGCGCTCACCCTGCGGGCCGTGGGCGGTCTGACCACCCGCCAGATCGCTCAGGCCTACCTGGTGCCCGAGGCGACCATGGCCCAGCGCATCAGCCGGGCGAAGCGCACCGTGTCCGGCGTGCGCTTCGACCAGCCCGGTGACCTCTCCACCGTGCTGCGGGTCCTGTACCTGGTGTTCAACGAGGGCTACTCCGGGGACGTCGACCTCGCTGCCGAGGCCATCCGGCTCACCCGGCAGCTCGCGGCCGCGATCGACCACCCCGAGGTGGCGGGACTGCTGGCCCTGATGCTGCTGCACCACGCCCGGCGGGCCGGCCGGACCGCGCCCGACGGCAGCCTGGTGCCGCTGGCCGAGCAGGACCGGAGCAGGTGGGACACCGGGTTGATCGCCGAGGGCGTCCGGATCCTGCAGGGAGCCCTCGCCCGCGACCGGCTGGGCGAGTTCCAGGCCCAGGCCGCCGTGGCCGCGCTGCACGCCGACGCGCCCACGGCCGGGGAGACGGACTGGGTGCAGATCGTCGAGTGGTACGACGAGCTGGTACGGCTGACGGACAGTCCGGTGGCCCGGCTCAACCGTGCGGTGGCGGTCGGCGAGGCGGACGGTCCGCGGGCCGGGCTGGCGGCGCTCGCGGAGCTCGACGACTCGCTGCCCCGCCACACCGCGGTGGCGGCGTACCTCCACGAGCGCGACGGCGACCCGGGTACGGCGGCACGGCTGTACGTCGAGGCGGCGCACAAGGCGTCCAACCTCGCCGAGCGCGACTTCCTGACGCGTCAGGCGGCCCGGCTCAATGCGGGGTTGAACGCCCGTGGGCCACGCTGAGGGCCTGCCGGGGCGGGTCAGAGGCGGCCGGCCGCCTTCAGTGCCAGGTAGGTGTCGGCCAGGGCCGGGGCGATCCGCGCGGGCGGGGCGTCGAGGACGGTGACGCCGTACCGGGTGAGGCGGTCGGCGGTGGTGCGGCGGTCGGCACGGGTCTGCTCGGCGGCCGCCGCGCCGTAGACCGCCTCGACGGTGCCGCGGCCGGCGGCGAGGACGTCCAGCCGCGGGTCGGCGACGGAGGCCAGGACGACCTCGTGGCGCTTGGTGAGCAGCGGCAGCAACGGGCGCAGGCCGTCCTCGACCGGCGCCGCGTCGAGGCCGGTGAGCAGGACGATCAGCGAGCGGTGCGGCGCCATCTTGAGGGCCGTGGAGACCAGCGAGCGCATGTCGGTCTCGTGCAGTGCGGGCTCCAGGCCGGCCATGGCGTTGGTGAAGGCGGGCAGCACCTCGTGGGCCGAACAACCGGCCACGGCGGCGCGCTTGACGGCGTCGTGGGCGAGCAGGTCGACGCGGTCCCCCGCGCGGGTGGCGAGCGCGGTGAGCAGCAGGGCCGCGTCGAGGGCGGCGTCCAGTCGTGGGGCGTCGCCGACGCGGCCGGCCGAGGTGCGGCCGGTGTCGAGGACGACGAGGATGTGGCGGTCGCGTTCGGGGCGCCAGGTGCGGACGGCGACGGTGTTGCGGCGGGCGCTGGCGCGCCAGTCGATGGAGCGGACGTCGTCGCCGGGCAGGTACTCGCGCAGGGAGTCGAACTCGGTGCCCTGGCCGCGGGTGAGCACCGAGGTGCGGCCGTCGAGTTCGCGCAGGCGGGCGAGCCGGGAGGGCAGGTGCTTGCGGCTGGCGAACGGAGGGAGCGCGCGGACCGTCCAGGGGACCAGGTGGGAGCCCTGGCGGGCGGCGAGGCCGAGCGGGCCGAACGAGCGGACCGTCACCCGGTGGGCGTGGTGGTCGCCGCGGCGGGTCGGGCCGAGCACGGTGACGGTCCGGCGCCGTTCGCCGCCCGGGACGGTGAGGGTGTGCCGGGAGGCGCTCTCGGCGGTGCCGGGGCGCCAGGACGACGGTGCCCAGGCGTCCCGGACCAGGGCGCGGAGGAGGCGCCCGGAGGGGTTGGTGACGGTCAACTCGACCGACGCGGGCTCGCCGAGCCGGACGGTGGTGTCGCCGCCCCGCTCGAACCGCAGGTCGCGGACGGGGGCGGCGAGCACCAGGTCCACCGCGGCGGCGAGCAGGACCACGCCGGTGACCAGCCAGATCCCGGACGTCGACGGCAGCAGCAGGCCCACGACGAGCGCGCCGAGCGCGGCGAGCAGGGCGGTTCGCCCGGTGAGGGCCATGCGGTGCGCTCCTTCGGAGACCCGTCGCCCCGGGGCCCGCGACGGGACGACGGGCGACGGGGCGCGGGCGATGGATCGGGCGGATCCGGCGGGATCGGGAGGGGGGCGGGTGGACCGGTCCGGTCAGCGGGGTGCGGGCGTCTGGGCGAGGACCGCCTGGATGACGGAGTCCGCGGTGACGCCCTCCATCTCGGCCTCGGCGCGCAGCGCGACCCGGTGCCGCAGCGTGGGCAGGGCGAGCGCCTTGACGTCGTCCGGGGTGACGTAGTCGCGGCCGGCCAGCCAGGCCCAGGCCCGCGAGGCGGCGAGCAGGGCGGTGGCGCCGCGCGGGGAGACGCCGATGGACAGCGACGGGGACTGCCGGGTGGCCCGGCAGAGGTCGACGATGTAGGCGAGGACCTCGGGGGACACGGTCAGCTTGGCGATCTGCGCGCGGGCGGCGGCGAGGTGCTCGGGGCCGGCGACCGGACGGACGCCGGCGGCGGCGAGGTCGCGGGGGTCGAAGCCGGCGGCGTGCCGGGCGAGGACCTGGAACTCCTGGTCGCGGTCGGGCAGCGGCAGGACCAGCTTGAGCAGGAAGCGGTCCAGCTGGGCCTCGGGCAGGGGGTAGGTGCCCTCGTACTCGACCGGGTTCTGGGTCGCGGCGACCAGGAACGGGACGGGCAGCGCACGCGGTTCGCCGTCGACCGTGACCTGGCGCTCCTCCATGGCCTCCAGCAGGGCGGCCTGGGTCTTCGGCGGGGTGCGGTTGATCTCGTCGGCGAGCAGCAGGTTGGTGAAGACCGGGCCGGGCTGGAAGGAGAACTCGGCGGTGCGGGCGTCGTAGACGAGCGAACCGGTGACGTCGCCGGGCATCAGGTCGGGGGTGAACTGGATGCGCTTGGTCTCCAGGCTGAGCGCGGTGGAGAGGGTGCGGATCAGCAGGGTCTTGGCGACGCCGGGGACGCCCTCCAGCAGCACGTGGCCGCCGCAGAGGAGCGCGACCACCAGCCCGGTGACGGCGGCGTCCTGGCCGACCACGGCCTTGCCGATCTCGGCGCGCAGGGCGGTCAGCGCGGCCCGCGGGTCGGTGCTGCCGGGGGTGGCGGTCGCCGTGCCGGGAACGGTGCGGAGCTGGGCGGTTGCCTGGTCGGTCACGGGTTCCGTACCTGCCTTTCGAGGGTGTCGAGGTCGTCGGCGAGCCGCAGCAGTGCGGCGTCGTCGGTCGGGGGCGGGCCGTACAGCAGGGCCCGGACGTCCCCGGCGGGCCGGTCGGGGAGCCGGTCGGCCACGGCCGCGCAGAGTGCTTCGGGGTCGGGCGCGCCGGCCCGGAGCGGGACGCCCAGGGCCGGGGCGATGCGGTGGGCGGTGGCGCGGCGCAGGGCCTCGGCGGCGTGGCCGTGGGCCTTGGCGCGCCGGTAGAGGCGGGCCCGGCCCTCGGTGGTCTCGGAGGCGCGGACCACCACGGGCAGGTCCTCGCTGACCACCGGTCCGAGTCGTCGGCCGCGCCAGAGGGCGGCGAGCCCGGCGGCGACGACGAGCTGGTAGTAGGCCCAGTGCCAGCCGCCCGGGATGTAGTCCTCGAAGCTCTTGAAGCCGTTGCCCTCGGCGAGCTGGGCGGAGTAGTCCGGCAGGTGCCAGGTCAGGCGGGGCTGCGAGCCGAGCAGGCCGAGCGCGAGGGCGGCGTCGCCGTCCGCGGCGAGCTTTCCGTTCTGCAGGAAGGCGCCGCTGCCGAGCACGACGACGTCGCCGCCGTCGTCGTTCCGGGTGCCGACCAGGGGGTAGCCGTGGCCGCGCGGGTAGCAGCCCTCGCCGCGGCTGCCGCTGGTGTAGAGCATGCCGCCGAGGTGGGCGCTGCCGGCCCGGGCGGCCTCGATGAGCGAGCAGTCCGCGTCGGTGCTGCGGACGGAGGCGTACGGCAGTCCGCCGTCCTCCTCGGACAGCCGGATGCCGGGTGCGAGCGCGGTGAGGGCGGCCGGGCCCGGGGCGACCAGGACCAGCCGCCGGTGCCGGGCGGCCGCGACGGCGCGCAGCTGGTCGGCGGAGAGCAGGTCGGGCTCGGGCAGCACGAGGGTGTCCGGGCCGGTCGGGTTGCCGGTCGGGTCGGTGGTGAACCCGGCCGTGACCCCCTGGCGTTCGAGGAGGGCGACGACGGCGTGGGCGCCGTCGGCGTCGTACGAGCGCGGGTCGAGCGGCGGGTAGAGGTGGTCCCGGCCGAGGGAGGTCACGAGGAGGGCGCCGATCAGCAGGGCGCCGAGGAAGGCCAGGTACCAGCGGGCGCGGCGCCACAGGCCGCGCCCGGTGGGGGCGAGGCTGGTCGGGGCGGCGCCGGGGGGCGCCCCGGCCACCGGCGGGGCGGGGACGGTGGCGGTCATGCCGTTCCTCCCGGGGCCTGGTTCGGCACGGGGGCCGGGACGGCCGGCGGGCCCGGTGCGAGGACGGGACGGGAGCGCTCCAGCGTCCGGTCCAGCTCGTGCAGCAGCCGGTACGCGGCCTGGTCGGCGGTGCGCTCGCCGTACGCGATGTCGTCGAAGGTCCGGGCGGCCGCGGACAGGGCGGCGGCGTGCTCGGGCAGCGCCCGGCCGGCCTCGGCGGCGGCCTCGTCGGCGGTGCGGCCGGGGCGGGGGTCGAGCAGGGTCCGCTCCTCCAGGCCCCGTACGAGGGCGCGCATCTGTTCGCGGACGGCCTCGGTCCAGCGCCCGGCGGCGGCGTGCCCGGCGGCGTCCGCCCGGTACTGCGCGGCGCTGCGCGGGCCCTCGACGCCGTAGACGTCCCCGAGGGTGCGGGCGGCGCGTCGGGGTGCGCCGAGGCGCCACCACAGTGCGGCGCCGATCAGCACCGCGACGATCAGGAAGAGCACGAGGCCGGTGGTGCCGTCGGTGCCGTCGCCGGAGATGCTGCCGAGCGCGCCGGAGATGTGGTCCCAGAACCAGTCCGTCACCCGTTGCAGGACCGACGGGTCGTGCTTGTGGTACTCGGCGTCGAGCAGCTCGTCCCGGGCGGCGTCGCGCGCGGGATCGCGCGGGACGGTGACCGGGGCGCCGCCCGCGGCGAGGAGCCTGTCCCCCCAGGTAGGCATCCGGTTCAGCGCCCCGCCGGGGTCTGGTCGGCCTGTCCGCCCCAGCCGGTGCCGCCGTACTCGGGCAGGCCGGCGGCGCGGGCGAGCTCGATGTCCAGGGCCTCCCGGCGGATCCGCTGGTCGACGTAGAGCAGGACGCCGACGGCGGCCATGAAGGGGGTGGTGAGGGTGCCGGCGATGATCCCGGCGACCGCCATGAGGGCCACCATGCCGGCGCCCTGCTGGGCGGCGTCGGTCAGGCCCCGGCCGCCGAGACTGTCGAGGCCCAGCAGTACGCCGAGGACGCGGAACGGGACGGCGATGACGACCGCGACGACCATCGACAGCACCTTGCTGACCAGCGTGATGCCGAGGATCCGCCACCAGGAGCCGCGGACCAGGCGCCGCGAGCGCGACAGCGCGGCGGTCACGCCCTGCTTCTCCAGCATCAGCGCGGGGGCGGCGAGGCTGTAGCGGATCCACAGCCAGGCGGCCACCGGCAGGGCCAGCAGGCCGACCAGGGACAGCAGCGCGGTGGTCGCGGGCTCGTCGGCGCCGCCGGCGGTGTAACCGAACATGGGGGCGAAGCCGAGCAGGGCCACACCGGGGCCCATCAGGGCGGTGAGCAGGGTGAGCCCGAGCAGCTGCAGGAGCCGCGGCCGGGCGTCGCGCCAGGCCTCGCCGGCGGTCACGGAGCGGCCGAGCACGGCGCGGCTGACGACGATGGTGAGCAGTGCGGCGGCGAGCACGTCGAGCAGCAGCTGCAGCGGCAGGGCGGCCACCAGCCGCAGGGCCTGGGTGGCGGTGCCGGTCTTGCCCTTGACCAGCAGGTCGACCAGGACGGTGCCGCCCTGGGCGATCACCGCCATGCCGAGCGAGAGGGCGAGTACCGTCCGCCACTGCCGGCGGACGGTGCTGACGGCGCCGTCGAGCAGTTCGCCCATGCCGAGGGGGCGCAGCGGGATGACGCCGGGCTTGGGGCTCTGCGGCGCGCCCCAGCCGTACGGCTGCCGGCTGCCGGGGGGCTGTCCCCACTGCGGGCGGGCCTGCTCGCCCGGGTGGGCGTTCCGGCCGGGGGTGGCCTGCGGTGGTGCCGACGGCCCGGGCACGGCGGCGGGCGCGTCGACCGGGGGCCGGACGCCGTCGCGGGGTGGCTCGGACGAGCCGGGCGAGGCCCAGCCCGGGGTGTCGGTCATCACTGCTCCTCGGAGGGGCGTCGTGGGCGCGACTCCGGATGGATCTTCCACCCGCGCGCAGCGCCAATCGTGCCATGGGGTGGTAGCAGGCCCCATGGGGATCCGGTTGCTGATCGGCAACGGGTGGCCGCGGTGGCGCGGGCGGCGGGCCGCGGACGGTTCGGAGGTGCTCCACCGGGGGTCATTCGCCCGGTATGGCCGGAATTCACCGGCAGCGGGAGTTGGCCGTTCTGGAGCAATGACACTGCTGTGCGGCAGGTCACAATCCGGTAATGAGAAGATGGACGCATGAAGGGACGCGTCCTCGTCGTTGATGACGACTCCGCACTGGCCGAGATGCTCGGCATCGTGCTGCGTGGTGAGGGTTTTGAGCCGTTTTTCGTCGCCGACGGGGACAAGGCGCTAGCCGCGTTCCGGGAGACCAAGCCCGACCTGGTCCTGCTCGACCTGATGCTGCCCGGTCGGGACGGCATCGACGTGTGTCGGCAGATCCGGGCCGAGTCCGGTATCCCGATCGTCATGCTGACCGCCAAGACCGACACGGTCGACGTCGTGGTGGGCCTGGAGTCGGGCGCCGACGACTACGTCACCAAGCCGTTCAAGCCCAAGGAGCTGGTGGCCCGGGTGCGCGCCCGGCTGCGCCGCGCCGAGGAGCCGACGCCCGAGCAGCTGACCATCGGCGACCTGGTGATCGACGTGGCCGGTCACTCCGTGAAGCGGGACGGCCGGGGCATCCCGCTGACCCCGCTGGAGTTCGACCTGCTGGTCGCGCTGGCCCGCAAGCCCTGGCAGGTGTTCACCCGCGAGGTGCTGCTGGAGCAGGTCTGGGGCTACCGCCACGCAGCGGACACCCGCCTGGTCAACGTCCACGTGCAGCGCCTCCGCTCCAAGATCGAGAAGGACCCGGAGCGCCCCGAGATCGTGGTGACCGTCCGCGGCGTCGGCTACAAGGCCGGACCCAGCTGACGTGACGGACCGGGCTGACGAGACCCCGTCGGGTACCGCGACCGACGGGGCCGGGGCCGTGCGCGGGGACGTGCTGAGTTCGACCACCCGCCGCCGACGCGGCCCGTCCGGCCTGGTCGGGCTGGTGAAGCGTCAGCTGCGCCGTCCCGCCCACCGGGTGACCGCGCTGTACCGGCGGTCGATCCAGCTGCGGGTGGTCGCGGTGTCCCTGCTGGCCTCCATCGCGGTGGTCCTGGTGCTGGGCGTGGTCGTGGTGGCGCAGGTGCGCACCGGCCTGCTCGACACCAAGATGGACGCCGCGCGGGCGCAGGCGAGGATCGGCTTCCAGGTCGAGCAGAAGAAGATCGACGAGGCCAGGGACCAGAAGCTGCGGGGCACCGCCGACCCGACCGTCGACGAGACCGGCACCTGGCTGCTGCGGCAGGTCAACGACCTGGCCGGGAGCGGGCAGACCGTCTACTCGGTGATCGCGATGGCACCCGGCACCGGCGCCGTCGTCCCGGACACCGGGGGCTTCGCGCCGCGCTACTCGGGCGACATCCAGCCCAGCAGCATCCCGGACACCCTGCGGGCCAAGCTCATGTCCGAGCCCGGCCAGATGTTCGACCAGCCGACCCGGATCCACCGCGCGCCCGAGAGCAGCGTGAAGTCCGAGCCCGGGCTGGCCCTCGGCATGCAGTTCGTCGGCCCGGCCGGGAACAGCTACCAGATGTTCTACGTGTTCTCCTTCGGCCAGGAGACCGACACCCTCAACCTGGTCACCGGCACGCTGGCCACCGCCGGCGTGTTCGTGGTGATCCTCATGGGCGGCATCGCCTGGGTCGTGGTGCGCCAGGTGGTCACCCCGGTCCGGATGGCCGCCGGGATCTCCGAGCGGCTCGCCGACGGGCACCTGGAAGAGCGGATGAAGGTGACCGGGACGGACGACATCGCCCGCCTCGGGGAGTCGTTCAACCGGATGGCCAACGCGCTGCAGGCGCAGATCCGCCAGCTGGAGGAGCTGTCCCGGGTGCAGCGGCGGTTCGTCTCGGACGTCTCGCACGAGCTGCGCACCCCGCTGACCACGGTGCGGATGGCCGCGGACCTCATCTACGACAGCCGCGAGGACCTGGACCCGATGGCGGCCCGCTCCGCGGAGCTGCTGCAGGGCCAGCTGGACCGCTTCGAGTCGCTGCTCGCCGACCTGCTGGAGATCAGCCGCTTCGACGCCGGCGCCGCCATCCTGGACGCCGAGCCGGTCGACCTGCGGGAGATCGTCGGCCGGGTGGTCGAGGCCGCCGAGCCGCTGGCCGAGGCCAAGGGCAGCGCGGTGGTGATCCGCGGCGACGGCGAGCCGGTGCTGGCCGAGGTGGACTCCCGCCGGATCGAGCGCATCCTGCGCAACCTGGTGGTCAACGCGCTGGAGCACGGCGAGGGCCGCGACGTGGTGGTCCGGCTGGGCTCGGCGGACGGCGCGGTCGCGGTCGGCGTGCGCGACTACGGCATCGGCCTCAAGCCGGGCGAGGCGTCCCGGGTGTTCCACCGCTTCTGGCGGGCCGACCCGTCCCGGGTGCGGACCACCGGTGGCACCGGCCTCGGCCTGTCCATCGCGGTCGAGGACGCCCACCTGCACGGCGGCTGGCTCCAGGCCTGGGGCGAGCCCGGTGGCGGGTCGCACTTCCGGCTCACCCTGCCGCGCACCCGCGGCGGCGAGATCTCCCGGGCGCCGTTCCGCCTCGAACCGGAGGACTCCCGCAACAACCGGGGCCTGGGTACGTACGGCATGCCGTACCGCCGGGCGATCAGCCCGGTCGGCTCGACGGCGATGGCCGTCGCCGAGGATCCCGCGGAGGCGCCGGACGGCAGCGGAGCCGGCTTCGGCAGCGGGCTCGGCGGGGTGCTGAACATCGGCCCCGGCCTCGGTCGGAGCCGGATGCCCGAGGGCCCGCGCTCGGACCCCTCGGACGTGCGGACGGCGGGCGCGGGTTACGGGGCGACCGGCGCCCAGGTCATGGTGGACCCGACGCCCGGACGGCCGTCGGTGGCACAGCGGACGGCGGAGCCGGACGTGACGGGTGGGACGGACGTGGAGGGGTCGCAGCGTGCGAGGGACGAGCAACAGGACTGAGCCGCGGCTCCTCGCGGTGGCCGGCGCGCTGCTCGCCCTGACGGCGAGCGGCTGCGCGGCCATGCCCGACTCCGGCGGCATCACCAAGGTGGAGCTGAACCAGGGCTCGGCGGACAAGAACCTGCAGGCCAGGGTCTACCCGGTGGCGCCCGGCAAGGGCGCCAAGCCGCGCGAGCTGCTGACCGGGTTCCTGGACGCGGTGACCGCCGACGAGGGGTACGAGACCGCGCGCAAGTACCTCACCGAGAGCGCCGCCGCGGCCTGGAAGCCGGAGGCGGGGATCCGGGTGCTCTCGTCCACGACCATCCCCGGTGGCCAGGACGTCGTCGACGCCGACTCCCAGGCCACGGTGACGGTGAGCGGGCAGCTGGTCGCCAGCGTCGACGAGAGGCGCTCGTACCTGCAGGTGGCCGGGCAGAACAACAACGTCTCCTCCGACTTCACCTTCGTCCGGGAGAAGGACGGCGAGTGGCGGATCGACAAGCTGCCGCCCGGCGTGATCATGAACGAGACCAACTTCCGGAACAGCTTCCGGCAGGTCGAGCGGTTCTTCTACACCGCGCCGGACCCGTCCGCGGTGGCCTCCGGCAACGTCGGCCAGGAGGTGCTGGTCGCCGACCCGATCTACCTGCGGCGCCGAATAGACCCGCTGACCACGGCCGCCCAGGCGCTGGCCGACGGGCCCTCGACCTGGCTCTCGCCGGTGGTCCGGACGGCCTTCCCGAACGGTGCCAGGGTCGACCGGGTGACCATCGACGACAGCCGGATCGCCCACGTGCAGCTCGGCGCGGTGGACGTCAGCGAGCCGATGGCGTGCCGGCGGATGGCGACCCAGCTCTTCTACACCCTCGCCGACCAGGGCAAGGGCCAGGTCGAGCGGCTGGAACTGAAGGGGCAGCGCGGCTCCTGCACCGCCAGCCGCACCGACGTGCCGGCCACCGGCCCCGGCGCGCTGGCCGGGCCGACGCCCACGACGCAGTACTACCAGCGTGCCGACGGCGCCCTGGTGTCGACCGACGAGGGCCGACCCGGGGACCCGGTCCACGGAATCCTCGGCCGACCGCAGTCGAACACCAAGCCAGCGCTGGGCGCCATCGCGGTCAGCCGGAGCGGCTCCCAGGCCGCCGCGATCAGCGAGGACGGCCACCAGGTCTACTCGGTGCCGCTGACGGACGCCGCGGTGGGCCTCGGCGACCCGGTGCTCACCTCGCAGGCGAAGTCCGGCGACAAGGAGGACGGCTTCGCCTCGCCCAGCTGGGACGGCCGCAGCGACCTCTGGGTGGTGGACCGCAACCAGCAGGGGCAGCGGGTGGTGATGGTGCGCGGCAACAAGTCGTACACCGTTCCGGTCGAGGGCCTGACCGGGCAGACCGTGCAGTCGCTGAAGATCTCCTCGGACGGTGTCCGGGTGGCCCTGGTGGTCAAGACCCCGGGCGTGGCCATCCGCTCGCTGATGTTCGGCCTGGTGGTGCACGGAGGCACCCCGCAGGCGCCGACGGTGAAGATCACCGGGCTGCGCCGGGCGGCCCCCACGCTCACCGACGTCGCCTCGGTGTCCTGGGCGGAGACCGACCAGCTGCTGGTGCTGGGCAAGGAAGCCGACCGGACCCAGCAGCTCTACTTCATCAGCACCGACGGGTCGCAGAGCACGGACACCCAGCTGCAGAGCGCCGAGAGCATGATGACCGTCGCGGCCTCGGAGTCCCGGGGCGACCGCCTGACCCAGGCGCCGCCGGTGCTCGCGATGGCGGAGGTCAAGCAGCCGGACGGCAAGCCGAGCGAGCTCAAGGCCTACCGCCTCGTCAACAACCAGTGGCGGGAGGCCCCGCTGATCGACAAGCCGCGGTCCTTCTTCTACGCGGGCTGACGACGGGTCCGGACCCGGGCTGACGCCGCGTCCGCGCGGGCCGACACGCCGTCCGGGCCGGTCCGGCGCGCCGTTCGTACGGGCTGACGCCCCCGCGGCCTCCGCCCGGCCCGCCCGTCACCCCGCCGGGTGCACCTCGGTCGCGGCGACCGTGGCGGCGGCCCGGGCCGGCAGGCCGGCGTCGGCCAGCGCCCGGGCGGCCTCGGCGAGGCTCGCCCCGGTGGTCACCAGGTCGTCCACCAGGACGGGGTGACGCCCCGCCAGGCCCGACCGCGCGCGCGGCAGCACGGTGAGCGCGCCGTGCAGGTTGCGGCGGCGCTCCGCCGCGTTCAGCCCGGTCTGGTCGGCGACCGGTCGGGCGTGACGCAGCATCGACGCGGCCCGGGCGTCCAGGCCGGCCCGGCGCAGCGAGCGGGCGGCGGCCCCGGCCAGCCGCAGCGTCGGGTCGTGCCCGCGGGCGCGGACGGCCGCGCGGGTCGAGGGCATCGGCACCAGGAGCAGCGGCGCGGTACCGGCCCGCGGCCCCAGTGCGGACCGCACCGCCCGGCCGAGGGCCTCGCCGAGCGGACCGGCCAGCCGCAGGGCGCCCCGCTCCTTGTGCGCGAGCAGCAACTGCCGGACCGGGTCGGCGTACGGGGCAGCGGCGTGCGCCCAGGGCAGCAGGGTCGGGCCGGGCCGCGCGGTGGCGAGGATCCGGCGGCAGACCGGGCAGAGCTGGGTGCGTTCGCTGCCGCAGCCGGCGCAGTTCGCGGGGAGCAGGACGTCCAGCAGCCCGGCCAGTGCGTGGCCGAACGGTCCGTGTGCGGACGGTGGACGGATGGAGGGGGGATGCGGCGGCACGGGTGCTCCTGGCGGCGGCAGGCACGGGGAGTGAGCAAAGGATGCGCCGTATGGGGGTCGTTGTCCAGGTATTTACCCATACTTCACCCTGGGGAGGGTAGACAGGGTGCAACAGCTTGACCGCCCGATCGCAGTATCGGGTCATACCCCCCTTCCCGCCCGGGGAGGCGAAAACCCCGCGTGAGGTGTTCGATAAGGCACCAGGGGGGTTTCAACCGTCCCTGGTGGGGAGGAAGTGAGGTGAGGGCCAGTCGTTTCCCGCCGCTGGCGGGGGCGGGGGGCCGGCAGTGGATGGGCTGGTCCAGCTGGGTCTCAGTCCGATCCGGTAGCACCCGGATCGGCGTCAGCACGAGGGATCGGAGTTCTGCGTGGACATCGTCGTCAAGGGCCGCAAGACCGAGGTGCCCAAGAGGTTCCGCGAGCACGTGGCCGAGAAGCTGGAGAAGGTCCAGAAGTTCGACGGCAAGGTGATCAGCCTCGACGTCGAGGTGTCCAAGGAGCACAACCCGCGGCAGGCCGACCGGTCGGAGCGGGTGGAGATCACCCTCCGTACCCGTGGGCCGGTGATCCGGGCCGAAGCCGCCGCCGGTGACCCGTACGCGGCGCTCGACCTGGCTTCGGCGAAGCTCGACGCGCAGCTGCGCAAGTCCGCAGACCGGCGCCGGGTGCACAAGGGCGGCGCGAACGGCCGCACCCCCATCAGCGTCGCCGAGGCGACCGCGGCCCTGGCCGCGCTGCCGGAGCCGTCGCTGGAGGGCGGCACGAACGGCGCCGTCCGCAAGACCATGATGGGATCCCTGGAGGTGGAGGGCGAAGGCCCGCTGGTGGTCCGGGAGAAGACGCACCCGGCCGCCCCCATGGCGCTGGACCAGGCGCTCTACGAGATGGAGCTGGTCGGCCACGACTTCTACCTCTTCGTGGAGAAGGACAGCGGCCTGCCCAGCGTCGTCTACCGCCGGCACGGCTACAACTACGGTGTCATCCACCTGCAGACGGACCTGCAGGCCGGGCCGGGCAGTGGCGCGGGCGGCGCGATCGGCGGGGCCGACGACGAGGACTGACCGTCCGAACAGCGATGGAGGGGTGACCCCGGTGGCCGCGGCCGCCGGGGTCACCGGCGTTCGGGGGCCGGATGGTTCGACCGCGGTCGGGTCCCGGGGCAGGGGTCACCCGATGCGAGGGAATTGGCACCGGAGGGTGACCGTGGCGGGGCCCGGGCGTGGAATGATTGGCGCACGACGACCCGCGAAGGGGGAGGAGCGGATGGGGGATCACTTCGGGCTGGGGCCCGCGGCTGGGCCCGGGCTGCCGTTGGGGCCGGAGGAGGAGCCCGCGTACGCGCCGCACCGGGGTGAGCCGATCCGTGTGCTGGTGGTGGACGACCACGCGCTGTTCCGGCGGGGGCTGGAGATCGTCCTGGCGGAGGAGCCGGACATCAAGGTCGTCGGCGAGGCGGGGGACGGCGCCGAGGCCGTGCTGAAGGCCGCCGACCTGCTGCCCGACATCATCCTGATGGACGTCCGGATGCCGCGCCGCAGCGGGATCGAGGCCTGCACGGCGATCAAGGACGTGGCGCCCAGCACCAAGATCATCATGTTGACGATAAGCGACGAGGAGGCCGACCTCTACGAGGCGATCAAGGCGGGCGCCACCGGCTACCTGCTGAAGGAGATCTCCACCGACGAGGTCGCCACCGCGATCCGCGCGGTCGCCGACGGGCAGTCGCAGATCAGCCCCTCGATGGCCTCCAAGCTGCTCACCGAGTTCAAGTCGATGATCCAGCGCCGCTCAGACGACCGGGACCTGGTGCCCGCACCCCGGCTCACCGACCGGGAGTTGGAGGTGCTCAAGCTGGTGGCGACCGGGATGAACAACCGGGAGATCGCCAAGGAGCTGTTCATCAGCGAGAACACCGTGAAGAACCACGTGCGCAACATCCTGGAGAAGCTCCAACTGCACTCCAGGATGGAGGCCGTGGTGTACGCGATGCGGGAGAAGATCCTCGAAATAGGGTGAGCCGGGCCGGGCGGGTGCACCCGCCCGCCGGCCGCTCCCGCGAGGCCGGGCTCACCCGTCCGCGAGCAGCTTCTCCAGGGCCGGGCGCAGCCGCTCGTCGTGCAGCGCCTCGACCCGTACGGTGTCGCAGCCGACCCAGGCCGCCGCCTCGCGCAGGGCCGTCGCCAGCGGTTCGAGGTGCCGGGCGCCGCGGCCCCGGTCGTCCGTCAGCGAGACCTGTCGGGCGATCAGGGTGCGGCCCTCGCGGGCCGGGTCGACCCGGCCGACCAGTCGGCCGCCGGCCAGCAGCGGCATCGCGAAGTAGCCGTGCACCCGCTTGTGCTTGGGGGTGTAGGCCTCCAGCCGGTGCGACATTCCGAAGATCCGCTCGGTGCGGGCGCGGTCCCAGATCAGCGAGTCGAACGGTGAGAGCAGCGTGGTGCGGTGGCGTCCGCGCGGGGCGCCGGCCAGGGCGGCCGGGTCGGCCCAGGCCGGGGCCGGGGTGCCGTCCGGGCCCCACCCGGCCACCTCGACCGGGACGAGCCCGCAGTCGGCGAGCACCGGGTCCAACTCCTCGGCGCGCAGCCGGTGGTAGTCCAGCAGATCGGCCCGGGTGGCCACGCCGAGCGCGGCGCCGGCCTGGGCGACCAGGGTGCGGACGCACTCCTCGTCCGACCGCTCCTGCCCGAACAGTGCGTCCGGGATGGCCTGTTCGGCCAGCGCGTAGACCCGCTTCCAGCTCCGTCGCTCGGTGCAGACCACGTCGCCGAAGGCCAGCGCCCGCTCGACCGCGATCTTGGTGTCGGACCAGTCCCACCACTCGGCGGTCTTCTTGGCGCCGCCCAGTTCGGTGGAGGTCAGCGGCCCCTCGGCGCGCAGCCGGTCGAGTACCAGCCGGTAGGCCTCGGGCGTGACCTGGTGGCCCCAGAGGTGGCCGCGGTCGCGGTAGCGGCGGCGCCGGAAGGCGAACAGCGGCCACTCCTCGACCGGCAGGACGCAGGCCGCGTGGGACCAGTACTCGAAGCTCGTGCCGCCGCCCCAGTACGCCGCCTCGACGGCCGGGCGGCCGACCGCACCGAGGCGGGCGTACGGCACCAGCTCGTGCGAGCGGGCGAGCACCGAGATGGTGTCCAGCTGGACGGCGCCCAGGTGCCGCAGCACCCCGCGCACCCCCGCCCGGCGGTCGGGCGCGCCGAGCAGGCCCTGGGCCCGCAGGGCGATCCGGCGGGCGTCGTCGGCGCTCAGGACGGTGACGGGGGCGCTGTGCGGGGCTGCGGCGGTCATGCCGGCGAGCGTAGCCCCGGCCACTGACAGCCGCCCCGGGCGCCGGGGGTGGCAGCGGGGCCACCTCAGTCCAGGTCGGAGGCCAGCAGCGAGGCGACCCAGGCGTCGTGGAAGACGCCGCGCTGCTCGGCGTACGAGCGCATCGTGCCCTCGAAGCGGTAGCCGACCCGCTCGGCGACCGCGCGGGAGCCGTCGTTGCCGACGTAGGCCATCCACTCCAGGCGGCGCAGGCCGAGTTCGCGCAGGCCGAAGCGGGAGACCGCGCGGGCGGCCTCGACCGTGTACCCGCGGCCGCGGAACTCCTTCGTGGCCCACCAGCCGATCTCGGCGCAGCCCGGGTCGTTCTCGCGCAGGACGAGGCCCTGCGAGCCGACCAGGGCGCCGGACCCGCGCTCGAAGACGCACCAGATCCGGTTCGCGCCGGTGCGCCAGCCGTCGACGGCGAGATCGCGCACGAAGAACTCCGCGTCCTCGCGCCGGTACGGGGAGGGGACGACCGTCCAGCGCTGGATCTCCGCGTCCTGGCAGGCGGCGAAGACGGCGTCGATGTCCGATGCCCCCGGGGCGCGCAGCACGAGGCGCTGGGTGGTGAGGGTGACCGGTTCGCTTCGGGGCTCTTCCATGAACGGATTATTTCTCCGGAACGGAATGGCGGGCATCTGCTTAAAGGGCCAACTCCTCGGCCCGTCGACCGATTTGTCCCGGTGGACGGTGCTATCGGGTCATGTGCTCGCGCGGGTGACACGGGAATACCGTGCTGACGCACCTCCCGGGGCATTGGACTCCTCGCATACGATGGCCCGTGCGGTGGGGTGGACCCGCCGTGCAGTCGTCCAGTGCCAATACAGGCAAGGAGCCCGCTCAAGTGTCCGTCTTCGACAAGATCCTGCGCGCAGGCGAAGGCAAGATCCTTCGCAAGCTGCAGCGGATTGCTGCCCAGGTCAACTCCATCGAAGAGGACTTCGTCAACCTCACCGACGCCGAGCTGCGCGCGCTGACCGACGAGTACAAGCAGCGCCTCGCCGACGGCGAGAGCCTGGACGACATCCTCCCCGAGGCGTTCGCCACCGTCCGCGAGGCCGCCAAGCGCGTGCTCGGACAGCGGCACTACGACGTCCAGCTCATGGGCGGCGCGGCCCTGCACTTCGGGTACGTCGCCGAGATGCGCACCGGTGAGGGCAAGACCCTCGTCGGCACCCTGCCCGCGTACCTGAACGCGCTGACCGGCAAGGGCGTCCACCTGATCACCGTCAACGACTACCTCGCCGAGCGCGACTCGGAGTGGATGGGCCGGGTGCACCGCTTCCTCGGCCTCGAAGTCGGCGTGATCCTGGGCAACATGACGCCCGCCGAGCGCAAGCGCCAGTACGGCATGGACATCACGTACGGCACGAACAACGAGTTCGGCTTCGACTACCTGCGCGACAACATGGCCTGGTCGAAGGACGAACTCGTCCAGCGCGGCCACAACTTCGCGGTCGTCGACGAGGTCGACTCGATCCTCATCGACGAGGCCCGCACCCCGCTGATCATCTCCGGCCCGGCCGACCAGGCGACCAAGTGGTACGCCGACTTCGCCAAGCTGGTGCTGCGCCTGAAGATCGACCGCGACTACGAGGTCGACGAGAAGAAGCGCACCGTCGGCATCCTGGAGGAGGGCGTCAGCCGGGTCGAGGACTACCTCGGCATCGACAACCTCTACGAGTCGGTGAACACCCCGCTGGTCGGCTTCCTGAACAACGCCATCAAGGCGAAGGAGCTCTACAAGGCGGACAAGGACTACGTCGTCATGAACGGCGAAGTCATGATCGTCGACGAGCACACCGGCCGCATCCTGGCCGGCCGCCGCTATAACGAGGGCATGCACCAGGCGATCGAGGCCAAGGAGGGGGTGGAGGTCCAGAACGAGAACCAGACCCTGGCCACCATCACCCTGCAGAACTTCTTCCGCCTGTACGACAAGCTCGCGGGCATGACCGGTACCGGCACCACCGAGGCCGCCGAGTTCCACCAGATCTACAAGCTCGGCGTGGTGCCGATCCCGACCAACAAGACGCCGCTGCGCATCGACCAGCCCGACCTGATCTACAAGTCGGAGCCGGCCAAGTTCGCCGCCGTGGTCGAGGACATCGCCGAGAAGCACGAGAAGGGCCAGCCGGTGCTGGTCGGCACCGTGTCGGTCGAGAAGTCCGAGTACCTGTCGCAGGAGCTGCGCAAGCGCGGCATCCCGCACGAGGTGCTGAACGCCAAGCACCACGAGCGCGAGGCGCAGATCGTCGCGCAGGCCGGCCGCAAGGGCGCCGTCACCGTCGCCACCAACATGGCCGGCCGCGGCACCGACATCATGCTGGGCGGCAACGCCGACCACCTGGCCGCCGCCGAGCTGGCGCAGCGCGGGCTCACCCCGACGGACACCCCGGACGAGTACGAGGCCGCCTTCCCGGCCGCGCTGGAGAAGGCCAAGGCCTCGGTCAAGGCCGAGCAGGACGAGGTCAAGGAGGCCGGCGGCCTCTACGTCCTCGGCACCGAGCGGCACGAGTCCCGCCGGATCGACAACCAGCTGCGCGGCCGCTCCGGCCGTCAGGGCGACCCGGGCGAGTCCCGCTTCTACCTGTCGCTGGGCGACGACCTGATGCGCCTGTTCAAGGCCGGCATGGTCGAGCGCGTGCTCTCGATGGCCAACGTGCCCGAGGACGTGCCGATCGAGTCCAAGATGGTCACCCGCGCGATCGCGTCCGCGCAGACCCAGGTCGAGCAGCAGAACTTCGAGATCCGCAAGAACGTCCTCAAGTACGACGAGGTGCTCAACCGCCAGCGCGAGGTCATCTACGGCGAGCGCCGCCGCGTGCTGGAGGGCGAGGACCTGCAGGAGCAGGTCGGCCACTTCATGGACGACACCGTCGAGGCCTACGTCAAGGCGGCCACCGGCGAGGGCTTCGAGGACGACTGGGACCTGGACAAGCTCTGGTCCGCGCTCAAGCAGCTCTACCCGGTCACCCTGGACCTGGCGGACCTGGAGGAGGAGGCCGGCGGCACGGCCGGCCTGACCCCGGAGTTCCTGGTCAAGGTCGTCCAGGAGGACATCCAGGGGCAGTACGGCGCCCGCGAGGACCAGCTCGGCGCGGAGATCATGCGTGAGCTGGAGCGCCGGGTCGTGCTGTCGGTGCTGGACCGCCGCTGGCGCGAGCACCTCTACGAGATGGACTACCTCCAGGAGGGCATCGGCCTGCGGGCCATGGCGCAGCGCGACCCGCTGGTCGAGTACCAGCGCGAGGGCTTCGACATGTTCACCGCGATGATGGAGGGCATCAAGGAGGAGTCCGTCGGCTACCTGTTCAACCTGGAGGTCCAGGTCGAGCAGCAGGTCGAGGAGGTCCCGGTCGAGGACGCCCAGGTGGTGCTCGACAAGCTGGAGAAGGACGCCGCCCGCCCGGAGATCAAGGCCAAGGGCCTGGAGGCCCCGAAGCCGCAGCGGCTGCACTACACCGCCCCCTCGGACGAGATCGGCGGCGGTGTGGTCGAGGGCGACTTCGAGGACCTCGCGCCGGAGGACGAGGGCGACGGGATGACCCGCGCCGAGCGCCGCAAGGCCGCCAAGTCGGCCAAGGGCCGTCGCCGCAAGGCCTGAGCAGGCCGCAGGACGCCACGCAGGGCGCCGCTCCCGGACGGGGGCGGCGCCCTGCGCCGTCCCCGGGCCGCGCGCGGTCACCGGGCCTCCACGGCGGTGCACTGCCACTGCCCGGCCGGGCCGCGCTGCTCCAGCCGGAAGGCCACCATGTGGTGCCGCCGGCCGAGGTCGACCCGGACGCAGGCCTCGACGGCGTCGGGCGAGGGCGAGCGGTCGTGCACCGGGCCGAGCCTCGGCCGGTCGGCAGCCCCGCCGCGGCGCAGCGCGCCCGTCCGGACCAGCGAGGCGAGCTGCCCGTAGCCGTCCAGGCTGGTGTGCCGCATCAGCTGGCCGGAGGGCCGGACGCCGGTCAGCACCTCGACCAGCTGGTGGGCGAACCGGGAGGCCAGCGCCCGGGGGTCGTGCCCGGGAGTGCCGGTGCAGGCGGCGCGCGGGTGCCGGGGACGGCGGCCGACCGGGTCGCAGGCGCCGCCGTCGGCGGTGCGCGGGCGGTGGTGCGGGTGGGCGGCGCGGCGGGCGTCGGGACGGGCTTCGGGGCGGGCGTGGGGACGGGCGGTCACGGGGGCTCCTCGACTGGGTGGTGCGAGTACGGACGGGTCTCAGGCTGGCGGCGTGCCGCGCGGGGCCGCAACGCCTTTCCCGGGCGGCCGTAGCCGGTCTTCGAGTTCACCTATCCGGGTGAACCGGCCAGTGCGGCGACGGGTCGGCGCGGCGGCCCCGTGGTGCTCGGTTGACGTGCGGCGGCGAGCCGTACGGCCCAAAAGGGGACGCTCCGACTGGGCGGACCGGGTGGCGGCGCCGGGCTGTCGCATTGCGCCGTCCCTGCCCGGCGCGCACCATCGGAGCCTGACCGGGAACCGAGGGGAGCGGGGCAGCCGCCTCCCCACGACGACGGGCGGCCGGAATGACGACACGGGCAGTAGTGGTGCCGACCCCGGCGGGCGCGGACACCGCCGCGCGCGCCGGGGGCGCACCCCGTCGCGGCCTGGTCCTGGGCGGCGGCGGGATGCTCGGAGCGGCCTGGACGGTCGGCGCGCTCTGCGCTGTCGAGGAGGCCACCGGTCGGCAGCCGGGCGACGCCGACGTCCTGCTCGGCACCTCGGCGGGCGCGATCCTCGCGGCGATGCTGTCCGGCGGTGTCCGCCCCGAGCAGCTGCGCGACCACCAGCGCGGGCTGCCGATCGAGGACGGCCCGCTGGCCGGGATCGCCTTCGACTACGAAACGGCGGTCGGCGGCGCGACACCGCCCCGCCCCCGGGCCGGCATCGGCTCGCCCGACCTGCTGCGCGACGCCGTCCGGCACCCGCGCGAGTACCCCCTGCTGACCATGGTCTCGGCGATGGCGCCGCACGGCCGCGGCTCGCTGGCGCCGGTCGGCGAGCTGGTGCGCGGCCTGCTCGGACCGGGCGGCTGGCCGGGCGCGGACGCTCCGGACGCGTGCGCCGCGGACGCGGACCCCCGGGCCGTGGGCGCCGGTGACGCGGCCGGCTCGCCCCTGCGGGTCGCCGCCGTGGACTACCGCAACGGCCGCCGGGTGGTCTTCGGCGACCCGGACACCCCGGCGGTCGCGGTCGCCGACGCCGTGATGGCCTCCTGCGCGATCCCCGGCTGGTTCGCTCCGGTGCGCCTGGACGGCTCGGCCTACGTGGACGGCGGCTGCTGGTCGGCCACCAACGCCGACCTGCTGCTCGGCCGGGGGCTGGACGAGGTGTACGTGCTGGCCCCGATGGCCCTGCGGCTGGATCCCCGGCCCGAGCGGGTGGAACGGGCCGTCCGCGCCGACGGGTCGGGGCCGGCCGCACGCGGGCGCGACACCCTGGCCGCGCTGCGCGAATGGCGCGCCCGGGACCGTCCGCGCGGAGTGCTGGCGCAGCTGGTCAGCCGCTACCGCCGCGCCGTCACCCGGCAACTGCTGCGCGAGGCCGCGCTGCTGCGGGCCGAGGGCGTCCGGGTGCAGCTGCTCGCGCCGACCCTGGCGGACCTCGCGGTGATGGGCCCGAACATGATGGACCCGGCCCGCCGCGGCGCGGTCCTGGAGAGCGCCCTGCGCACCAGCCGGGAGGCGTTGCAGGCCGTGCGGTGATCGGCCGGACCCGGGACCGGAGGTGATCACGGGAGCCCGGCGGAGCTTATTCTTGGGGCGCTGGAGAATCCGTTCCGCTGGACGAAGCCCGCTGGACCGAACCGGAGAGTGCCACCGATGCGCGTGTACGTGCCCACCACCCTGACCGGCCTGGCGGCGGCGCACGAGGGCGGCGCCCTGGAGCAGTCCGCGGCGTACGCCGTGACGCCCGCGCTGCGCGAGTGGTACGTCAGCGACGACATCGAGGAGCTGGAGTACGCGGCGCTGAACCGCGCCGCCCAGGCCTCGCTGCGGCTGCTGGCCGCCGACCCGGACGCCCCGCGCCGCCGGGTCGTGGTGGCGCTGGACGTGGCCGACGGCTCGGTGGGGCCGTTCCCCGGTGACGAGTACCAGGACCAGGCCTCGCTGGGCCGGGTGGTGCTGGCCGGTCCGGTGCGGCTGGCCAAGGCGGCGGCGGTGCACGCGGACGTGTCCGACGACGAGGTGGTCACGGACGTCGCCGCGGCGGTGGCGGCGGTCGCCGCGGCCGATGCGGGCGACCAGGACGCCCAGTTCACCGTGGACGGCGCCGAGGACCACGACCTGCTCTGGTTCGCGACCCAGGAGATCCCCGCACTGCTCGCCTGAGGCGGGTGCACGACGGGTGCACGGCGAGTACGCGACGGGTGCCCGACGGCAGGCGCCACGGGGCGGGCGCGTGAGCTCCGCCCTACCGGCGTGCCGGTGCCCGGCGTTACCGTTGTCCCCCGTGCGCACTCACATCGTTTGGGACTGGAACGGCACTCTCTTCCACGACATGGAAGCGGTGCTCGGGGCGAGCAATGCCGCTTTCGCCACCATCGGCGTCGGGCCGATGAGCCTGCAGGAGTACCGCGAGCAGTACGAGATCCCGATCCCGCGCTTCTACCGGCGCCTGCTCGGCCGGGACCCCTCCACGGAGGAGTGGCTGAAGCTGGACGACGCCTTCCACGACCGCTACCGCGAGCTGAGCCCGTCCTGCGGGCTGACCGAGGGCGCCCGCGACCTGGTGGCCGGCTGGGAGGCGGCCGGGCACAGCCAGTCGCTGCTGTCGCTGTACGTGCACGAGCAGCTGGTGCCGCTGGTCGACACCTTCGGCCTGACCGGCCACTTCCTGCGGGTCGACGGCCGCAGCGGCCCGGCCGGCGGGCAGAAGGCGGAGCACCTGGTCCGGCACCTGGCCGCGCTCGGCGAGCAGGTGGATCCGGCCCGTACGGTGCTGATCGGCGACGCCGCGGACGACGCCCTGGCGGCGCTGAGCGTGGGCGCGCGCGCCGTGCTGTACACCGGCGGCTCGCACACCAGGGAGAAGCTGGAGCCGGTCGGCGTCCCGGTGGTGGACACCCTCGCCGAGGCGGTCGAGCTGGCGGGCCGGATCACCGGCTGAGCGCGCCCGGCCGGGGCCGCAGTGGCGGGTGCCACGTCCGCCGTCCGCGTGTCTGAGCGGGCGGATCGGGCCGTCGCTGGTCAGGCTGGACCGACAGCCGATCAGCCAGCAGGACGGAGCCGCCATGCCCATCGACGCAGTCACCGAGGTGCCGACCCCGGTCAACGAGCCGGTGCACGCGTACGCGCCCGGCAGCCCGGAGCGGGACCGGCTGGTCCGGCGGCTGGACGAGCTGGCGGCCGAACAGGTCCCGCTGCCGATGACCGTCGGCGGCGAGCAGCGGTTCGGCGGCGGCGAGCGGATCGAGGTGGTCCAGCCGCACCACCACGCGGCCAAGCTGGGCGTGCTCGGCAACGCCACCCGGGAGGACGCCCGGGCGGCGGTGGACGCGGCGCTGGCCGCCGGGCGGCAGTGGCGCTCGCTCTCCTTCGACGACCGTGCCGCGGTGTTCCTGCGCGCCGCCGACCTGCTCTCCGGCCCCTGGCGGGAGACGCTGAACGCGGCCACCATGCTCGGCCAGTCCAAGACCGTTCAGCAGGCCGAGATCGACTCCGCCTGCGAGCTGATCGACTTCTGGCGCTTCAACGTCCACTTCGCCCGGCAGATCCTGGCCGACCAGCCGATCTCCTCGCCCGGCGTCTGGAACCGCACGGACCACCGCCCGCTGGAGGGCTTCGTCTACGCGATCACGCCGTTCAACTTCACCGCGATCGCGGGCAACCTGCCCACCGCCCCCGCGCTGATGGGCAACACCGTGGTCTGGAAGCCCGCGCCGACCCAGACCCTGGCCGCGTACCACCTGATGCGGCTGCTGGAGGCGGCCGGCCTGCCGCCCGGGGTGATCAACCTGGTGACCGGCGACGGCCTGCAGGTCTCCCCGGTCGCGCTGGCCGACCCGGCGCTCGCCGGGCTGCACTTCACCGGCTCCACCGCCACCTTCCGGCACCTGTGGCAGACCATCGGCGCCAACATCGGCGGCTACCGCACGTACCCGCGGATCGTCGGCGAGACCGGCGGCAAGGACTTCCTGCTCGCGCACCGTTCGGCCGACCCGGACATCCTCAGGACCGCGCTGATCCGCGGCGCCTTCGAGTACCAGGGCCAGAAGTGCTCCGCGCTCTCCCGCGCGTACCTGCCGCGCAGCCTCTGGCAGAAGATCAAGGACGACCTCCTGGCCGAGGTGGACGCGCTCGCCGTGGGCGACGTGACCGACCTGTCCAACTTCATGGGCGCCCTGATCGACCGGCGCGCCTTCGAGAAGAGCCGGGACGCCATCGACCGAGCGAAGGCCGACCCGACGGTCGAGCTGGCGGCCGGCGGCCAGTACGACGACGCGATCGGCTGGTTCGTCCGGCCCACCGTGCTGGTCTCCTCCGACCACCGCGGCGAGATCTTCCGGACCGAGTACTTCGGCCCGATCCTCGCCGTCCACGTCTACGAGGACTCCCGCTGGGACGACGTGTTCCGGCGGATCGACGACGGCGCCCCGTACGGCCTGACCGGCTCGGTGATCGCGCAGGATCGTTACGCCATCGCCCAGGCCGTGGAGGAGCTGCGCTTCACCGCCGGAAACTTCTACATCAACGACAAACCCACCGGCGCCGTGGTCGGCCAGCAGCCCTTCGGCGGGGGCCGGGCCTCGGGCACCAACGACAAGGCGGGGGCCGCCCAGAACCTCCTGCGGTGGACCTCGGCCCGGTCGATCAAGGAGTCCTTCGTGCCGCCGACCCACCACGGCTACCCCCACATGGGCTGAGAGTGAACATCAGCCTCCGGTTTGGACATGCTGTCCAGGACGGACCCGACATCCTGCAGGTTTGCGCCTCCCTGTCCCTGTGCACCTTCGATTGATCCGGTTAGGCTGGCTGGCGTCGTCGGGTGGCTTGCAGGACGAACGTGACGTCCTACCCACTGGGAGGACGTTTCATGCGCGCCATGAGCCCCTTTCAGTCGGATGGTGCGGCAGGATTGCGGCTGACCCGTCGGTGTACATCCACACACCACCGAGTCACGCAACGGCGCGCGACAGGAGCCAAGAAGTCATGCAGACCAAGCTGGACGCAGCCAAGGCCGAACTGCTCAAGAAGGCAGCCGCAGCCGCTGAGAACAGCCAGGTAGGGGGAGCGGCGCCGGGAGAGGGTCTGAGCAACGGCGCTCTGACCGCGTACCTGCACCACTACTACCTCCACACCGCGCCCGAGGACCTGGTCGACCGCGACCCGGTCGACGTCTACGGGGCGGCCGCCTCCCACTACCGCCTGGGCCTCAAGCGCCCGCAGGGCACCGCCGAGGTGCGGGTCCACACCCCCTCGGTCGAGGAGAACGGCTGGTCCTGCGGCCACACGGTCGTCGAGGTGGTCACCGACGACATGCCGTTCCTGGTCGACTCCGTCACCAACGAGCTGTCCCGCCAGGACCGCGCGATCCACATCGTGATCCACCCCCAGCTGGTCGTCCGCCGTGACATCACCGGCAAGCTGCTGGAGATCCTGGACGTCGACGCCTGCTCCCGCAGCCAGGCCGCCGGCACCGAGTGGCCCGCCGACGCGACCGTCGAGTCGTGGATGCACATCGAGATCGACCGCGAGACCGACCGCGACGACCTGCGCACCATCGAGGGCGACCTGCGCCGCGTGCTCGGCGACGTCCGCGAGGTCGTCGAGGACTGGGGCAAGATGCGCGAGAGCGCGCTGCGCCTGGCCGACGAGCTGGCCGAGGAGCCCCCGGCCGGCCTGCCCGAGCAGGAGGTCGGCGAGGCCTGGGAGCTGATGCGCTGGCTCGCCGACGACCACTTCACCTTCCTCGGCTACCGCGAGTACGACCTGGTCGAGCACGAGGGCGAAGAGGTCCTCAAGGCCGTCGCCGGGACGGGCCTGGGCATCCTGCGCTCCGACCCGCACAGCCACGACGACCGCCACCACTCGGTCAGCGAGGCCTTCGGCCGGCTCTCCGCGCCGGTGCGCGCCAAGGCCCACGAGAAGAAGCTGCTCGTCCTGACCAAGGCCAACAGCCGCGCCACCGTGCACCGCCCGGCCTACCTCGACTACGTCGGCGTGAAGAAGTTCAACGCCGCCGGCGAGCCGATCGGCGAGCGCCGCTTCCTCGGCCTGTTCTCCTCCGCCGCCTACACCGAGTCGGTCACCCGCATCCCGGTCGTGCGCCGCAAGGTCCAGGCCGTCCTGGAGGACTCCGGCTTCTCCAGCGAGAGCCACGACGGCCGCGACCTGCTGCAGATCATGGAGACCTTCCCCCGGGACGAGATCTTCCAGACCCCGGCCTCCGAGCTGCTCTCGATCGCCACGAGCGTGCTGTACCTGCAGGAGCGCCGCAAGCTGCGCCTCTTCCTGCGCCAGGACGAGTACGGGCGCTACTTCTCCGCCTTCATCTACCTGCCGCGCGACCGCTACACCACGCGCATCCGGCTGCTGCTCACCGACATCCTCAAGGAGGAGCTGAACGGCGCCACCATCGACTACACGGTGTACGCCACCGAGTCGGTGCTGACCCGCCTGCACTTCGTGGTCCGGGTCGCCCCGGGCACCGAGCTGCCGCACCTCTCGGACTCCGACATCGAGCGGATCGAGAACCGCCTGGCCGAGGCCGCCCGGTTCTGGATGGACGGCTTCCACGACCAGCTCCACCTCGAACTCGGCGAGGAGAAGGCCGCCGAGCTCGGCCACAAGTACGCCAACGCCTTCCCCGACGGCTACCGCGCCGACTTCCCGCCGCGCACCGCCGTCTCCGACATCAAGCAGATCGAGTCGCTGCACGGCGCGGGCGACTTCCGCCTGAACCTGTACCAGCCGGTCGGCGCCGGCGACGACGAGCGCCGCTTCAAGATCTACCGCGTCGGCGGCCCGATCTCGCTGACCGAGGTCCTGCCCGTCCTCCAGCGCCTGGGCGTCGAGGTCCTCGACGAGCACCCGTACGCGCTGCGCCGCTCCGACGGCACCACCGCGTGGGTCATCGACTTCGGCCTGAAGCTGCGCGAGGCCACCGGGCTCAGCGACGAGGCCCGCGAGCGCTTCCAGGAGACCTTCGCGGCCACCTGGACCGGCAAGGCCGAGAACGACGGCTTCAACGAGCTGGTCCTCACCGCCGGGCTGACCTGGCGGCAGGCGATGATGCTGCGCGCGTACGCCAAGTACCTGCGCCAGGCGGGCTCCACGTTCTCCCAGGACTACATGGAGGACGCGCTCCGCAACAACACCCACACCACCCGCCTGCTGGTCAACCTGTTCGAGGCCCGGCTGAGCCCGAGCCACCGTTCGGGCGCCCTGGAGCTGACCGAGGGCATCCTGGAGGAGCTGTCCGGCGCCCTCGACGAGGTCGTCTCGCTGGACGAGGACCGCATCCTGCGCTCCTTCCTGAACCTCATCAAGGCCACCCTGCGGACCAACTTCTTCCAGCACGCCGCCGACGGCGACTGGCACACCTACGTGTCGATGAAGTTCGACCCGAAGGCCGTCCCGGACCTGCCGGCCCCGCGCCCGGCGTTCGAGATCTGGGTCTACTCGCCGCAGGTCGAGGGCGTGCACCTGCGCTTCGGCAAGGTCGCCCGCGGCGGTCTGCGCTGGTCCGACCGGCGCGAGGACTTCCGCACCGAGATCCTGGGCCTGGTCAAGGCGCAGATGGTCAAGAACACCGTCATCGTCCCGGTCGGCGCCAAGGGCGGCTTCGTCGCCAAGCAGCTGCCGGACCCGTCGGTGGACCGCGACGCCTGGCTGGCCGAGGGCGTCTCCTCGTACAAGACGTTCATCTCGGCGCTGCTCGACATCACCGACAACCTGGTCGGCGGCGAGGTCGTGCACCCGGCCGACGTGGTCCGCCACGACGAGGACGACACCTACCTGGTCGTCGCGGCCGACAAGGGCACCGCGACCTTCTCCGACATCGCCAACGGCGTCGCCGAGTCGTACGGCTTCTGGCTGGGCGACGCGTTCGCCTCCGGCGGCTCGGCCGGCTACGACCACAAGGGCATGGGCATCACCGCCCGCGGCGCCTGGGAGTCGGTCAAGCGCAACTTCCGCGAGCTCGGCGTCGACACCCAGACCGAGGACTTCACCGTCATCGGCATCGGCGACATGTCCGGCGACGTCTTCGGCAACGGCATGCTGCTCAGCGAGCACATCCGCCTGGTCGCCGCCTTCGACCACCGCCACATCTTCCTCGACCCGAACCCGGACGCGGCCGCCTCGTACGCCGAGCGCCGCCGCCTGTTCGACCTCCCGCGCAGCTCCTGGGACGACTACGACAAGTCGCTGATCTCGGCCGGCGGCGGGGTCTTCCCGCGGTCCGCCAAGGCGATCCAGCTGAGCCCGCAGGTCCGCGCCGCGCTCGGCGTCGAGGCGGGCAAGCTGACCCCGGCCGAGCTGATGAAGGCGATCCTGCAGGCGCCGGTCGACCTGTTCTGGAACGGCGGCATCGGCACCTACGTCAAGTCCTCCGCCGAGACCAACGCCGAGGTCGGCGACAAGGCCAACGACGCCATCCGGGTCAACGGCGAGCAGGTCCGGGCCCGGGTCATCGGCGAGGGCGGCAACCTCGGCTGCACCCAGCTCGGCCGCATCGAGTACGCGGCCACCGGCGGCCCGGAGGGCACCGGCGGCTGGATCAACACCGACGCGATCGACAACTCGGCCGGCGTGGACACCTCGGACCACGAGGTCAACATCAAGATCCTGCTCAACCAGGTCGTCGCCGAGGGCGACATGACGGTCAAGCAGCGCAACGCCCTGCTGGCCGAGATGACCGACGAGGTCGGCCACCTGGTGCTGCGCAACAACTACGCGCAGAACGTGGTGCTGGCCAACGCCGTGGCCCAGGCGCACAGCATGGTCAACGTCCACTCCCGGATGATCAACCGCTTCGAGGCGGCCGGCCGCCTGGACCGGGCGCTGGAGTTCCTGCCCACCGAGCGCCAGATCCGTGACCGCCAGCAGAACGGCCGCGGGCTGTCCCAGCCCGAGATGTCCGTGCTGCTCGCCTACACCAAGATCATCCTGGCCGACGAGCTGCTCGCCACCGACCTGCCCGACGACCCGTACTTCCGCGCCGCGCTGCACGAGTACTTCCCCAGCGCCCTGCGGGCCCGGTTCGCCGACGCGATCGACAGCCACGCGCTGCGCCGCGAGATCATCACCACGCTGATCGTCAACGACACGATCAACCGCGGTGGCTGCACCTTCGCCTTCCGCCTGAAGGAGGAGACCGGCGCGACCTACGAGGAGATCGCCCGGACGCACACCGCCGCGCGGGCCGTCTTCGGCCTGGAGACGATCTGGGGCGAGATCGAGGGCCTGGACAACCAGGTCCCGGCCCGGGTGCAGACCAAGATGCGCCTGCACTCGCGCCGCCTGGTCGAGCGCGCCACCCGGTGGATGCTCAACAACCGCCGCCAGCCACTCGACATCGCCGGCACCATCGAGTTCTTCCACGACCGGGTCAACCAGGTCTGGGGCTCGCTGCCCAAGCCGCTGCGCGGCGAGGACCTCACGTGGTTCGAGTCCGTGTACGACGAGCTCGCCGCGGCCGGTGTGCCGGAGGAGCTGGCCACCCGGATCGCCGGCCTCTCCTCGGTCTTCCCGACCCTGGACATCACCGAGGTCGCGGACCGCTCCGGCAAGGACGTCGCCGACGTCGCCGAGCTGTACTACGACCTGGGCGACCGGCTGCAGATCTCGCACCTGCTCGACCGCATCATCGAGCTGCCCCGCACCGACCGCTGGTCGTCGATGGCCCGGGCCGCGATCCGCGAGGACCTCTTCGCGGCGCACGCGGCGCTGACCGCCGACATCCTGGCCTGCGGCCCCGAGGGCGCCACCCCGGAGGAGCGCTACACGGCCTGGGCCGAGCTCAACGCCACGCTGCTCAACCGGGCCAAGAGCACCCTCGACGACATAAGGGGTTCGGACAACTACGAGCTGTCCAGCCTCTCGGTCGCGATGCGCGTCATCCGCACCCTGCTGCGCACCGGTTCGATGCGCTGACGGACAGCCGCACGGAAGGGCCCGCGTCCACGGACGCGGGCCCTTCCGCGTGTCCGGACACCCTTGCGCGGCCCGGGCCCCGCGCCGTGCGCCCCGACCCCCACCGCTTGCGCGGCCGCCCCCGCGACCCCCGGAAACCGGTTGTGGATCACGGGTGGCCCTTCGCTACGGTGATCCTCGAACAACCAAGTGGGGGTAAAGGACATGGGGAAGAACCGGGCCTCGGTCCGCGCGGTCGGCGTGGGCATCTCGGTGGCGCTGCTGGTCGCCGGAGCGGCCGCCTGCTCGTCCGACGACAAGGAGAAGGACCCGGCCAAGGCCGACACCGCGGCGACGGCCCAGCCGGGCGCGTCCTCGGCGGCGCCCACGCCCAAGGGGCCGGAGGCCTTCACGGCGGCCGGCTACCGCGGCCTGAAGCCGGGCATCGCGAAGGACGCGGGTCTGGCCACCGGAGCGCTGGAGGCCGCGCCCGTCTCGCTGCTCGACGGCTGCACGGACTTCGTCTACAAGGGCGGCCCGGCGCCGGACCAGGCCCGGATGACCGCGGAGGCGGCCACCGAGGCCCGCTACAAGGACCTCAACGCCAAGGCGGACGCGGCCGCCGGCAAGGCGCCCGCCCCCGGGGGCACCGTGCCGCCGAACGCCTCCGCGAAGGACGCGGCGGCCGCCGCCGCCGGTTCGGCCGCCGTGGCCAAGGACTCGGCCGCCACCGCCAAGCTGATGGCGGACGCCACGCAGTCCATCGTCGACATGATGGTCGCCCGGGAGACCAAGGAGAAGGCGTACCTGGCCACCGGCCGGGTCTCCTTCGCCGCGGCCGGCCTGCGCGAGCTGGTCGCCCCGGCGGAGGCGAAGACGGCCGAGGGCATCGGCGCCGGCACCACCCTGGAGGCCCTGCAGGCGGCGTACGGCGCCAAGGGCCTCCAGCAGGCCAAGAACGGGAAGTACGTGTTCCCGGTGGAGGGTCAGCAGGGCTGGCAGTACGAGTTCACCATGGCGGACGGCAAGGTCGCGGGGATGGCCGTGGTGAACCGCGACCTGAAGTGCGTCTGACCGGTCCGACCGGCTGACCGGCCGCGGAGGGCCCCGGCGAACCATCCGGTTCGCCGGGGCCCTCCGTCGTCCGGCCGGGGCTGTCCGTCGGGGAGGCCCGCCGCCGGATCCGGCGGGGCCGACGCCGCGCGGCGGGCCGCCGTCGGATCAGCGCTGCGCGGCGGCGCGCTGGAGGGCGCTGGCGAGCAGGGCGAGGTCGGTGGGACCGTTGCCGAGTTCGCGGACCGGCCGACGGGCGGGCGGGGCGCCGAGCTGGAGCGGGTCGATCGCGACCACGGTCGGGCGCAGGGTGGCGGTGCGCGGGATGCGGCCGCTGATCCGGGCGGTCTGGAAGGCGGTGACGCCGCCGTCCGGCAGCCGCAGGTACCCGCGGCCGGGAGTGTCCTCGGGGAGGGCGGCGGCGTCGCCGAGGTGGATCAGCAGGTCGGAGTCGGCCGGGTCGTCGGTGCGCAGCGCGATCCGCAGCAGGGCGGCCTCGTCCACCTCGGTTCCGGCGCTCTCCTCCGGGCGGCCGGTGGCGACGGCGAGGTGGACGCCGAGCGGGCCACCGCGGCGGGCGATGCCGGCGAGCGCGCGGGCGAGCGGCCGGCCGGCCGGGGAGGTGGGCGAGAGCAGGGCGTCGTAGTCGTCCACGACGACGACCAGCCGGGCCGGGACGGGCGAGGAGGGGGCGGGCGGCGCGGGGGTGCCCGGCCGGGGGCCGTCCGCGCTGCGCGGCGCGATGATCCGGGGCGCCGAGGCGGCCGCGGCTCCGACGGTGGCGGGCACCGGCACCTGCGGATGGTCCGCCGGCTGCTCGTCCATGCCGTGCCGGCCGTGCTGGCCGTCCAGGATCCGTGCGGCGTGCCAGGACGCGAAGTCCAGGCCGTCGAACAGCCGCTCCCGCAGGGCGAGTTCGTCCTCCAGCGCCTCGGCCGCGAGGAGTGCGGCGCGCGGGTCGGTGGCCGCGTTCACCAGGCCGATGACGTGCGGCAGCTCGGTGCAGCCGTCCAGGCCGTCCTCGGTGGCCCGGCCCTCGACGATCGTGACGGTCAGCCGCTCGGGGCGCTCGGAGACGGCGAGCGAGGCGATCAGGGTGCGCAGCAGCTCGGTCTTGCCGGAGCCGCGGCCGCCGCCGATCAGCAGGTGCGGGCCACCGGGGTCGGGGGAGGGGAGGGCGAGCTCGGGGTCGGCCAGGTCGAGCGTGCACAGCTCGTCCCGGGTGGTGCCGAGCAGCGCGGTGGCGGCGCCGATGCCGCCCGCGTGCGCGGCCCAGCGGGCGGACAGCTTGGCCGGGGTGACGGTGTCGAGCTGCAGCAGGTCGAGCAGGCGCAGCGCGTCGGGCAGCGGGCCCCGGGCGGCCGGGGTGGCCTCGCGCAAGGGGGCGAGGACGCGGGCCAGTCGTTCGGCCCAGGCGTCGGAGACGGCGTCCAGCGAGACCTCGTGCAGGGTCTCGCGGCCGCGGGCGACGGGGCGGTCGAGCGAGAGCTGGGTGCCGACCTCGCCGGTGATCAGGGCGGTGGCGCCGAGGCCCCGGGGGAGCAGTTCGGGCTGCTCGGCGAGGCAGATCGGGAAGATGCCGACCGCCGGGCCCTGGCGCAGCAGCAGGTCGAGCGCGTGCCGGGCGGTCTCGGTGGCCGGTCGGCCGTCCACCACGACCACCGTGGCGGGGTGGCCGCCGAGGCCGCTGGGGCCGCTGAGCCGGGCGGTGAGCTCGGTCAGCCGGGCGGTGGCCTGTTCGTCGTCGAGGCCGAGCAGCAGGCGGCAGTCCTGGCCGTCGGCCGGGCGCAGGTGGGGCAGCCACAGGGCCCAGGCCCAGGTGTCGGCGCGTTCCTCGGGGGCGCGGGTCGGGTCGGCGTCGACCACGACCAGGCTCAGGCCGGTGGGCGGGTGCAGTGCGGCGAGCTGGGCGACGACGCCGCGGGTGAGCGCGTCCAGGCGTTCGCGCGGGCCGCAGAGGCCGAGGCTGCCAGCGGTCTGCAGGTCGAGGGTGACCGGGACGGCGGGCAGCAGGGTGCCGGGCGTGGTGCCGGGGCCGCCGGGGCGGTCGGCGGTGCCCAGGCGCAGGGTGAGCGCGTCGGGGTGGCCGGGGCCGCGCTCCCACAGCCGGGGGCCGGGGCCGACGGCACCGAGCAGCAGGGCGGCGAGGTCGGGCCAGCGTTCGCGCTGGGCGGCGGTCTGGCGCAGCCGTACGGCGGCGTGGTGGCGTTCGGCGCTCTCCTGGCCGGGTGGTTCGGCGGTGCGGCCGGGCAGCAGGGAGAACAGGCCGCGGCCGCGGCCGGGGGCGGGCTCGGGGGCGGCGGGCGGTTCGGCCGCCGGCGGCGCGGGCCGGACCGGGCCCGGCGCGGCGAGCTGGAGGTGGCCGTGGCCGTCGGGCAGGGCGGCGCGGACGGCCGCGGCGGCGTCGGCCGGGTCGGGGGCCGTCACCTGGAGGGTCGACTCGCCGATCCGCAGCAGGGCGCCGGGTTCCAGCGGGACGGCGGCCTCGGGCGGGCCGGGCGGGACGAGCCGGCCGTCCAGGGTGGTGCCGTTGGTGGAGCCGAGGTCGCGCACGGAGACCCGGCCGTCCTCGGTGAGGTGCAGCGCGAGGTGCAGCCGGGAGACGTCCGGGTCGTCGAGCGGGACGTCGGCCTCACCGGAACGGCCGATCCGGATCTCCCGGCCGTGCAGCCGGTGCACGCCGCCGGCGTCCGGTCCGCCGACCACGCGCAGTTCGGCGACGGCGGGGGTGTCGTCGGAGTCGTCGGCGGTCGGGTCGGGCTCGTTGAGGCTGAGGACGGCTCCGTCGAGCAGCGGGGGGTGGCCGAGCAGGGTGTGCTCGTCCACCCGGTGCGCCCCGGCGTACAGGTGCACATGGGTGGCGGCCCGCGGTCCGCGCACGCCGACCGCGCCGGCGAGGGCGCCCGCGATGGCGCCGAGCGCGGTGCCGACGGGAGCGGTGACCAGCACGTCCACGTAGGGGATGGCGGAGCCGGCGGCGGTCGGGCCGCTGCGCGGTCGGAGGACGGTCAGCCGGATCTGCATCTCGCCCGCGGGTCCCTTCTGCTGGTGTGAAGCCTGGTACCCCGGCGCCGTCGCGGACGCACCGGGCGGCCGCGGCGACCCCATTGGGCCACACGAGTGGCGAGTGTCCATCCTGCCATCCGGCACGGACGGTCCGCGCACGGTACCGGATTTGACGATCTTGCGATCATCGCCATGGTGGAGGCGACGGTGGGTCAGGTCAACCGCCCCCCTCGCGGCTCCCGGGCAGGCCCGCCGACCGGCTCCGGGCACTCCCCTAGGGGATGTCCCCCAACCCTGCTCGGATGCCCTGCCGGTCACCCCGAAAACCCGAACGGACACCGTTAGAGTGGCCGCAGACACGGGCCCGGCAGGCTCACCGCACCGGCGGAGGAGCGCCCCGCGCGGGCGGCACGGCGAGGAGTGCGACAGGTGCGGCCAGTCGGCAGCAAGTATCTGCTGGATGAGACCCTCGGACGGGGTGCGACCGGCACCGTCTGGCGCGGCGTGGTGCGCGACGACGTCCAGGTGCCGGGCAGCGAGCCCGGGCAGCGCGTGGCGATCAAGGTGCTGCGCGAGGAGCTGGCGGCCGACCCCGACGTCGTGATGCGCTTCCTGCGCGAGCGCTCGCTGCTGCTGCGGCTGTCCCACCCCAACATCGTGCGGGTCCGCGACCTGGTCGTCGAGGGCGAGCTGCTGGCCCTGGTGATGGACCTCGTGGAGGGCCCCGACCTGGCCCGCTACCTGCGCGCCAACGGCCCGTTCAGCCCGATCGCGGGCGCCCTGCTGATGGCCCAGGTGGCGGACGCGCTGGCGGCCAGCCACGCCGACGGCATCGTCCACCGCGACCTCAAGCCGGCCAACGTGCTGCTCGCCTCCACCGTGGTGGACGGCGTCGAGCGGATGCACCCGCTGCTCACCGACTTCGGCATCGCCCGCCTCGCCGACTCCCCGGGCGTCACCCGCACCCACGAGTTCGTCGGCACCCCCGCGTACGTCGCGCCGGAGTCCGCCGAGGGCCGCCCGCAGACCTCCGCGGTGGACGTGTACGGCGCCGGGATCATGCTGTACGAGCTGGTCACCGGACGCCAGCCGTTCCAGGGCGACGGCGCGCTCGCGGTCCTCCAGGCCCACCTGGCGCAGGAGCCGCAGCGGCCCAGCACCATGCCCGAGCCGCTCTGGACGGTGATCGAGCGCTGCCTGCGCAAGGACCCGGCCCAGCGGCCCGGCGCCACCTCGCTGGCCCGCGCCCTGCGGGTGGTCGCCGCCGGTGTCGGCGTGCACGCCTCGCCGGCGGCGGTGGACGAGGCGCTGGCCGTCGCCGCCCTGCTGCAGCCCGACCCGCAGCCCACCGTCGTCCCCGGGACCGTCCCGGCCGTTCCGGCGGGTCCGCCCGGCACCGACGACCGGACCCAGGTGCTGCCGCCGACCGCCCCCGGCGCCCCGCACTACGACCCGGCCGCGGCGACCCGGGTGATGGGCACCCAGCAGCCGCCCGCGCCCCCGTACGGCGCCCCCGACCGCACCCGGGTGATGCCGCCCGTCGCCGTGCCGCCGCCCCCGCCCACCGCGCCCCCCGGCCCGCAGGAGGAGGCGCCGCACCCGTGGCAGACCCAGCTGCGCGCGGCGCGGGACCGCAACCAGCAGACCGAGGTCGGGTACTTCGGCCCGGAGGACTACGAGGAGTACGGCGAGCCGCAGGTCGCCCCGCCGCCCTACCAGGCCGGACACGGGGGGCAGCCCGGCCGGGGAGCACCGGGCCGTCCGCCGCAGGGGCAGCCGCCGGCCGGCTACCGGCAGGCCCCGCCGCCGCCCGGCTACGCGCAGCGCCCGCCGGTGGCCCCGCCGCCCTACCAGGCCCGGCCGGGGGGTCAGGACCCCCAGGGCGGACGCCAGGGCCGGCAGCCGCAGGCCCAGCCGCCCGGCGGCAACCGGCAGGCCCCGGCCGGGTACGGCCGGCCGCAGGGCGGCTACCCGCCGCCGCCCGCCCCGGCGGCGCGCCGGTCCGAGCCGCCCGCGCCGCAGTACCGGGAGGCGCCGCCGCGCCGCGAGGAGCCGCCGCGCGAGCCCGCCCGCCGCGAGCCCGCGCCGGCCCGCGAGCGGCGCCCGCGCAGCCGCAACCGGATGTACATCCCGGGGCTCGGCTGCCTCAAGGGCTGCCTGATGGTGCTGCTGGTGCTGGCCGTGGCCGCGCTGGCGCTGTGGAACTTCACCCCGCTGCCGCACTACTGGGACAACGCCGTGGGCTGGTTCGACTCGGCGCGGGACTGGGTGAACAGCGTCTTCGGCAAGTAGCGCCGCCGGGGCCCGGTCGGGGAGCCCGGAACGACCCGCTTCGGGCCGGTTCGGGCTGCGGACCGGGCCATGGCGGACCGTTCCGGGCCTCCGAACCCGTGCCGGACGGCAAGATTGACGCTTTGTCGACAATTCACGAGATTTCCCGCCCGAGACTCCCGCTCCGGGCCCCTCAGGCGGCCCCCGCGGGGCCTCCGGGCGCGTAGGTTGGTCGCTGTTGTCCCGCCCCACCGAGCGAACCGGACCCCCGGAGCGCTCCCGCCGCCCACGGAGCAGCATTGGCACGCAAGATCGGCAGCCGGTACACCGTCCACCAGGTGATCGGCCGGGGTTCGGCCGGGACGGTCTGGCTCGGTGAGGGGCCCGACGGCCCGGTGGCGGTCAAGCTGCTGCGCGAGGACCTCGCCTCCGACCAGGTGCTGGTCGGCCGCTTCGTCCAGGAGCGCACCGCGCTGACCAGCCTCGACCACCCCCGGGTGGTCGGCGTGCGCGACATGGTCGTGGACGGCAGCGACCTCGCCCTGGTGATGGAGCTGGTCCAGGGCACCGACCTGCGCTCCCGGCTGGAACGGGACAGCGCGCTGCCCCCGCAGACCGCCGCCTCGATCATCGCCGACGTCGCCGACGGCCTGGCCGCCGCGCACGCGGCCGGGATCGTCCACCGCGACGTCAAGCCGGAGAACGTCCTGCTCGACCTCGCCGCCGCCCCCGGCCCCGGCGGCGCCCCGCGCGCCAAGCTGACCGACTTCGGCGTGGCCCGCCTGGTCGACGCCCCGCGCCGCACCCGCGCCACCCGGATCATCGGCACCCCCGACTACCTCGCCCCCGAGATCATCGAGGGCCTGGAGCCGCGCGCCGCCGTCGACATCTACGCCCTCGCCACCGTCCTCTACGAGCTGCTGGCCGGCTTCACCCCGTTCGGCGGCGGCCACACCGGCGCGGTGCTGCGCCGGCACGTCACCGAGCAGGTGCCGCCGATCCCCGGCCTGCCGGACGGGCTCTGGCGGATCATCTCCGAGTGCCTGGCCAAGGCCCCCGCCTCCCGGCTGCGGGCCGCTGAGCTGGCCGCCCGGCTGCGCGAGCAGTTGCCGTCGCTCGCCGGCCTGCCGGTGATCGCCCTGCCAGCCCAGGGCCGCGCCCCGGCCGAGGAGCAGCTGACCCCCGGCGAGGCGGTCTACGCCGAGGCCGACACCGGCCCGGGCCTGCACAAGCGCCGCCGCGGCCCGGCCGTCCCGCTGGTCCCCGGCGCCGCCCCGGACTCCACCCGGGACACCCACACCAGCCTGCGCCGCCCGTCCGCGGAGGAGCTGGCCGCGTACGCCGCCGAGTCCCGGGCCCAGCGCACCGCCCCGGGGCACCGCCGGGACCGCCAGGCCCTGCTGCGCCGCCGCCGGCTGCTGGCCGTCCTGCTGGCCACCGTCCTGCTGCTGGCGGGCGCCGCCGCGGCCTGGACGGCCTTCGCGGCCACCGGGGCGGACGGCGGCCGGCCGGCCCGTCCGGTCGTCCACAGCACCGCCCCGCGGGCGCCCTGACCGCGGTGGGAACGGGGGTGTCGTCATGACCACCCCCGGAACCATTACCCTGGGGGGCGTGGCAGCCGTCGATCCTTCCGAAGAGCTCAAGAACCTCGATACGACCATGGGGTCGATCGAGGCCGTCCTCGACCTGGACAAGATCCGGGCCGACATCGCGGTCCTGGAGGAGGAGGCAGCCGCCCCCACCCTGTGGGACGACGTCGCGAACGCGCAGAAGGTGACCAGCCGGCTCTCCTTCCTCCAGGGCGAACTGCGCCGCGTCGAGGGCCTCCGCGGCCGCATCGACGACCTCGGCGTGCTGTTCGAGCTGGCCGAGGCCGAGGACGACGCGGACACCCGCGCCGAGGCCGAGGTGGAGCTCGTCGCCCTCCAGAAGGCGGTCGAGGAGCTGGAGGTCCGCACCCTCCTGTCCGGCGAGTACGACGCCCGCGAGGCGCTGATCAACATCCGTGCCGAGGCCGGTGGCGTGGACGCCGCCGACTTCGCCGAGCAGCTGATGCGCATGTACCTGCGCTGGGCCGAGCGGCACGGGTACCCCACCGAGGTGTACGACACCTCGTACGCCGAAGAGGCCGGCATCAAGTCCGCGACCTTCACCGTGAAGGCGCCGTACGCCTACGGCACCCTCTCGGTCGAGCAGGGCACCCACCGCCTGGTCCGCATCTCGCCGTTCGACAACCAGGGCCGCCGGCAGACCTCCTTCGCCGGCGTCGAGGTGCTCCCGGTCGTCGAGCAGTCCGACCACGTCGACATCGACGAGGGCGACCTGCGCGTGGACGTCTACCGCGCCTCCGGCCCCGGCGGCCAGGGCGTCAACACCACCGACTCGGCGGTGCGCATCACGCACATCCCGACCGGCATCGTGGTCTCCTGCCAGAACGAGCGCTCGCAGATCCAGAACAAGGCGTCCGCGATGAACGTCCTCCAGGCCAAGCTGCTGGAGCGGCGCCGCCAGGAGGAGAAGGCGGCGATGGACGCGCTCAAGGACAGCGGCAGCTCCTGGGGCAACCAGATGCGCTCCTACGTCCTGCACCCGTACCAGATGGTCAAGGACGTCCGCACCGCGTACGAGGCCGGCAACCCGCAGGCCGTGCTGGACGGCGACATCGACGGCTTCATCGAGGCCGGGATCCGCTGGCGCAAGCAGCGCGAGACGTCGACCGAGGCGTGAGCAGGTCGGCCTCGATGACGACCGAGCACGGCATCGAGGCCGGTGTCCGCCGGCGCGAGCAGCGCGGGACCGGCGCCGGGTAGCGCGCCGGGCACACGGCAGAACACAGAGCGAAGGGCCCCCGACCGCAGCGGTCGGGGGCCCTTCGTCGTCGGTCGACGGAATCAGGCCAGCGCCTGCCGGGCGATCAGCGCCACCGCGAGCAGCCCGGCCACCAGGGCCAGCAGCAGCGCGGGGGAGAGCGCGGCGAACGGCCCCTGCTGCTCCTGCAGCCGGGCCCGGTTGGCGCGGCACACCGGGCAACGCCCGTCGCTGACGCGGCCGTTGCAGTTGGCGCACACCAGATGGTCGCAGGTCATGCGATCTCCTCCTCGCTGCTTACTGCAAACGCACCGGACGGGGCTTTGGTTCCATTTCTTGCCCTGTACGGGGGAGCGGCCGGTCACGGTCGCCACCTCCACTCTGCCAGGTTCCGGCGGTTCCGGCTCCCGGGCTGTGAGATGCCTCGCAATATTCGGGGCATAAACGGACATTCTCCCGCAGATTCCGGGAGCTGTCACGGGCTGCCCCTGCGGGCCGGTCGCCGATTCGCGTATGGTCCCAGACCGGGAGCCGCCCTCTGCGCTCCTTTCGCCCGCGCCCGGACCGGGCCCCCGGGGCGGACCGACCGAGGACTGGCGCCGCCTAGGATGGCCTCCGTGATGCAGCCGTGATCAGATTCGACAACGTCTCCAAGACCTATCCCAAGCAGAACCGTCCCGCCCTGGACAACGTCTCGCTGGAGATCGAGAAGGGCGAGTTCGTCTTCCTGGTCGGCTCGTCCGGCTCGGGCAAGTCCACCTTCCTGCGCCTGTGCCTGCGCGAGGAGCGGCCCAGTACCGGCGCGGTGCACGTGCTGGGCAAGGACCTGGGCAAGCTGTCCAACTGGAAGGTGCCGCACATGCGCCGCCAGCTGGGCACCGTCTTCCAGGACTTCCGCCTGCTCCCCAACAAGACGGTCGCGCAGAACGTCGCCTTCGCCCTGGAGGTCATCGGCAAGCCCAAGAGCGCCATCAACAAGGTGGTGCCCGAGGTGCTGGAGCTGGTCGGCCTCGGCGGCAAGGAGGACCGCATGCCGGGCGAGCTCTCCGGTGGTGAGCAGCAGCGCGTGGCGATCGCCCGCGCCTTCGTGAACCGCCCGATGCTGCTGATCGCGGACGAGCCCACCGGAAACCTCGACCCGCAGAACTCGGTCGGCATCATGAAGCTGCTCGACCGCATCAACCGCACCGGCACCACGGTGCTGATGGCCACCCACGACCAGGCGATCGTCGACCAGATGCGCAAGCGCGTCATCGAGCTCGACAAGGGGCTGCTCGTCCGCGACCAGGCCCGCGGCGTCTACGGGTACCAGCACTGACCCACCAGCGCTGACCCCGTAGGGCCGCCGGCCCGAACCGCCCGACCCAGAGCAGTACCGACCCTGGAGTTGTTCCGCATGCGTGCCCAGTTCGTCCTGTCGGAGATCGGTGTGGGTCTCCGACGCAACCTGACGATGACCATCGCGGTCGTCGTCAGCGTCGCGCTCTCCCTCGCCCTCGCCGGTTCCTCGCTCCTGGTCCGCGACCAGGTGAACAGCATGAAGGGGTACTGGTACGACAAGGTCGAGGTGAGCATCTACTTCTGCACGAAGGCGGATGCCCGCAACTCGCCCCAGTGCGACAAGGGCGCGGCCACCGACCAGCAGGTCCAGGACATCAAGGACCAGCTGGACAAGATGACCTCGGTGGTCCAGTCCTCCACGTACGAGAGCTCGCCCGAGGCGTACAAGCACTGGAAGGAGATGAACCCGGACAACCCGCTCATCTCCGTCCTGGGCCCGGACGCCATGCCGCAGTCCTGGCGGGTCAAGCTCAACGACCCGACCAAGTACGACGTGATCCAGAGCGCCTTCGCCGGCAAGCCGGGCGTGAAGTCGGTCGAGGACCAGCGCAAGATCCTGGAGAACCTGTTCGGCCTGCTCAACGGCCTGCAGACGGCGGCCTTCGTGATCATGGTGCTGATGCTCTTCGTGGCCCTGCTGCTGATCGTCAACACCGTCCGGGTGTCGGCGTACAGCAGGCGGCGCGAGACCGGCATCATGCGCCTGGTCGGTGCCTCGAACTTCTACGTCCAGATGCCGTTCATCGCCGAGGCCGCGTTCGCCGCGCTGCTCGGAGCGGCGATGGCCTCCGGGCTGCTGATCGGCGGCCACTTCTTCGTCCAGAACTGGCTGGCCGACCGGGTGCAGTTCATCCACTTCATCGGCCTCGGCTCGGTGCTCGCGGTGATACCGCTGCTGGTCGTGGTGGGCATGGGCATGGCCGGCGTGGCGGCGTTCTTCACGCTGCGCAAGTACCTCAAGGTCTGATCCCGGACGCCTCGGCGGCCCCGGACGGCACTGCGCCGTCCGGGGCCGCCGTCGTTCCGCGCTCCCCGTTCCGGCCCGTCGCGCGCGGCACGGTGTCTACACTCCGATGCCATGCTGCAAACTCCGCGCAGGGCACGTCAGGTGGCCGCCCTCAGCCTGGTGTTCGGTGCCGTCCTGCTGGTCGGCGCGGCCACCGGAGCCTGGGGCGACCCGAGCGACCTGCCGCGCCCCTCCGTCGACGCCGCCCGGGCCGCGGGCGGCGGGCTCCCGGCGGACCCGGCCGGCAGCACGCTGTCCGAGCAGCAGGCCGAGCACCTGCTCGGGGCCAGCGGCGACCGCTGGGGCGCGTACTACAGCGCGCAGGAGTACGCCGAGTTCAGCCAGGGCCTGGACGGCCGGTACCTGGGCGTCGGCCTGTCGGTGGGCCGCGGCGAGGACGGCGTGACCGAGGTCTCCCAGGTCGCGCCCGAGGGCCCGGCCGCCGCGGCCGGGATCGCGCCCGGCGACCGGCTGCTGCGGGTCGGCCAGGACCAGGCCGACCACCTGCCGGTCACCGAGGTGGTAGCGCGGCTGCGCGGCCAGGGCGGCGAGCGCAGGGCCGGTTCCGAGGTCACCCTGGAGGTCCGGCGCGGCGGGGGCGAGGTGCGCGAACTGCGGCTGCGGCGCGCCCTGCTGGACAGTCAGCAGGTCGCCGCCGAGCACCTGGACGAGGGCGTCCTGCGGATCACCGTGCGGGCCTTCACCAACGGCGTGGCCGATCGGGTGCGCGCCGCGCTGCGCACCCCGCACACCGGCGTGGTGCTCGATCTGCGCGGGAACTCCGGCGGGTTGGTCGACGAGGCCGCCGGAACGGCCGGGATCTTCCTGGACGGCGGCCCGGTCGGCTCGTACCAGGAGCGCGGCGGGACCAGGGAGTTGACCGCCCCGCGCGGTGGCGACCAGCGCACCCCGCTGGTGGTGCTGGTGGACGGCGGCACGATGAGCGCCGCCGAACTGCTCGCCGGCGCTTTCCAGGACCGCAGCCGCGCCGTGGTGGTGGGCGCGCGGACCTTCGGCAAGGGCACCGTGCAGCAGCCCAGCCGGCTCGCCGACGGCGCGGTGCTGGAGATGACCGTCGGCCGCTACTTCACCCCGGCCGGCCGCTCCCTCGACGGCACCGGCCTGACCCCCGACGTCCCGGCGGCCACCGGCGAGGACGCCGACGCGCTCGCCCTGCGCGTCCTCGCGGGGCTCGGCACCCGGGCCTGAGCGCCGGAACCCGCGGCTAAAGCAGCTGCCCGATCCCGCCCCGAAGTGCGAGAATGACCGCGCTATGGCAAAGGAAACCGGACACAAGCTGATCGCGCAGAACAAGAAGGCGCGGCACGAGTACACGATCCTCGACACCTACGAGTGCGGCCTCGTACTCACCGGCACCGAGGTCAAGTCGCTGCGCGAGGGGCGGGCCAACCTGGTCGACGGCTACGCCTACATCCAGAACCACGAGGCGTGGATCGACAACGTCTTCATCCCCGAGTACACCCAGGGGACGTGGACCAACCACGCGGCCCGGCGCAAGCGCAAGCTGCTGCTGCACAAGCTGGAGATCCGCAAGATCGAGACCAAGGTCCGCGACGCGGGCCACACCCTGATCCCGCTGTCGCTGTACTTCAAGGACGGCCGGGTCAAGCTGGAGCTCGCGCTCGCCGTCGGCAAGAAGCTGTACGACAAGCGCCAGACGCTCCGCGAGAAGCAGGACACCCGCGAGACGGCCCGCGCGGTGGCGGCGGCGCGGCGGCGCCAGGGTTAATCCGCTGGACCCTCGCCCGTCGCCTCGCGTACTATGGCGCAAGCAACACGGACGGTCACCGTCCGAGCTGTTTCTCAAAAAAACATGGGGATGATCGGTTTCGACAGGGGATGTTGAAACAGGGGAAGCGAGCCGAGGAACGCGGCAATGATCTCGTAAACCACGTGTCGCAAAAAAATAATCGCCAACTCTAAGCGCGATTCCCAGCAGTTCGCTCTCGCTGCCTAATAAGCACCGATAGCGCTTGGGTGTCAGACCGGGGAGTTCCCGACCCGGACCCTGGCATAATCTAGGGAACTCAACCGTCCACCCGGGCTGCGGGGGTGGACGGGAAATCAAACAGCAGCTGGGCCTGTTGGCGGCTTGTCCGCGTGACCGCCAGGGCCGAGAAAATCACAGCGGACTGCGCTCGGAGAAGCCCTGAATTAACTCCACTGGACCCGGGTTCGATTCCCGGCATCTCCACCACCCCATGTTCACACCGAAGGCCGTCCACCGCTCCGCGGAGGGCGGCCTTCAACTTTTGTACGTTCCGGAGCAGCGCGCCCCGGGGGTCGCGGCGTAGGATCATCCGTCCGCTCGTTTTCCGGAGCCGGATTCCGCCGCAACCACCGAGGCCATGAGCAACACGGACACCACCCCCACCGCCGATCACGAGACCGTCCGCGAGCGCGAGATCGCCGGTGAGCAGCAGCACCTCGACACCGTCTACCACCGGTTGGAGGAGAAGCTCGCCGAGGCCGAGTACATCCTGGAGGACGCCGCCAAGCGGGTCCAGGTCGGCACCCCGGGCGCGCTCGCCGAGCGCGACGCCCAGGTCTACCGGGCCGGCGCGCACCTCCAGCGCCTCAACAACGAGTTCGAGGACTTCCTCTTCGGCCGGATCGACCTCCAGCAGGCGGACGCCCCGGAGGAGCACGGCATCCCCTCGAACACCCCGATGGACCCGGCCGACCCGGCCGTCGCCGAGACCCTCCACATCGGCCGCCTGGGCGTGCTGGACGCCGAGTACGGCCCGCTGGTGATCGACTGGCGCGCGCCCGCCGCCGCCCCGTTCTACCGCGCCACCCCGGTCGAGCCCGGCCGGGTCATCCGCCGCCGGGTGATCCGCTCCAAGGGCCGCAAGGTGATCGGCGTCGAGGACGACCTGCTGCGCCCCGACCTCACCCCGACCCTGGACGGCGAGGAGCTGGCCGTGGTCGGCGACGGCGCGCTGATGGCCTCGCTGGGCCGCGCCCGCAGCCACTCGATGCGCGACATCGTCTCCTCGATCCAGAAGGAACAGGACGAGGTGATCCGGGCCGCCGCGGCCGGGGCCACCCTCGTCACCGGCGGCCCCGGCACCGGCAAGACCGCCGTCGCCCTGCACCGCGCCGCCTACCTGCTGTACCAGGACCGCCGCCGCTACGCCGGGGGCATCCTGGTCGTCTCGCCGACCCCGCTGCTGGTCTCCTACACCGAGGGCGTGCTGCCCTCGCTCGGCGAGGAGGGCCAGGTCGCCATCCGGGCCGTCGGCTCCCTGGTGGACGGCATCGAGGCGGGCACCTACGACACCCCCGAGGCGGCCCGGGTCAAGGGCTCGGCCCGGATGGCGCAGCTGCTGCGCCGGGCCGCCCGGGCGGCGCTGGAGCTGGGCGCGCCGCAGGAGCTGAAGGTCGTCGCCCGCGGCGAGGTGCTGAAGCTCGACGCGGGCCGGCTGAAGGCCGTCCGCGGCAACGTGGTGGGCTCCGGCGGCACCCCGCTGAACCTGCTGCGTCCGCGGGCCCGTCGGCTGCTGCTGGACGCCCTGTGGCAGGAGGTCGTCAAGGGCCTCCCGAAGCCCGCCGACCACTACGCCCGGGAGCAGCGTCAGGAGGAGAAGGAGAGCTTCGACGAGTACGTCTCGGACGAGGCGCCGTTCCTGGACTTCCTGGACGCCTGGTGGCCCGCCGTGACCCCGCGGCGGGTGCTGGGCACGCTCAAGCAGCACCGTCACATCAACCGGATCGCGCGCCGCGTCGTCACGCCGGACGAGGCGCGGCTGCTGGCCGCCTCCTGGCGCCACCTGTCCCCGGAGGGCGAGGGGGCGCTGTCCGCGCACGACGTCGCGCTGGTGGACGAACTCCAGGTGCTGCTCGGCGAGCCGTCCCGGCCGAAGGTCCGCGAGGTGGACGCGATGGACCTGCTGACCGGTCTGGAGGAGGTCACCACCTTCGCCGACCGCTCCACCCGCCAGCGCGAGCGCCAGCCGGTGGAGCGCAAGGAGTACGCCCACATCATCGTGGACGAGGCCCAGGACCTCACCCCGATGCAGTGGCGGATGATCGGCCGCCGGGCCCGGATGGCCACCTGGACGATCGTCGGGGACCCGGCGCAGTCCTCCTGGCCGTTCCCGCAGGAGGCCCAGTCCGCGCTGGACGAGGTGCTGTCCGGCAAGCCGCGCCGCCGCTTCACGCTGACCGTGAACTACCGCAACCCGGCCGAGATCGCCGAGGTCGCGGCCAAGGTGCTGGCGCTGGCCGCGCCGGGCACGCCCTCGCCGAGCGCGGTCCGCCACGTCGGCGTGGAGCCGCGCTTCGCGGCCGTCACCGATCCCTCGCCGGCGGCGTTCGGCAAGGCCGCCACGGCGGAGCTGGAGCGGCTGCTGGCCGAGGTGGACGGCACCGTGGCGATCGTCGTGCCGATGGACCGCCGGGCCGAGGCGGCCGGCTGGGCCGAGGGCCTGGGCGAGCGCGTGGTGCCGCTGGGCAGCCTGGAGGCGAAGGGCCTGGAGTACGACGCGACGGTGGTGGCCGACCCGACCGGCATCGCCGGCGAGTCGGAGGCCGGCCTGCGGGTGCTGTACGTCGCGCTGACCCGCGCGACCCAGCGGCTGACCGTGCTGTCCGGCCCGGACGACCTGCCGGACGCGGCCGGCGTGCCCGCGCTGCTGCAAACGGCTGACGGCAGCTGACGGACCCTGTCGGAGCCACGGAAGAAGGCCCCCCACCGCTTCGGTGAGGGGCCTTCAGACGTTTAGTACACCGACCCGCCATGCTCGCCTCGCGGCAAGTGGTCCCTCGAAGGGACGAAGGTTGGGCCCGGGGGCTTGGATCGAGCCGGTGCCCGTCCAATGTAACGCATCGGCCCGGAGAGGCAAGGAGTCGGCGGCGGAAGGTCGGCGGAAGGTCGGCGGGAGCCGGCCGGATTGTCGGATCCGCACACTCAATGAACGATATTTCTGGCTACCCCTTGGAAGGTGCGACGATCGAGGTCTAGCATGCGCAGGCGATGCCTTCAACAAAATGTTGAGCCTGCGGGACAGACGGAAGAAGGAAGCGTCGATGGCGACGGTGCCCAGTGTCTCCAACTCGATCACGGTACGGCTGGAGGTCCCGGCCCGGGGCAACGCCGTCAGCGCGATCACCACGGCCGTGGAGTCCTCCGGCGGATCGGTGACCGGCCTCGACGTCACCGCCTCCGGCCTGGAGGCGCTGCGGATCGACGTCACGGTGGCGGCTTCCTCGGTCGCGCACGGCGAGGAGATCGTCGAGAAGCTCCGGGCGATCGACGGCGTGTCGATCGGCAAGGTCTCGGACCGCACCTTCCTGATGCACCTCGGCGGCAAGATCGAGATGTCGTCCAAGCTGCCGATCCGCAACCGTGACGACCTCAGCATGATCTACACCCCGGGTGTCGCGCGGGTCTGCATGGCGATCGCCGAGAACCCCGAGGACGCCCGCCGCCTCACCATCAAGCGCAACAGCGTCGCCGTGGTCACCGACGGCTCGGCGGTGCTGGGCCTGGGCAACATCGGCCCGGCGGCCGCGCTGCCGGTCATGGAGGGCAAGGCGGCCCTCTTCAAGCGCTTCGCCGGGATCGACGCCTGGCCGATCTGCCTGGACACCCAGGACACCGACGAGATCGTCGCGATCGTCAAGGCGATCGCCCCGGGCTTCGCCGGGATCAACCTGGAGGACATCTCCGCGCCGCGCTGCTTCGAGATCGAGGCCCGGCTGCGCGAGGCCCTGGACATCCCGGTCTTCCACGACGACCAGCACGGCACCGCGATCGTGGTGCTGGCCGCCCTCACCAACGCGCTCAAGGTGGTCGGCAAGGAGATCGCCGACATCCGCGTGGTGATGTCGGGCGCCGGCGCCGCGGGCACCGCGATCCTCAAGCTGCTGATGGCGGCCGGCGTCGAGCACGCCACCGTGGCGGACGTGCACGGCGTGGTCCACCAGGGCCGTGAGGACCTCAACGACAACCTGCGGTGGATCGCCGAGCACACCAACCGCTCGGGCCGCACCGGCAGCCTCAAGGAGGCCGTGGCGGGTGCGGACGTCTTCATCGGCGTCTCGGCCCCGAACGTCCTGGACGGCGACGACCTGGCCACCATGGCCCCCGATGCGATCGTCTTCGCGCTGGCCAACCCGGACCCGGAGGTCGACCCCGGGATCGCCCGGCAGACCGCCGCCGTGGTCGCCACCGGCCGCAGCGACTTCCCCAACCAGATCAACAACGTGCTGGTCTTCCCGGGCGTCTTCCGCGGCCTGCTGGACGCCCAGAGCCGTACGGTCAACACCGAGATGATGATCGCCGCCGCCCGGGCGCTGGCCACCACAGTCGCCGACGACGAGCTGAACGCGAACTACATCATCCCGAGCGTCTTCCACAAGGACGTCGCCAAGACCGTCGCCGCCGCGGTGCGCGAGGCGGCCCTGGCGGGCGGTCAGGAGGCCCCCGCGCCGGCCCGTCCGACCCCGGGCATCGTGGGCACCCTGGACACCTCCGCCTTCCCCACCGTCAAGCTCTGACGACCGGACCGGCGGACGTGTCGTCGGTCGCTCAAACGCACGAATAGCGGTCATACCCGCCCAGCCCGCCCCGAACCCTTGCGACACAAGGGCGAGGGGCGTGTTTGGGCTTGTCAGTCGTAGGGCGTACGGTAGCCCTGCACGGGGCAGGCGTGTCCGACAAGTACGGAACGTCCCCCTGGTCTTCCGGCGAGTCGTCCCGACCGCCGCCCGCGCCCGGTCCGCCGGAGCCGACGGAGCGTCACACCTCCAACGGGCGGGCGTTGTTCGGGTGGCCCGGCCGGGGCCCGATTGGCTTTCTCGGGGCCGGTCGGGGCAGGATTCGTATCCAGGCGGGCGGGCGGGCCTTCGAAGGCTCCGGCGCGCGGCATCGGGTACGGACCCGGCCTGCGACCACGCATTGCCTGCATGAGCACAGTGTGCGGACCTGCGGCCCATCCGGGTGCCCCCCGGTGGGAGCACCGATGGGCCCCCGCACACCGCAAGCGAACAGACCACAGGAGTACACATGAACCGCAGTGAGCTGGTGGCCGCGCTGTCCGAGCGCGCCGAGGTGACCCGCAAGGACGCCGACGCCGTTCTGGCCGCCTTCGCCGAGATCGTCGGCGAGGTCGTCGCCAAGGGCGACGAGAAGGTCACCATCCCCGGTTTCCTGACCTTCGAGCGCACCCACCGCGCTGCCCGCACCGCCCGCAACCCGCAGACCGGCGAGCCGATCCAGATCGCCGCGGGCTACAGCGCCAAGGTGAGCGCCGGCTCCAAGCTGAAGGAAGCCGCCAAGGGCGCTGCCTGAGCCACCCCTTGAACGCCCGAGAGGCCGGGCTCCCCGCGTGGGGAGCCCGGCCTCTCGCCGTGTGCCGGACCGCTGATCAGGCGTCGACCAGCTGCTCGCTGGGCAGCTCGACGTGGGCGCCGAGGTCACGGAGCTTGTCCATGAAGTTCTCGTAGCCGCGGTTGATCAGGTCGATGCCGTGCACGGTCGAGGTGCCCTCGGCCGCCAGCGCCGCGATCAGGTACGAGAAGCCGCCGCGCAGGTCCGGGATGACCAGCTCGGAGCCCATCAGCTTGGAGGGGCCGGAGACGACCGCGGAGTGCAGGAAGTTCCGGGCGCCGAAGCGGCACGGGGTGCCGCCCAGGCACTCGCGGTAGAGCTGGATGTGCGCGCCCATCTGGTTCAGCGCACCGGTGAACCCGAGCCGCGACTCGTACACCGTCTCGTGGACGATGGACAGGCCGGTGGCCTGGGTCAGCGCGACGACCAGCGGCTGCTGCCAGTCGGTCTGGAAGCCGGGGTGCACGTCGGTCTCCAGGGCGATCGCCTTGAGCTCGCCGCCCGGGTGCCAGAAGCGGATGCCCTCGTCGTCCACCTCGAAGGCGCCGCCGACCTTCCGGAAGGTGTTGAGGAAGGTCATCATCTCCAGCTGGCGGGCGCCGCGGACGTAGATGTCGCCCTTGGTGGCGAGCGCCGCGCAGGCCCAGGAAGCGGCCTCCAGGCGGTCCGGCAGCGCACGGTGGGTGTAGCCGTTCAGCTCGTCCACACCGGTGATCAGGATGGTCCGGTCGGTGCCCAGCGTGATGATCGAGCCCATCTTCTGCAGGACGCAGATCAGGTCGACGATCTCCGGCTCGATGGCCGCGTTGCGCAGCTCGGTGACGCCCTCGGCGAGCACCGCGGTGAGGAGCACCTGCTCGGTCGCGCCGACCGAGGGGTAGGGCAGCTCGATCTTGGTGCCGCGCAGGCGCTGCGGGGCGACCAGGTAGGTGCCCTGCGGGTGCTTCTCGATGGTGGCGCCGAACTGGCGCAGCACCTCGAAGTGGAAGTCGACCGGGCGGCCGCCGATGTCGCAGCCGCCGAGGCCCGGGATGAAGGCGTGGCCGAGGCGGTGCAGCAGCGGGCCGCAGAAGAGGATCGGAATCCGCGAGGAACCGGCGTGTGCGTCGATGTCGGCGACATTGGCGCTCTCGACGTGCGAGGGGTCGAGGATCAGCTCGCCGTCCTCGTCGCCGGCGCGCACCGTCACGCCGTGCAGCTGCAGCAGACCGCGAACCACCTTGACGTCGCGGATGTCCGGGACGTTTCGCAGTCTGCTGGGGCCCTGGCCGAGCAGGGCGGCGACCATGGCCTTGGGAACCAGGTTCTTCGCACCGCGGACGCGGATCTCGCCTTCGAGCGGGTTTCCGCCGTGGACCAGCAGGACGTCGTCGGTCATCGTTCTCGCAATCCGGGGTGCCAGAGGAGTCGGGGAAGGGCTCCGGTAGAGAGCCGGTGGTGGACCGGTCGTACGGGCGCGTTCGGGCCCCCGGCGTGACCGAGTCGGCACCGCATAAGGGCGTCCACCAGACGTAGATGGTAGTGGGCGTCCCGATGGTTCCCGTGAGCCTCTCCCGTGATGGTGCTCTCTCCGGGGTCGGCGGCGCCCGCCGGTGCGCCCGTACGGGTGTTCGTGCGGCGTGGCGGGGTTTCGCGCGTTGCGGTGTCCGAGCGGCCGTTCTGCGGGATCATGTGAGGCATGACGGCGGCCCATTCGCACGGAGGCCGGTCCCACACCGGCCGTCTGCTCGTCGCGACGCCCCTGCTCACCGACCCGAACTTCGCGCGGGCGGTGGTGCTCCTCCTCGACCACGACGCCGAGGGGGCGCTCGGTGTGGTCCTCAACCGGCCGACGCCGGTCGAGGTGGGCGCCGTGCTGGACGGCTGGGGCAGGCTCGTCGGGCAACCGGCCGTGGTGTTCCAGGGCGGGCCGGTGGCGCTGGACTCGGCGCTCGGCCTCGCCGTGGCGCCCGGGGAGCCCGGCACCGGCGAGCCGCTGGGCTGGCGGCGGGTGCACGGCGCGATCGGCCTGGTGGACCTGGAGGCGCCGCCCGAGGTGCTGGCGGGCGAACTGGGCAGCCTGCGGATCTTCGCCGGGTACGCCGGCTGGTCGCCCGGGCAGCTGGAGGCCGAGCTGGAGAGCGGCGCCTGGTTCCTGGTGGACTGCGAGCCGGGGGACGTCTCCAGCCCCGAGCCGGAGCGGCTGTGGCGCTCGGTGCTGCGCCGCCAGCGCGGTCCGCTCGCCCTGCTGGCGACCTACCCGGACGACCCCACGATGAACTGAGGAACGGGCCCCGCGGCGCGACACTGGCCCGGTTTCCCGGGGCGCCCATAGACTTGGCACTCATGAGCACTCTTGAGCCCGAGCGCGGCCTCGGCACCGGCACCCTGGTCGAGCCCGTCCCGCAGGTGTCCAACGGGGACGGCGACCACGAGCGCTTCGCGCACTACGTCCAGAAGGACAAGATCATGGAGAGCGCCCTCTCCGGGTCTCCCGTGGTGGCGCTGTGCGGCAAGGTGTGGGTGCCCGGGCGCGACCCGAAGAAGTACCCGGTCTGCCCGATGTGCAAGGAGATCTACGACGGCATCGGCAAGCCGCAGGGCGGCGACGGCGACAACAAGTAGTCCGCGGTCCCGCAGGGCCGTTTTGCATGGCACCGCGATCGCGCGGTGGTCTATGCCAATCGTTCCGGGCGTGGGCAGGATGTCGGAATGGACCTCATTCCCGCACCTTCGAGTGCCGTCCGCCGCCCGGACGAGGACTTCCGGCTCGACGCCGCCACCACGCTGACCGCACCGCCCGCGCTGGCCGACGCCGAGCGCTGGCTGCGCGGCACGCTGTCCGCCGCCACCGGGCTGCCCCTGGGCCCCGGCCGGCCGGGCGCGGGCATCGAACTGGTCCGGGACGACGCGCTCGCCGCCGAGGCGTACCGGATCACGGTGCGCCCCGGCCACGCGCTGCTCGCCGCGGGCGGCCCGGCGGGCGCGCTCTGGGCCGCGCAGACCCTGCGGCAGCTGCTCGGGCCGGACGCCTACCGGCGGTCGCCGCTGCGCCACGAGGGCTGGGTGCTGCCCGGCGCCGACATCGAGGACGCACCCCGGTTCGGCTGGCGCGGCGCGCTGCTCGACGTCGCCCGGCACTTCCTGCCCAAGGCGGACGTGCTGCGCTTCGTCGACCTGCTGGCCGCGCACAAGCTCAACGTGCTGCACCTGCACCTGACCGACGACCAGGGCTGGCGGGTGGAGATCAAGCGCTACCCGAGGCTGACCCGGCGGGGTGCCTGGCGGGAACGCTCGATGGTCGGCTACCGCTCCGGTCAGCGGCGCGACGACCGCCCGCACGGCGGCTACTACACCCAGGACGACCTGCGCGAGATCGTCGCGTACGCGGCCGCGCGCGGGGTGACCGTCGTCCCGGAGATCGACCTGCCCGGCCACACCCAGGCCGCCGTCGCCGCCTACCCCGAACTGGGCAACACCGACGTGGTGGACACCACCGCGCTCGGCGTCTGGACGGACTGGGGGGTGAGCCACCACGTGCTCAACGCCTCCGAGGAGGCCCTGCGCTTCTTCGAGGGGGTGCTGGAGGAGGTGCTGGAGCTCTTCCCGTCCGAGTTCGTCCACCTCGGCGGCGACGAGTGCCCCAAGGAGCAGTGGAAGGACAGCGCCGCCGCCCAGGCCCGGATCCGCGAGCTGGGCCTGGCCAACGAGGACGAGCTGCAGAGCCACGTCATCCGGCACTTCGACCGCTGGCTCGCCGAGCGCGGCCGCCGGCTGATCGGCTGGGACGAGATCCTGGAGGGCGGGCTCGCCCCGGGCGCGGCCGTCTCCTCGTGGCGCGGCTTCGGCGGCGGGATCGCTGCCGCGAGGGCCGGGCACGACGTGGTGATGTGCCCCGAGCAGCACGTCTACTTCGACCACCGGCAGGCGGACGGGCCGGACGAGCCGATCCCGGTCGGATTCGTGCGCACGCTGGAGGACGTCTACCGCTTCGAGCCGGTGCCCCCGGAGCTGGACCGGGCCGCGGCGCGGCGCGTGATCGGCACCCAGGCCAACCTGTGGAGCGAGTTCGCGGACAGCGCCCGGGACATCGACTACCGGGCCTTCCCCCGGTTGGTCGCCTTCGCCGAGGTCGCCTGGTCCGAGCTGCCGGTCCGGCCGGCCGAGCGCGACTTCGCCGGCTTCGAACGGCGGCTGGCCACGCACCTGAAGGCGCTGGACGCGCTCGGCGTCGAGTACCGCCCGGCGGACGGGCCGCTGCCCTGGCAGCGCCGCCCCGGGGTGGCCGGCCGGCCGATCGAGGGCCCGCCGCCGGTGCGGTAGGCGAGGGCGTCGCCGGGGCGTCGCACTGCTGTCCACCGGAGGCGGCGACGGGCACGGGTGCCACCCGCCGGGAACTTCTGAGTGGTCGTCGGACGTCAAGAACAGATGAACATCTGCCCCGGCCCCATCCGGGCCGGGGCAGATACCGCCCGGTAACGGTCCCAATCGGGCAGTCCCGTTCACCGGCCCCGAAATGATCATCGAGCATTGTGTGCCAGAGTTGCCCAACCCGGCCCGATCGCCCGTACCCTACGGGCCAGGCCGGGCTGCTGACGCGGACACCACGGCCCAAGGCCGCGGGCGGCAGGCGATCGATGAGCAAGTGGAGCACGGTGGGACCCAGGTGAACCGGACGATCATGCTGCCGGCCTCGCTCGACGAGGCCGTCGACGCGCTGGCCGCCGCCCCGGCCGCGGTACCGGTGGCCGGAGCCACCGACCTCATGGAGGCCGTCAACGCCGGACGGCTGCGCCCCGCCGCCCTGGTCGGCCTCGGCCGGATCACCGAACTGCGCGGCTGGCGCTACGAGGACGGCGGCACCGCCGTGCTCGGCGCCGGACTCACCCACGCCCGGATGGACCGCCCCGACTTCGCCGCGCTCATCCCCGCCCTCGCCGACGCCGCCCGCACCGCCGGACCGCCGCAGGTCCGCAACGTCGGCACCCTCGGCGGCAACATCGTCACCGCCGCCCCGGCCGGCGACACCCTCCCGGTGCTCACCGCGCTGGAGGCCACCGTCACCCTCGCCCGGGCCGGCGCCAGCCGCGAGGTACCGGTCAGCCACCTGCTCACCGGCCTCGACCCGGTCCGCCCCGGCGAACTGCTCACCTGGGTGCGCGTCCCGCTGCTGCACGCCCCGCAGGTCTTCCTCAAGGCCACCGGACGCAGCGGCCCGGCCCGCGCCACCGCCTCCGTCGCCCTCGTCCTCGACCCCGCCCGGCGCTCGGTGCGCTGCGCCGTCGGCGCCGTCGCCCCGGTGCCGCTGCGCCCGCTGGAGGCCGAGGCCTGGGTGGCCGGCTGCATCGACTGGGACGGCAGCCGCGAGATCGACCCGGCCGCGAACGCCGCCTTCGGCGAGTACGTGGCCACTGCCTGCGTCCCCGACAACTACGGCGCCGAGGGGGCCTGGGAAGCCGTGACCGAGGGGCCGACCGCGGCGGCCGTTCGGCTGCGGCGTACCGTAGCGGTGCTGGCCCGACGGGCACTGGGAAGGGCGCTGAAGTGACCACAGACCCCATCGAGACCCTCGACGCCGACCCGCTCGGCCTCTCCCCGCAGGTCAGCCGCGAGCTGCGCCCGTGCGCCTCCTACACGCTGCGGGTCAACGGTTTCGAACGGCCCGTCACCGACGCCTGGATCGGCGAGAGCCTGCTCTACGTGCTGCGCGAGCGGTTGGGCCTGGCCGGCGCCAAGGACGGCTGCGAACAGGGCGAGTGCGGGGCCTGCTCGGTCCAGGTGGACGGCCAGCTGGTGGCCGGCTGCCTGGTCCCCGCCGCGCTGGCCGCCGACAGCGAGATCAACACCGTCGAGGGCCTGTCGGCCGGCGGCGGCGCGAGCGACGTCCAGCAGGCACTGGCCGCCTCCGGCGCCGTGCAGTGCGGCTACTGCACCCCCGGCATGGCGATGGCGGTGCACGACCTGCTCCAGCGCAACCACCGGCCCACCGACGTCGAGGCCCGGCAGGCGCTCTGCGGCAACCTCTGCCGCTGCACCGGCTACAAGGGCGTGCTGGCCGCCGTGCAGACCGTCGCGGAGGCCCGTGCGGTCGAGGCCGAGGAGGCGGAGGAGGCGGCCGAGGCCACCGCCGCACAGGCCGGGGAGACCGCCACCGGGGCACCGGCCGACCCGGCGGCCGAGGCGGCCGCCGAGGCCCTGTCCGCGCTGCCCGCCGAACCCCGGCCCGCCGTCGAGCCGCCGGTCTACACCGACGCCGACGCCTGGATCGAGCACGTCCCGCAGCCGCCCGCCGAGCCCCAGTACGCCGAGCAGCCGCCCGTCGAGCCGCAGCACGTCGAGCCGCAGCACGTCGAGCCCCAGTACGCCGAGCAGCAGCAGTACGTCGAGCCGCAGCACCTCGCGGCCCACCCCGCCGAGACCCACCCCGTCGCTCCGCAGCCCGTCGAGCAGCCCCACGCTCCGGCCGGGATGCCCTACGGTGACGTGTCGGGCGGCTACGACACCGGCGTCTACGACACCGTGCCGATCCAGGTCCAGGGCGCCGTCCCCACCCAGACCGCCGACGACCAGGTCTACTACCCGCCGCAGGGCTACCCCGAGCAGCCGTACCAGGGCACCCCCGCCCACGGCACCTACCTGCCCTACCCGGACGGCCACCAGCAGCAGAACGGCTACGGCACCGGGTACGACACCGGCTACGACGCCCCGGTCTACGAGCCGACCCCCGCGCACGGCACCCCGCTGCCCGGCGCCGTCCACGACGGCACGCCGCCGCACGGCACCCCGTACGCCCCGCACCCGCACGGTGCCCCGGTCGAGGGCGGTGCCCCGGCCGGCGTCCCGTACGGCGCCACCCCCGCCCACGGCATCCGGCTCCCCGAGGACGACCACGCATCATGACGTCGCCTACCGACATCGGCGCAGCACTCCAGCAGGACGGCGGCGAGGGCGGCGCACCGGAGCCGTTCGGACTGGGCAGCTCCCCGCTGCGCAGTGACGCGCTGCCCAAGGCGCTCGGCATCTACCCGTACGCGGCCGACCTGTGGGCCGAGGGGCTGCTGTGGGGCGCGGTGCTGCGCTCGCCGCACCCGCACGCCCGCATCCGGGGCATCGACACCTCGGCCGCGCTGGCGCTGCCCGGCGTGCACGCCGTGGTCACCGCCGCCGACCTGCCGCCCGGCCCGGACGGCACCCCTGACGGCGCCCCGGCCGGCCCGGTCGTCGCCGACCGGCCGGTGCTGGCCGCCGGCGTGGTGCGCCACCACGGCGAGCCCATCGCCGCGGTGGCCGCCGACCACCCGGACACCGCCCGGCTGGCGGTCGGTCTGATCGCGGTCGACTACGAGCCCATGGAGCCCGTGACCGACCCCGAGCAGTCCTTCACCGCTCCGGCGCTGCACCCGGACGGCAACCTCTTCCGCCACCTGCCGCTGCGCACCGGGGACCCGGACGCGGTCGGCGAGATCGTCGTCGAGGGCCTCTACCAGGTCGGCCGGCAGGACCCGGCACCGCTCGGCGCCGAGGCCGGGCTGGCGGTGCCGCGCCCGGACGGCGGCGTCGAGCTGCACCTGTCCTCCACCGACCCGCACGGCGACCGCGACCGCACCGCCGCCTGCCTCGGCCTGGAGCCCGACCGGGTCCGGCTGGTGGTCACCGGCGTGCCCGGCGCCACCACCGACCGCGAGGACCTCTCCTTCCAGGTCACCCTGGCGCTGCTGGCGCTGCGCACCGGCCGCCCGGTGAAGATGACGCTCACCCGCGAGGAGTCCTTCCACACCCACGCCTCGCGCCACCCCGCGCTGCTGCGCTACCGCCACCACGCCGACGCCGAGGGCACGTTGGTGAAGGTCGAGGCGCAGATCCTGCTGGACGGCGGCGCCTACGCGGACGTCTCCGCCGAGGCGCTGGCCGCCGCGACGGCGTTCTCGGTCGGACCGTACCTCTGCCCCAACGTCTTCGTGGACGCCTGGGCGGTGCGCACCAACAACCCGCCGGCCGGGCGGATGCGCGGCGAGGGCGCGCTGCAGGCCTGCTTCGCCTACGAGTCGCAGCTGGACCAGCTGGCCGCCCGGGTGGGCGTGGACCCGGTGGAGATCCGCCGGCGCAACGCGATGTCCACCGGTGACCCGCTGCCCACCGGACAGGCCGTCACCTGCCCGGCGCCGGTGCGGGCGCTGCTGGACGCGGTCGCGGACGAGCCGCTGCCGGCCCTGCCGGTGGACGACCCGGACGCCGAGTGGCTGCTGCCCGGCGGGCCCGGCGGCGCGGGCGACCCGGCGGCGGTGCGGCGCGGCATCGGCTACGCCGTCGGCATGGTGCACATGCTGGGCGCCGAGGGCGAGGACGAGGTGTCCACCGCGACCGTGCGGGTCAGCGGCGACCACGCCACGGTGATCTGCGCGGCCGTCGACTCCGGGCAGGGCTTCGCCACGCTGGCCCGGCAGATCGTGCAGACCGTGCTGGGGGTCAGCGAGGTCTACATCGCGCCGGCCGACAGCGACCAGTCGATCGCCGGGCCCTCGGCCCGCGGTCGGCACACCTGGGTCTCCGGCGGTGCCGTCGAGCGGGCCGCCCTGATGGTCCGCCACCAGCTGCTGCAGCCCATCGCGGCCAACTTCGGGATGTCGGCGGAGCTGCTGCAGATCGCCGACGGCAAGATCACCTCCTACGACGGGGTGCTCGGCATGCCGGTCGCCGAGGCGCTGGAGGGCAAAGAGCTCTGGGCCACCGCCCAGTGCCGTCCGCACCCCACCGAGCCGCTGGACGAGGCCGGGCAGGGCGACGCCTTCGTCTCCATCTCGTTCTGCGCGATGCGCGCGGTGGTGGACGTGGACATCGAGCTGGGCGCCGTGCGGGTGGTCGAGATGACGGTCGCCCAGGACGTCGGCCGGGCGCTGAACCCGCGGCAGATCGAGGACCGGATCGAGGCGGGCGTGGCCCAGGGCGTGGGCCTGGCGCTGCTGGAGGACCTGCAGACCGCCGGCGGTGTGCTGCAGAACCCCTCGCTCACCGGCTACCGGCTGCCGACCGCGCTGGACACCCCCGAGGTGCGGATCGCCGCGCTGCTGGAGGAGCGCGACGTGGTCGCCCCGTTCGGCGCCAAGGCGGTCGGTGCCGCCCCCGCGGTGGTCGCCCCGGCGGCCGTCGCCGCGGCCGTCCGCGCCGCCACCGGCCTGCCGGTCGGCCGGCTGCCGATCCGGGCGGAGGACGCCGTCACCGCCTGAGCGGAGAAATGCGGAAAGGAATTGCCGGTCGACTTTTCCGGGTCGGCCGGCAATTCCTTTTCGTGGAGGCCGTGGCGGGAATCGAACCCGCGTTAACCGCTTTGCAGACGGTTCCCTGAGCCACTCGGGCACACGGCCAGTGAATTCATGGTGGCGGATCCGGGGGAAGGGGGTCAACGAAGTTTTGTAAATTCTGTGTGGCAATGTGTGCTACGGTCGAAGGCCGGTGGCGAATTCCCGCCACCCCGGACGAGCGCGTCGTACCCGGTGACGACAAGACGGCGCAGTTCAGCGGCAACCCGGCCGCTGTGGACTGCGGAGGCATCGCCGTCATGGCCTGGCTCGTTCTGATCGTCTCGGGTCTCCTGGAGACCGTCTGGGCGGTCGCCCTGGAATCGTCCAAGGGCTTCTCCCGCCTCGTTCCCACCCTCGTCTTCGGCGTTGCGCTGCTGTTCAGCATGGGCGGCCTGGCGTACGCGATGCGCACCATTCCGATCGGCACCGGCTACGCGGTCTGGGTCGGCATCGGTGCGGTCGGCACCGCGCTCTACGGCATGGCCGTCCTGGGGGACGCGGTGACCGTGGCCCGGATCGGCTGCCTGCTGCTGATCGTCTCCGGCGTGGTGGGCCTCAAGGTGCTGCACTGACCGGTGCCGCACCGGCCGAGCCGGTCGCCGACCCCGGTCAGGGGTCATCGGGGCGGACGGCTCTTACGATGTTCCGTATGACCACAGCCTCCCCCACCTCGGTCGACCCGGTACCGATACCCCACGACGATCCCGGCGGCGGGGTGCTCAGCGGCCGCTTCCGCGCACTGACGCTGGGGATCGTCTCGGTGGTCCTGGTGATCGCCTTCGAGGCGACGGCCGTCAACACCGCGATGCCGACGGCGGCCCGCCAGCTGGACGGCCTCGGGCTGTACGCCTTCGCCTTCTCCGGCTACTTCACCACCACGCTGTTCGCCCTGGTCGTCTCCGGCCAGTGGTGCGACCGGCGCGGACCGCTGCAGCCGCTGTTCACCGGCATCGCGGTGTTCGGCGCCGGCCTGCTGGTGGCCGGGACGGCGCCCGGGATGTGGGTGTTCGTGGCCGGGCGGGCGATCCAGGGCCTCGGCGGCGGGCTGGTGATCGTCGCGCTGTACGTGGTGGTCGGCCGGGCCTATCCGGAGCGGTTGCGGCCGTCGGTGTTCGCGGCCTTCTCCTCGGCCTGGGTGCTGCCCTCGATCGTGGGCCCGCTGGTCGCCGGGGCGGTCACCCAGCAGCTCGGCTGGCGCTGGGTCTTCCTGGCCGTCCCGGTGCTGATCCTGCTGCCGCTGGCCGTGATGGGCCCGGCACTGCGCCGCTCCATGGGGGTCCCCCCGGCCGGAGGCTGGGGGAGGGACCACCCGGTGCTCAGGGGCGCGGACTTCGACCGCCGGCGCACCCTGCTCGCCGCGATGGCGGCGCTCGGCGCGGGCCTGCTGCAGTACGCGGGCCAGCGCCGCGACCTGATCGGCCTGCTCCCCGGGATCGCCGGGGCGGCGCTGCTGGTGCCGGCCGTCCTGGGGCTGCTGCCGAAGCGGACCCTGCGGGCCGGGCGCGGGCTGCCGACGGTGATCCTGCTGCGCGGGGTGGCGGCGGGGGCGTTCTTCGCGGCCGAGGCCTTCATCCCGCTGATGATGACCACCCAGCGCGGCCTGTCGCCGACGCTGGCCGGGCTCACCCTGACCAGCGGCGGGCTCTCCTGGGCGCTGGGCTCCTGGCTGCAGGGCCGGCCGGGGGCCGAGCGCTACCGCGGCGCGATGATCCGGGGCGGCTTCCTGCTGACCGCGCTGGCGATCGCGGGCGCCGCGCTGGTGCTGGTCCCGGCGGTGCCGGCCTGGGTGGCCTCGGTGGCCTGGGGGATCGGCGGTGTCGGGATGGGCCTGGCCATCGCGAGCGTCAGCGTGCTGATGATGAAGCTCTCCGCCCCGGAGGACGCCGGCGCCAACTCGGCCGCGCTGCAGATGAGCGACGCGCTGGGCAACGTGCTGCTCACGGGCCTCGCCGGGGTGCTGTTCGCGGCGCTGGGCGACGGCGCCCCGGCGGCCGGCCACGAACAGGCCGAAGGCGCCGGCTCGCCCGGCGCCTTCGCGGTGATCCTGCTGGTGATGGCCGGGGTGGCGCTGCTGGGAGCGCTGCTCGCCGGCCGGGTCCGCACCCGGTCCTGACGGTCAGCCGGCGGTGGCGCCGGTCGTGACGGCCGCGGTGGCGGCGGCGGTGGTGTCGGGGGAGGGGACCGGCGGCGCCGCCGGCGTGCCGAGGAAGGCCTCCCAGCCCCCGGTCGGGGACTGGCCCGGGGCCAGGGTCTGCAGCTTGCGCAGCACCGCGGGGTCCTGGGCGTCCAGCCAGTCGACCAGCTGGCGGAAGGAGACCAGCCGGACCTCCGGCTTGCCCGCGATGGCCTTGAGGGCGTCCTCGACGGCGTTCATGTAGATGCCGCCGTTCCACTCCTCGAAGTGGTTGCCGATGATGTACGGCGCCCGGTTGCCGTTGTAGGTGCGGTCGAAGCCCATCAGGTAGGCGTCGCGGGCCTGGGCCTGGAAGCCCGGGTGGAGCGCCGGGTCGGCCTTGGTGTTGGTGCCGCACTGGTTGTACATGATGTTGTAGTCCATCGAGAGCACCTGGAAGGTGTGCCCGGGGAAGGGGATGGACTGCAGCGGGAGGTCCCACAGTGCGCCGCCCTGGATCTTCTGCGGCCACACCTGGGTGCCGTTGCCGCTGCTGTCGTAGCGCCAGCCGCGCTTGACCGCGGTGGGCAGCAGGTTGCGCTGGCCCTCCAGGCACGGGGTGCGGCTGCCGATCAGCTCCTTGCGGTAGTCGAAGGGCAGCGCGGGCAGGTCGGTGAAGCCGGTGTTGGTGCGCCAGTTCGTCACGAAGTCCATCGCCTGCTGGATCTCGCTGTCCCATTCCTCCGGGGACCACCTCCCGACGCCGGTGGCGCCGCAGAAGTGGCCGTTGAAGTGGGTGCCGATCTCGTGGCCCTCCAGCCAGGCCGCGTGCACGTTCTCCAGGGTGTCGTGGATGTGCCGGTCGCTCAGGTAGCCGATGTCGGAGGCGCCGGCGTTGTGCTGCGGCGGGCGGTAGAGGTCCTTCTTGGCCTCGGGCAGCAGGTAGAGGCCGCTGAGGAAGAAGGTCATCTTCGCGTCGTGCTCCCGGGCCAGCCGGCGGAAGCGGCCGAAGAGGCCGTTGTCGAGCTCTCCGGCGCCGTCCCAGGAGAAGACCACGAACTGCGGCGGGCGCTGCCCGGGGAGCAGCCGCTCGGGGACGGGCTGGTGCGGCTGGGCGCCGGTGTCCGAGGTGGAGCCGTCGCCGATCAGGACGGCCTGCGGCTTCACGGCCGGGTCCGGGACCGGGGCGGGGGTGGCGCTCTGCTCGGTGTCCCCGCCGGTGGAACCGGTCGCCCGCTCGCCGCCGCCGGCGTGGTTGCTGCCGCAGCCGGCCGCCAGGGTGGCGGCGGTGGCGGCGCCGGCCGTCAGCAGGGTGCGGCGGGAGAGAGCGTCCATGATCACTCCGTTCATCGGGCGTTCGTCAACGTGCGGGAGTGTGGGTCCGATCGGATGTCCGGCGGATCGAACCCGTGACCGCGTCAGCATGGCACGCGGGCGGATTCGGTCGAAGAGGCGCAGCGGGCGGTCGCAAGTGATCGCCCGAACGCCGCAACCGATCCCGGCCGTAGAACCGTCGGATGCTCGTGTCGGGACGTGGTCCCGCGGTGACCGTCGATGGGGGGCGGTCATCGCGCTCCGCGACCGCATGTGCACCCGGCGCAGGGAAGCGGCCGGCAGCCCTGCCGATCGGCGGGTGTCGGTACGACCGTCGTATGGACGTGCCTTACAGTCCGATCCGGTTGAATTGTTCCCAGGAAACTCCCAGGAAGCGGGATTCCGTCGGCAGAGGGGAGCGCCCGTGGGCGTCCAGCAGAGCAGGAGCCCGTGGCCGGGCACCCTGGCGGCGGGTTCCGCGCTGGTGCTCGGTGCCTGGCTGCTGCACGACGGCGGCTCGCCCGTGCTGCCGCCCGCCCCGGGCGTCGGCCAGGCCCAGGCCGGCATCGCGCCGGTCTCCGTCGTCCCGCCGCTGGGGCCGTCGGCGCCCACCCGGATCCGCATTCCGGCCGTCCGCCTGGACGCCCCGGTCACCGCGCTCGGGCTGGACGCCGAGGGCCACCTCCAGGCCCCGCCCGAGGCGGACCGGAACCTGGCGGGCTGGTACCGCGGCGGGGCCAGCCCCGGTCAGCGCGGTACCGCGATCCTTGCGGGGCACGTCGACAACAAGGCGGGTCCGGCCGTCTTCTATCATCTGGGCGCGCTCCGTAGAGGAGACCGGATCGAGATCGCCCGGGCGGACGGGGCCACCGCCGTCTACCAGCTGTACGCCATCGAAGTGCACGACCGAAAGGACTTCCCGGACGATCGGGTCTACCGTCAGGCCGCCGACGCGCAACTACGGGTGATCACCTGTGGCGGCGCCTACAGCGAGGAGCACGGCTACGACGGCAACGTCGTGGCCTACGGGTTCCTGGCCGACACCACCCATCCGGGCAAAGCCGCATGACCACGCTCACGCTCGCCACCCGCTGGAACCCGATCGACTGGCCGCTCACCGAGGGCCCGATCCCGCACGCCGTCCTCGCAGCCGGCTGGCTGGCGCTGTTCGCGCTCGCCGTCGGCCGCCGCCGCAGCTGGTGGCGGGTGCGCCTGCCCGCCGCGCTGTTCACCGCGGCCGCGCTCAGCCTGCTGCTCGAAGCCGTCGTCGACGGCTGGTGGCACCCCTTCCCCGAGGGCACACCGGAGTACGTCACCTGGTGGATAGCCGTCGCCCTGCTGGGCTTCTGCCTGGCCGGCTACCGGTTCGGCCGGCTCACCTGGCGCCGGCGCGGCATCGCGCTCGGCCTGAGCGGGCTGGTGCTGCTGATGGCCGCCTCCGAGGTCAACATCGGCTTCGGGCAGTTCCCCAGCGGGCGCGTGATGCTGGCGCCGTGGCTGACCAAGACCGACGGGCTCGTCCCCAAGGCCGATCAGACCGTGGCCGCCCCGCCGGACAAGGTGCTCGACGAGGTCTGGCAGCCCCCGGCGGACCTGCCCGCCAAGGGCACCGTCTCCGTGGTGCCGATCCCCGGCCTGCGGTCGGGCTTCAAGGCCCGCGACGCGTACGTCTACCTCCCGCCCGCCTACCAGGCCACCCCGCGGCCGCTGCTGCCGGTGGTCGTCATGCTCACCGGCCAGCCCGGGCAGCCGGGGGACTGGGTGCTCTCCGGGCAGATCAACGAGGTGCTCGACGCGTTCGCCGCCAAGCACGGCGGGCTCGCGCCGATCGTGGTGATGCCCGACCACAACGGCTCGACCTGGGGCAACTCGCTCTGCATGGACTCGAAGATCGCCAAGACGCAGACCTATCTGGCGTCGGACGTCCCCTACTGGATCCACCAGAACCTGCAGACCGCCACCGGCCGGCAGTCCTGGGCGATCGGCGGCGCCTCGATGGGCGGCACCTGCGCCCTCCAGCTCGGGGTCAACGCGCCCGACGTGTACGGCACCGTCCTGGACATGTCCGGGCAGGAGGAGCCGACCCTCGGCACCCGGGAGCAGACCGTCAAGGCCGCGTTCGGCGGGGACGGCAAGAAGTTCGACGCGGTCGATCCGGTGCAGGTGATGGGCCGCAAGAAGTTCACGGACACCAACGTCGCGCTCCTCGTCGGCGCGACCGACGAAGAGTTCAAGCCTCAGATGGAGAAGATCTACCGCGCGGTTCAGGGGGCCGGGATGAAGGCGAAGTTCGAACTGATGCCGGGCGGCCACGGGTGGGTCGTCTTCCGCCCCGGCATCGTCCAGCAGATCCCGTGGCTCGCCCAGCAGACCGGTCTGACCCGGTGAGCGGGGCGGGGACCGCGGTCGCCGCCGTCGGCGAGAACGATCAGAAGTCCGAGCGGGTCGTCGCGCAGCGCGGCTCCGAGCGGGGCACGGACCGGGCGCCCGTCGCCCGGACCCAGGAGCCGCGCCCGCAGCGGGTCCGGCGGGCGGCCCGCGTGCTGGGCACCCGGCTGCGCGCGGCGCCGCTGACGCTCACCCTGCTGGCCGGGCTCTGGCTGGTCGGCGCGGCCACCGGCAGCCTGCGCCACGGACCGTCCGAACGGCTGCTGGACCGGGCCGGGGTGGGCCTGCCCACGCTCGCCGAGGGCCACTGGTGGTCGCCGGTCACCTCGACGGCCTGGTGCTCCGGCATCGGCTCGTACGTGTTCAGCAGCCTGCTGCTGCTCCTGGTCGGCCCGGCCGCCGAGCACCGGCTCGGCCGGCTGCGCACCCTCGCGGTGCTGGTCGGCGGGCAGGTCGTCGGCACCCTGCTGGGCGTCGGGCTGGTCGCCTTCGGCTCCTCGGCCGGCGAGCAGTGGACGGCCTCGGTGGCCGACCAGATCTCGGTCGGCCCCGGCGTCGGACTGTTCGCCCTGGCCGGGGTGCTCGGGTACCGGCTCACCGTGCTCTGGCGCCGTCGGCTGCACCTGCTGGTGCTGCTCGTCCCGCTGGTCATGACGCTGTACGTGGGCCACCTGCAGAGCGTCCAGCGGTGCGCCGCCGCCCTGGTCGGAGTCGGCGCGGGCGCGCTGCTCAGCCACGGCCGCCCGTACCTGCGCTCGCACCGCTCCTCGCACTCCGAGACCCGGGTGCTGGTCGCGCTCTGTCTGGTCGCCGCCGCCTTCGGGCCGTTGATCGCCTCGCTGTACGACAACGCCAGCGGCCCGTTCAACACCTTCTCCGAGCTGTACTTCTCGCACCGGCTGAGCCTGGACGAGGTCGCCGACCTCTGCGCGCAGTCGGCGCACGACTGCGCCCGCGCGCACGCCGTCGTCCGGATCTTCGACACCCCCGGCCGGCTGATGGCCGCACTGTTCCCGGCCCTGCTGCTGGTGCTCGCCGAGGGGCTGCGCCGGGGACTGCGGTTCGCCTGGCTGGTCACCATCGCCACCGAGCTGCTCTGGACGGCACTGCTGGGCTGGCTGTACCTGGACGCCGGGCCGGTCAGCCGGGACGTGGTGCAGTACTTCGTCGAGGCGATGCTGCTGCCGCTGCTGACCACCGGCCTGCTGCTGGCCACCCGCAAGCGGTTCCGGCTGCGGCTGTCCGGCCCCGCGGTGCGCCGGCTCGCCCTGGTGCTCGGCGGCGCCGCGCTGGTCTCCTCGGCCGCGTACGTCGGCCTCGGACGCCTGGTGGCCGACCAGTTCGAGCCCGGGGCGAACGTCCGCCGGCTGCTGCACGGGCTGCCGGCGCAGTTCCTGCCGCCCGCGTACAACGACCTGACGCCGGACTACCCGATCGCGGTCGGCCCGCTGGCGCGCTTCCTGGAGACCTACTGCGGGCTGGCGTTCTGGGTGGTGGCGCTGGTCGCGCTGCTGACCGCCTTCCGCAGGCCGGTGCTGCACACCGACGCGGCGGCGGCCGCCCGGGCCAGGGCGCTGCTCACCGAGCACGGCGGCGGGACGCTGTCGTTCATCACCACCTGGGACGGCAACCACTACTGGTTCGACGAGCAGGGCCGGGCGGGCGTCGCCTACCGGGTGATCGGCACCGTCGCGCTGACCACCGGCGACCCGTTCGGCGCCCCGGAGGACCGGGCCCGGGCGGTCGCGGGCTTCGCCCGGTTCTGCGACGCGCGCGGCTGGACGCCCTGCTTCTACAGCGTCTGCGGGCAGACCAGGGAGGCCGCCGCGCAGCTCGGCTGGCGCTCGGTGCAGGTCGCCGAGGACACCGTGGTCCCGCTGCCCGAGCTGGCCTTCACCGGCCGAAAGTGGCAGGACATCCGCACCGCCCTCAACAAGGCCGGCAAGCAGGGCATCAGCGCGGAGTGGTGGGCGTACCCCGAGGCGCCGCTCGCGCTGCGGGACCAGATCCGGGCGATCTCCGAGGAGTGGGTCTCCGAGAAGGGCCTGCCGGAGATGGGCTTCACGCTCGGCGGACTGGAGGAGCTGGACGACCCGGACGTCCGGGTGCTGGTCGCGGTGGACGAGCAGCGGGTCGTGCACGGCCTGACCAGCTGGATGCCGGTGTACGAGGACGGCGTGCCGGTCGGCTGGACGCTGGACTTCATGCGCCGCCGTTCGGACGGCTTCCGCGGCGTCAACGAGTTCCTGATCGCCTCGGCCGCGCTCGGCTTCAAGGAGGAGGGCGCCCGCTTCCTGTCGCTGTCGGGTGCGCCGCTGGCCCGCACCGGGCAGGACGAGGAGCCCACCGGGCTGCAGCGGATGCTGGACTGGATGGGCAAGGTGCTGGAGCCGGTCTACGGCTTCCGCTCGCTGCTCGCGTTCAAGGCGAAGTTCCAGCCCGAGTACCGGCCGATGTACATGGCCTACCCCGACCCGGCCGCGCTGCCCGGCATCACCCGGGCGATCGGCAAGGCGTACCTGCCGCACCTGACGGCCGCGCAGGGCGTCCGGCTGATGCGCAAGCTGTCGGGCTGAGGGCGGGGCGGGGCGGACGGGGCGCGTGCCGTGCCCGCCCCGCCGCCCGTTCCTGCCGCTCCGCCCTGCTCCCCGTGCCGGCCGTTCCGGCCGTTCCCCCCGTTCGGCCGTGCCGCCGCTCAGCCGAGCAGCTGGGCGAGGGCCCGGTCGGCGTCCAGGTGCAGGTGCTCGTCGCCCTCGGGGACGAGCAGCCGGCTGCGCCACAGGAAACGGCGCAGGTCGGCGGTGTCGAACCGGAGCAGCGCGGTGCCCTCCGGGGCCCGCAGCTCGACCGTGGTGCGCCGGGCGGGAGACGGCCGGACGAGGACGTCGCCGACGCCGGTCGGCACCTCGATGCCGGAGGAGAGCAGCTGGCGCGCGAAGATCCAGACGATGTCCTCGCCGGCCCCGTCCTCCGCGTCGTCGTCGAGCGAGAACTCGGCGGGGAAGGTCATCCGGACGGCCAGCGGGTCCTCGGGCAGGTAGGACAGGACGACCCGCAGCCGGACGGAGCGGTGGGGGGAGAGGATCAGGCGGGCCTGGACGGTCTCTTCGACGGTGCGCACGGGCGGTCCCTTCGGTCGGGTGCGGGCCGCGCTTCGGCAGGGGTGGTCGGTGCGGCCTCACCCCGGTGAGAGTCGTCCCGACGGTCGTGATTACCCGGTTCCGCGCGCGATCCGGCGTGATCCGCGTCACATCGAAATCCGGCCGTGCGGGCCCGCCGAAGGGGCCCGCCTGGAGGCCCGAACGGCGCCGGGCCGGTAGGCTGGGCGGGTTGTCCGATCGCCGCCCGACCGCGGGACGGGGCCGCTAAACCGCCTCTGACCTGCGATGATCCCCCCTCGGAGACCGTGAGTACTGCCGCCGCCTCCTCGATGCCGCTGTTCTCCGACGCCTCGGAGATCCAGGCGCCCGCCCGGTCCGCCGGCCACGCCGCGACCGCCGGTTCGCACCACCTCTCCCCGGCCTTCCCCGGCCGCGCCCCCTGGGGCACCGCGGGCAAGCTGCGGGCCTGGCAGCAGGGTGCGCTGGACAAGTACATCGAGACGCAGCCACGCGACTTCCTCGCGGTCGCCACCCCGGGCGCAGGGAAGACCACCTTCGCGCTCACCCTGGCCTCGTACCTGCTGCACAACCACCTGGTGCAGCAGGTGACCGTGATCGCGCCGACCGAGCACCTGAAGAAGCAGTGGGCCGAGGCCGCCGCCCGGATAGGCATCAAGCTGGACCCGGGGTACTCCTCCGGGCCGCTGTCCCGGGAGTACCACGGCATCGCGATCACCTACGCGGGCGTCGGGGTCAACCCGATGCTGCACCGCAACCGGACCGAGGCCCGCAAGACCCTCGTGATCATGGACGAGATCCACCACGCCGGTGACTCGAAGTCCTGGGGCGAGGCCTGCTTCGAGGCCTTCGAGCCGGCCACCCGCCGGCTGGCGCTGACCGGTACGCCGTTCCGCTCGGACACCAACCCGATCCCGTTCGTCCAGTACGAGGCGGGCAGCGACGGCATCCGCAAGTCCGTGGCCGACTACACCTACGGCTACGGCAACGCGCTCGCCGACCACGTCGTCCGCCCGGTGATCTTCCTCAGCTACAGCGGCAACATGCGCTGGCGCACCAAGGCCGGCGACGAGCTGGAGGCCCGGCTCGGCGAGCCGATGACCAAGGACCTGATCGCCCAGGCCTGGCGCACCGCGCTGTCCCCGCAGGGCGAGTGGATCCCGGCCGTGCTGCAGGCCGCCGACCGGCGCCTGACCGAGGTCCGCAAGGCCATCCCCGACGCCGGCGGGCTGGTGATCGCCACCGACCAGACCGTGGCCCGCTCCTACGCCAAGATGCTGCGCGAGATCAGCGGCGAGAAGGTCACCCTGGTGCTCTCCGACGAGACCGAGGCCTCCAAGCGGATCTCCGACTACTCGGCCGGGACCTCCCGCTGGATGGTCGCGGTCCGCATGGTGTCCGAGGGCGTCGACGTGCCCCGGCTGGCCGTAGGGGTGTACGCGACCTCGATCTCCACCCCGCTCTTCTTCGCCCAGGCCGTCGGCCGCTTCGTGCGCGCCCGCAAGCGCGGCGAGACCGCCTCGGTGTTCCTGCCGACCATCCCGATGCTGCTGAGCTTCGCCAACGAGATGGAGGTCCAGCGCGACCACGTGCTGGACCGGCCGAAGAAGGAGGGCGACGGCCTCTTCGACGAGGAGGACCGGCTGCTCGCCGAGGCCGAACGGGCCAACGACGGGCCGGACGGCGCGGGCGGCGAGGAGTTCTCCTACGAGGCGCTGGGCTCCGACGCGGTCTTCGACCGGGTGCTGTACAACGCCATGGAGTTCGGCATGCAGGCCCACCCGGGGAGCGAGGAGGAGGAGGACTACCTCGGCATCCCGGGCCTGCTGGAGCCGGACCAGGTCCAGATGCTGCTGCAGAAGCGCCAGCACCGCCAGATCCAGCGCTCCAAGGCCAAGCCGGCCGAGGAGGCCGACCTGCTGGAGCTGCCCGCCGAGGAGCGGCCGGTCGTCACCCACCAGGAGCTGCGGGAGCTGCGCAAGGAGCTGAACGCGCTGGTGGCCGCCTGGCACCACCGCACCAGCCAGCCGCACGGCACCATCCACAACGAGCTGCGCCGCCAGTGCGGCGGGCCGCTCACCGCGCAGGCCACGGCCAACCAGCTCAAGGCGCGGATCGCCCGGATCCGGGAGTGGGCGAAGTAACACCCCGACGGGCCCTCCCGGGCCGGCCTCCCCGCCCCGCCCGGCCCCGGGCGGGGGCCCGCGGCCCGAAGTGTCCGGACATCGGACCCGGATCGAACCCGTGCGCTGACCGGCCCGGCGCTTTGGGCGTTTTCGTCCGCATTTCGCGACGGTGTTGAAGTCGATCACGCCCGAATTTTGGACAACCACTTCCGCCGCGACATTTCCTTCACTACCTTTCCCCCACGCTCTTCCGTCGGGCAAACCCCGCGGGACGGCGCCGCAGGGCCGTACCGGCGTCAAGGACGACGTCGCGCACGGCCCGAGCGCGGCCACCCCCACCTGCGCGCGACACCGACCTTGGACCGGCGCCGCCCGCCCCGCGAGCGCCGCGGAAAGGATTGCCCGTCGTGACAGCCGAGACCTCCCAGACCCTGGACCGCGGCGTCCGGGTCCTCAAGCTCCTTGCCGACTCCGAGCGGGGGCTGACCGTCACCGAACTGGCGGCCCGGCTGGCCGTCAACCGCACCGTCGTCTACCGGCTGCTGGCCACCCTGGAGCAGCACGGCCTGGTCCGCCGGGACATCGGCGGCCGCGCCCGGGTGGGACTCGGCGTGCTGCGGCTCGCGCACCGGGTGCACCCGCTGCTGCGCGAGGCCGCGCTGCCCGCCCTGCGCAGCCTCGCCGAGGACCTCGGCGCCACCGCCCACCTCACCCTCGTGGACGGCAACGAGGCGCTGGCCGTCGCCGTGGTCGAGCCGAGCTGGACCGACTTCCACGTCGCCTACCGGACCGGCCTGCGCCACCCGCTCACCGAGAGCGCGGCCGGCCGGGCGATCCTGGACGCGCGCGCCTTCCCCAGTCAGCGGCGTCCCGAACAGGGCTTCGTCATCACCCGTGCGGAGGAGCAGTCCGGGGCGTGCGGGGCGGCCGCCGCGCTGCTCGGGCTGAGCGGCATCGAGGGCAGCGTCGGCGTGGTGATGCTCAACGGCATGGTGCCCGAGCGGGTCGGACCCCGGGTCGTGGAGGCGGCGACCGAGGTGGCGGACGCCCTGAGGTAGCGCCCGCGCGGGGCGCCGGGTGTGTTTGGATTCCCCTTGTGTCCGACACCAAGCTCTCCAAGGCCCTCACCTCCCCGCGGACCCGCGCGCTCGCGCTGTGCGGGGCGCTGGTCGCCGCGCTGTTCGGCGTGGCCGCCTTCGTCCCGCTGCCGTACACCCTCACCTGGCCGGGCCTGACCGCGGACACCCTGGGCACCTACCAGGACAAGCCGGTGCTCACCATCACCGGAGCCCCGCTGCGCACCACCGACGGGCAGCTGCGGATGGTCACCATCACGGCGACCAACCCGGACCAGCGCAACACCTTCCTGCGGTCGATGCAGTCCTGGTTCGACCCGAAGGAGGCGGTCCGCCCGACCGAGACCGTGTACCCGCAGGGCGACCCGGCCAAGGCCGAGGAGGTCACCGCCCAGCAGATGGCAGAGTCGCAGGACAGTGCGACCGCGGCCGCGCTGAGCTACCTCCACCTGTCGCCGGACCAGGTGAAGGTCAAGGTCGACCTGGGCGACATCGGGGGCCCCAGCGCCGGCCAGATGCTGGCGCTGGGCATCGTCGACAAGCTGGCCGGGGACGGCATGGGCGGCGACCTCACCGGCGGGCTCACCATCGCGGGCACCGGCACCATCGACAAGGACGGCACCGTCGGCCCGGTGGGCGGCGTCCCGCTGAAGACGCAGGCGGCCGCCCGGGACGGCGCGACGGTGTTCCTGCTGCCCAGGGACGAGTGCACGGACGCCAAGGTGAACACGCCGAAGTCGCTGCGGCTGGTGCCGGTCGGCACGCTCGACGAGGCGGTCTCGGCGCTGAAGGCGCTCAAGAGCGGCGGCAGCGTCCCCTCCTGCTGATCCGGGCGCGCCGGGACGGTACGGGTCCGGGGCCGGGGCGGGGACGCTCCGGCGCGTGCCGCCTCGGCGACTACTCGGCGGCGGCCTGGTCCACCAGGGGCAGGATCCGGTACGGCACCGGGTTCTCCAGCACGATCGCGGTGGACGAGCGGACGATCCCGTCGAAGCCGACCACCCGGTCGATCACCCGCTGCAGATCGGCGTTGGACCGGGCCACGATCCGCACCATCATGTCCCCGATCCCGGTGATGGTGTGCAGCTCCAGCACCTCCGGCACGCTCGCCAGGTGGGCGCGCACGTCCGTGCCCTGCCCCTGGGAGATCTCCAGGGTCGCGAAGGCCGTCACCGGGTAGCCGATCGCCGCCGGGTCCACCTCCGGGCCGAAGCCGCCGATCACCCCCTTGGCCTGGAGCCGGTCCAGGCGGGCCTGCACGGTGCCCCGGGCGACCTGCAGCCGGCGCGAGCACTCCAGCACCCCGATCCGGGGCTCCTCGGCGAGCAGCCGGATCAGCCGGCCGTCCAGGGCGTCGATGGTGTCGTTCGTGCTGCCCACGATCGAAGTACCTTGCGGGGCGGCGCTGTTGGGCGAGTCGTGGGGGCTCGGGGAGTGGGCGGGGGGCATCGCGGCACCGTCCTCCGGTGGGCATTCTGTACAGCTGCGCGGCCGATTCTCCCGCCCCGGGGCACAGCTTGACCAGGAGGAAACGGAACAGTTGCGCGTCGGTCGGCTCGGCGCCACCCTCCAGCCACCACCCCCTGCCCGGGCCCCCACCCCGGCGCCGGGGCCCCAGCGTCGTCCCTACGCCCACCGGGAGGGCCGTCATGACCGACACCGCCGCCGAACCCGTCCTGCTCCGGGCAGGCGTCACACCGGACGCGGGCGAACCGGGGCCGCTGCCGGCGGGCCGCGCCGACGCGGTGGTCTTCGCGGTCGGCGACGCCGAACGGGCGGCCCGTCGCTACTGCGCCGCGCTCGGGCTGCGGTGCACCGCGTACGCCGGGCCGGAGACCGGCGAGCCGGAGACCACCTCGTACGTGCTCGCCGCGCCGGGGACGCGGATCGTGCTGACCTCGCTGGTGCAGGCGATCGGCCCGCGGGGCCGGGAGCTGGCCGCGTACCTGGAGCGGTGCGGGGAGGGGGTGCTGGACGTCGCGGTGAGCGTGCCGGACGTCTACTACGCCTACGACTACGCGGTCGACCGCGGCGCGCTGTCGCTGGCCGAGCCGTACCGGGCACGGGACGCGTACGGCACGGTGGTGCTGGCCACCATCGGAGTGCCCGGCGGGACGAGGCACACGCTGGTCGACCGGGCCGGGTACGCGGGGCCGTACCTGCCGGGCTACGTGCCGCACGACGGGTTCTGACGGAGTGCCGCCGGGCGGGGAGACCCGGGGAGATCCGGGGGCGGCCCGATCGGCGCCCGACCCGGCCCGATCGGCGCCGACCCGTCAGCGGACGGCCGTCTCCACGATCGGCGGGTGCCCGTTCCAGTAGACGAAGACCGAGTTGGCCTGGTCGTCCCTGGTGAAGTCGATCCGCATCCACTGCGGGCCGTTCCACACCTGCATCTGCCAGCCCGGGTCCGGGGTGGCGGAGACCAGCGAGGCCCGGTCGGGCATCAGGTCCAGCGCGACCTTGCCGCCCGCTATCGGGTAGCTCTTGACCGTGGACGTCGGCGTGGGCGTCGGGGTGGGCCGCCGGGTGGGCGGCGGGGCGGTCGTGGCCGGGGTCGTGCCGTGCGTCGCGGTGGCGGGCGGGGACGTCGGCTGGGTCGGCGTCGGGGTCGCCGGCTGCTCGGCCGGCCGCGGCTGCTCGGGGGCGGCGGTGGGGGAGTACGGCGTTCCGTCGGCCTTGGGGGAGGGCAGTGGCAGCGCCGTGGGCTGCTCGAACGCGGCGCCGGTCAGCACCGCGTGCACGCCGAGCCAGGACAGCGCCACCGCCGCCCCGGTGGCCGCCGCCCAGGCGCCGAGCTGTACCAGTCCGTTCCGCATCGTGCGCACATCCTGCCGTACTTTCCGCCCCGCCCGAGACCGGCACCCCCGCCATTCCTCAGGGCAGTTGCACAATGTCCGGACGTGGCCCCGAGGTACAGACCACTGCCCCCCGATGGCGTACCGTGCAGGCCCATGGCAACAGTGCTCGTGGTCGAGGACGACCCCTTCGTACGTTCCGCCCTCATCCGCCACCTGACCGACACGGGTCACGCGGTCCGCAGCGTGGGCACCGCGCTGGAGGCGCTGCGGGAGGTGGCCCAGGTCGGCTGCGACCTGGTGATCCTCGACCTCGGCCTGCCGGACCTGGACGGCAGCGAGGCGCTCAAGATGATCCGGGGCCTGACCAACGTGCCGGTGATCATCTCCACCGCCCGGGACGACGAGGCCGAGATCGTCCGGCTGCTCAACGACGGTGCCGACGACTACTTGGTGAAACCTTTCTCCGGAGAGCACCTCAGTGCCCGGATGGCCGCCGTGCTGCGCCGGCTCGGCAGCGGCGCCGCCCCCGTGGCCCAGGTGCTGCGGGTCGGCGGACTGGCCATCGACCTCCAGCGGCGCGAGGCCTCCCTGGACGACCGGCTGCTCGACCTGACCCGCCGTGAGTTCGACCTGCTGGCCTTCCTGGCGGCCCGCCCCGGCGTGGTCGTGCCGCGCAAGGAGATCCTCGCCGAGGTCTGGCAGCAGACCTACGGCGGCGACCAGACCATCGACGTCCACCTCTCCTGGCTGCGCCGCAAGCTCGGCGAGACCGCCTCCAACCCCCGTTACCTGCACACCGTCCGCGGCGTCGGGGTGCGGCTGGAAGCCGTCGGGGGCCCGGCGGGGCACCGGACATGAGGAGGTTCGGGCACTCGCTGCGCTGGGCCCTGATCAAGGCCGCCGTCGCCGGGACCACCATGGTCGCGCTGGCCTTCCTCATCCCGCTCGGCCTGATGGTCCAGCAGACCGCCCGGGACCGGGCGTTCACCGCCGCCGAACGCCAGGCCGCGGCGCTCGGACCGGCTCTCGCGATCACCACCGAGCAGGAAGCCGTCACCCGGGCCCTGGCCAGTACGGACGCGGGCGGGCAGGGACGGATGGCGGTCCACCTGCCGGCCGCGGGCCGACCCGAGACCCCCGGGACCCCCGGGACGGGCGGGCCCGGCGGCCCGACGCTGGGGGAGGGCCGGGCCGCCGCCGGCGACGTGGCCACCGCGGGCGGGCAGGGCCGCTCCTTCACCGTGCAGGTGCCCGGCGGCTACGCCCTGCTCCAACCGGTCGCGGTGGACACCGGGCGGACGGCCGTCGTCGAGGTGTTCGTGGCCGAGAGCGACCTCACCCGGGGCGTCTCCACCGCCTGGCTGGTGCTCTCCGCCGTCGCGCTCGCGCTGGTCGCCATCTCGGTGCTGGTCGCCGACCGGATGGGCAACCGGATCGTCGCCTCCGCCCGGCGGCTCGCCGGCGCCGCCCGCTCCCTGGGCGCAGGCAACCTCGCGGTCCGGGTCCCGGTGACGGGCAAGCAGGTCGACGGCAGCCCCGAGGAACTGCGCGAGGCCGGCCACGCGTTCAACACCATGGCCGACCGGGTGGTCCAACTCCTCGCCGCCGAAAGGGAACTGGCCGCCGACCTGTCCCACCGGCTGCGCACCCCGCTGACCGTGCTGCGGCTCAACGCCGCCTCGCTCGGCGACGGCGACGCGGCCGACGCCACCCGGCACGCGGTCGCCCAACTGGAGCGCGAGGTCGACCAGATCATCCGCTCGGCCCGCCGCGCCCCCGAGGACGCGCCCGCCGTCACGGTCGGCTGCGACGCCGCCGAGGTGATCCGCGAGCGGGTCGGCTTCTGGTCGGCACTGGCCGAGGACGAGGGGCGCCGCTGGCAGCTCGCGGGTGCCGAGCGCCCGGCACCCGTACCCGTCCAGCGCGGCGACCTGGCGGCCGCCGTCGACGCGCTGCTCGGCAACGTCTTCCGGCACACCGCCATCGGCACCGCCTTCTCGGTGGACGTGCTGGCCACCGACTCCTCGGTGATCGTGCTGGTCGGCGACGCCGGCCCCGGGTACAGCGACCCGGCCGCCGCCCTCAAGCGCGGCGAGGGCCACGGCGGCGAGGGCTCGACCGGCCTCGGCCTGGACATCGTCCGCAAGCTCGCCGAGACCACCGGCGGGGACCTCGCGCTCGGCCGCTCCGCCGTCCTCGGCGGCGCCGAGACCAGGCTGCGGCTGCGCACCCGGCCGCAGGAGGCGGCGGGCGCTCGGACCGGACGGCGGCGGAGCCGGGGAGCGCTCTTCCAGCGGTGACGGGCCGGCGGTCGCGGTTCCGGCGGTTGATGGCGGGCTCCGGCGGCCTCCGGTGGTGACGGCGGCCTCCGGTGGTGACGGTGGTTCCGGTGGTGACGGCGGGTCGGCGGAGGGGTCTTCCTTAACTGCGGCCTAAGGGAGTTCTACCCCTCTCTCAGCAAGCCGTTCCGGCCCCCGGGCCGCCGCTAGCGTCGGTCGCGCCGGTCACCCGACCGAGCCGGGCCGGCCGCCCGGACGTCCGCAGGCACCCCGCGCCCCGGACGGCGGCCGACCGACGTCACCCGCGGAGGTAACGCGCCATGACCACCCAGCCCACCCGCCGCTCCGGCCGTCGCAGGCGCAGCCGCAAGGGCGCGATCGTCGGGGCCGCCGCGGTCGCCGCCGCCCTGGTCGCGGGCGGGACGGTCGTCCTCGCCTCCTCGGCAAGCGCCGCCTCGCTCGGCGCCGTCTACAGCCGCACCAGCACCTGGGACGCCGGCTACACCGGCCAGTACCTGGTCACCAACCCGGACAGCCGCCCGATCGAGGACTGGACGCTCAGCTTCGACCTGCCGGCCGGCGCGAAGATCGACTCGCTCTGGAACGCCACCTTCACCACCCAGGGGCAGCACGTCACGGTCAGGCCGGAGTCCTGGAGCAAGCGACTGGAGCCCGGCAAGAGCGTGGTGGTCGGCTTCGTCGCGCAGGGCGCGGGCGCGGCGCAGGCCGAGCCGGGGAACTGCCTGATCAACAACGTCTCCTGCAAGGCGGGCGACGGGACGCCGCCCACCCCCTCCGGGCGTCCGACCGCCACCGCCACGGCCACCCCGACCGCTTCCCCCACCGCGACGGCGAGTGCCACCCCGACCGCCACCGCCAAGCCCAGCCCCACCGCCACGGCGAAGCCGACCACCCCGGCGCCGACCCCCACCCCGACCGTCACCCCCACGGCGACCGGTGTGCCCGTTCCTCCGGTCGGCGCCGGGGCCGGCTTCGCCCCGTACGTGGACACCTCGCTGTACCCGCCGTACGACCTGGTCGCCACCGCCAAGGCGAGCGGCGTGAAGAACTTCAACCTCGCCTTCGTGGTGTCCGGCGGCGGCTGCGTGCCCAAGTGGGGCGGCGTCAGCGACCTGTCGGCCGACGCGGTGGCCGCCCAGATCGGCGCGCTGCGGGCGATCGGCGGCGACGTCCGGATCTCCTTCGGCGGCGCCAACGGCAGCGAACTGGCCCTCGCCTGCTCCTCCACCGCCGACCTCACGGCCGCGTACCAGAAGGTCGTGGACGCGTACGGCGCCACCAAGCTGGACTTCGACGTCGAGGGCGGCGCGATCGCCGACGCCGCCGCCAACACCCGGCGCGCCCAGGCCGTCGCCCAGCTGCAGAAGAACGCCGCCGCCAAGGGCAAGGCCATCGACGTCTCCTACACCCTGCCCGCGCTGCCCTCCGGCCTGACCCAGGACGGCGTCAACCTCGTCGCCGACGCCAAGGCCAACGGCGTCGCGATCGGCGCCGTCAACATCATGGCGATGGACTTCGGCGACGGCGTCGCCCCCAACCCGCAGGGCCAGATGGGCAAGTACGCGATCGCCGCGGCCACCGCCACCCAGGCCCAGGTCAAGAGCGTGCTGGGGCTGGACGACGCGGCCGCCTGGCGCAGGGTCGCGGTCACCCCGATGATCGGCGTCAACGACGTGGCCAGCGAGGTCTTCACCGTGGCCGACGCCAAGCAGCTCGCCGACTTCGCCAAGGCCAAGCACCTCGCCTGGCTGGCCATGTGGTCCGGCACCCGCGACAAGGCCTGCGACGGTGGCGCCAAGGGCTACGCCGACGCCACCTGCAGCAGCATCGTCCAGCAGCCGCTGGACTTCACCCGGGCCCTGGGGGCGTACACGGGCTGACCGCCCACGCCCCTCCCGGGCCCTGGTGGCCCTCCCCGCCCCGGCCGTCCGCGCTCCGAGCTCCACCCCGAGCCACTGCGCGGCCGGCCGGGGCGCCTTTGTCGCGTTCCGTAGTCGAACGAGTCCCGTACCGTTCGGGTGGCATCCGGTATCGTCGCTGGTTGGCCGAGCGGTGGACGGAGTGGACAGTGACAGCGGTGCAAGACGAGCGAAGCCCGGTGCGGACCGCACCCGACCCCTCGCCCGAGCCCCTGTCGGACCGGCTGCGCCGCGTGCTCGGCGCTCCCGTCCGGGCCCTGCGCGAGGCCCCCCGCCGTCCGCTGCTGGCCGCCTCCGCGCTGGCCCTGTTCTCCCTGGTCGTGTACGCAGTGGTGCGCCACTTCGTCCACACCTCGATGGTGGACATGATCGTCTACCGGGCCGAGGGCGCCGCCGTCGCCGACGGCTCCGACCTGTACGGGCTGCGCGTCACCGAGTGGAACCTGCCCGCGACGTACCCCCCGTTCGCGGCGATGCTGTTCGTCCCGACCACCTGGTTCCCGGTCCCCGTCCTCCGGATCGTGATCACTCTCGGCAACGTCGGGCTGCTCGCCCTGCTGACCCACCTGTCGTTCAAGCTGGTCGGCTGGCCGCGCCGCGAGCTGCGGCCGATCGGCGTGATCCTGGTGACCGGCCTCGGGGTCTGGCTGGAGCCCGTCTTCACCACGCTCCGCTACGGCCAGATCAACCTCGCGCTCGCCTGCCTGGTCCTCTGGGACCTCACCCGCCCGGACGGGCGCCGCAGCAAGGGCGTGGCGATCGGCATCGCCGCCGGCATCAAGCTCACCCCCGGCCTGTTCGCCGTCTACCTGCTGGTCACCGGCCGGATCCGGGCCGCCTTCGTGGCCGGCCTCACCTTCCTCGGCACCTTCCTGCTCGGCGCCCTCGTGCTGCCCGACGCCACCTGGGGCTTCTGGACCAAGTACCTCTACGACTCCTCCCGGGTCGGCAAGACCTGGATCGTCGACAACCAGTCGCTGCGCGGCGCCTTCGCCCGCCTGCTGCACAGCGCCGACCCCGGCACCGTCGCCACCCTCGGGGCCGGCCTGGTCGCGGTGACCGGCCTCGCCGTCGCCGCCTGGGCCGCCCGCAGCGCCCGCTGGCTGCCCCGGGCCGAGGCCTGGGGCGTCTGCTGCGCGGCCGTCACCGCCGTGCTGATCTCCCCGATCAGCTGGACCCACCACTGGGTCTGGTGCGTGCCGCTGCTCGTCCTGCTCGCCGCCGAGGCCTCCGTCGAGCACGCCCGCCCGGCCGGCGTCCGGCGACTGCGCTGGCGGGCGGTCTTCTGGGCCACGCTGGTCGCCTTCCTCTCCTTCGCGATGTGGGCGGCGAAGCCGGTCGGCGTGGCCGTCCTCCACATGTCACCGTGGCGCCAGCTGCCGACCTCGGTCTACCCCTGGGTCGGCCTCTGCTTCCTGCTGGCCGCCGCGATCCGGATAGGGGCGCGGCGACGCTCCGCCGGCGTGCCGGCGATCCGGCTGCCCGGACAGCGCGACGCCGGCGGCCCCGACGCCGCCCGCGGTCGTCAGCAGGCCCCCGCGGCCCGCTGAGCCGACGGGGGCGCCGCTCCTGCTTCCTCGCTCCGGTGCGTGGTGCTGCGCGCGCTGCATGCTGCGGCGCACGCCTACGCGAGCAGCTCGGCGAGCGAACCGTCCATGTCCAGCGCGGCCAGCTCGCTGCCCGGCGGCACCAGGCGGTGCGCCCGCTCCAGCCAGGCCGCGACGGCCGGCAGCGGCGCCTCCAGCAGCGCGTCGCCGGCGGGCGAGCTCAGCGCCAGACAGAGCACGCTGCGCCGGCCCGACCGCGTCGGCCAGATCCGCACGTCGCCCTGGCCGCACGGGCGGAAGGTGCCTTCGACCAGCAGCTCGCGGGCGAACACCCAGGTCACCGGGGAGCCGGTGTCCAGGTGGAAGGTGATGTAGACCGCGTACGGGTCGTGGCTGCCGTAGGACAGCCGCGCCGGGACGGGGACGCTGTGCTCGGGCGAGAGCACCAGGTTGAGTTCCAGCTCGTGCTCGACGACGCTGACGTGGCGTTCCATGATCGTCTTCCTCTCTGCCTGCGGGGTGTGCCCGGTTCCGGGCCCTGTGACCTTTGAGAGGGCGGTCCGCACCGGCTCTTACACACGTTTCCGGGATTTCTTCGGGAAGTTCGACGAGGGGTGGTGAAGGGGGCGGTCGCGCGGCGTGCGAGCGTTCGCCGCGCGCCTGGTTCTTTATCGCGAGCGGCCCGGCGCTGTCCGGGGATTCGCGAACTTCCCGTCAGGGCTCCGACGAGGTACTACCCTTTGTGACTGCCCGGCGACTGTCCGCCCATCGGTGGTGCCCCACGCGCGCCGAGCGCCGGGCGCGCCGGGTTGTGCGCGCGGGCGGACGCGGCGCACGTCGACTCACGGTTCCACCGGCTCCACTGGCTTCGTCGGCTCCACCGGCTCCACCGCTCCACTGGTTTCGTCGGTCCCGGGCGGCCGCATCCGGCTCTCCCGCGGCCCTCGCCGCCCGCCACCGTCCTTCTCCTTGCCCTCGTCAGGACCTGCCAGGAAAGAAGACCCCCATGACGGACCGCTCCTTCGCCGACGGAGGCGACCCGGCCGTCGCGCCCCAGCCGGGCTACTACCCCGACCCCTCCATCCCCGGCTTCGTCCGGTACTGGGGCGGCTCGGCCTGGGTGCCCGGCACCAGCCGGCCCGCGCCCGCCGAGGGCGAGCTGCTGGAGCCGCCCCGGTACGCGGCCCGGCGGCCCGCCCCGGGCCGACCGCCGGCGCGGGCGGTGCCGCCACCGGTGGTTCCGGCGGCCGCCGTGCCGGCGCCTGCGCCCATGCCGGTGCCGGAGGGGCGGCCGCCGGCGGGCGGGGGCGACACCGGGCCGGTGTACTTCGACCAGACCACGGGCGGGGCGTCCTTCGTGATCGGGCCGCGGGTGGCGGAGGTGATCGGCGGTCCGGTGTTCCGGACGGTCGGGCCGGCGTCGTCGACGTCGTCGGCCGCGGGCGCGGGCGCCGGGGGCACCGCGATGTCGGACCCGTCGTTCGGGGAGGGGGGCCCGGCGGGCGCGGCGTTCGCCGGGGGCTTCGCGGAGCCGGCGGTGGCCGCGCTGCCCGGGCCGGCGCCGGCGCCGGTGCCGGAGGCGGCCCCGGGGGAGTCGGGATGGCAGGCCGATCCGGGGGCGCAACGTGGGCTGATGGAGACCGGCGGCGCGCCGCGCTGGGTCTCCTGGGGGGTGCTTCCGGGGGCGCCCGACGAGGAGGACGGGCGTGCGGAACCGGAGCGCGCTCCGGCAGCCGTGGCGCCGGCTGCCGCCGTCGCACCCGCTGCGGCAGTGGCCCTGCGGAAGGCCCCGGCTCCGTCCGTCGAAGCCGCGCCCGTCGAAGCCGCACCCGTTGAATCCGCACCCGTTGAATCCGCGCCCGCCGAGGTCCCGCCCGTCGAGGCCGCGGGTGCGGTGCCGGTGGTGGAGGAGACGGCGGCCGAGGGGACGGGCCCCGGTGGCTCCGCCACGGGCGCTGCGCCTGCCAAGTCGGCCGGGTCCGCCGGTTCCGCGAGGCGCGGTGCACCCGCCGCCGTCGCCCCGACCGCCCCGCTGCCCGCCGTGGGGCCGGCCCGGAAGGCCGCCGCCCGTCGTCGCTCCGCCGCCCCCGCCGCGGTGCCGGCCGGGCTGGGGCGCCGGCTCGCGGCCCGGGCGGTGGACACCGTCGTGCTGCTGGTGGTCGCCGTCGCCGCCGCCATCCCGCTCGGACGCTCGGTCTCCGACCACCTCCAGCAGAAGCTCGACCAGGCCCGGATGGCCAGCGCCCTCACCCGCCGTCAGGTCCAGGTCTGGCTGGTGGACGACGTGGTGCTGGGCAAGATCGCCGTGCTGATCGGCATCCTTCTCCTCGTCGGCCTGCTCTACGAGGTGCTGCCGATCGCCCGCACCGGCCAGACCTTCGGCAAGCGGCTGGCCCGGATCCGCGTGGTGGACGCCGCGTCCCCCGCCCGCACCCGGCTGAGCCTCGGCCGGTCACTGCTCCGGTGGACCGTGCGACAGGTGGGCGCGGTGCTGCTGCTCGGCCTGGTCTGGCCGGTGTTCGACCGTCCGGCGAGGCGCGGCTGGCAGGACCGCGCGGCCCGCACCCGGGTGGTGCGGGTCTGAGACGCCGAGCCCCTCGGCCCTTCCGTGGCAGCGACAGCAAAACGGGCGAAATATCCCGAACCCTGAGAATGTGTGATGTTCTACTCGGGGCATGAGCACCCACGACCCCTCAGGCCCCCAGCCGGAGGGGGGCGGCAAGCCCTCCTTCGACAAGCAGTCCCCCCAGCCGGGCGGCGGCGCGCCGGAAGGCGAGCCGTCGGGCCCGACCCCGCCCGAAGAGCCGCCGCAAGGCCCGCCCGGCGGTGAGCCCGGCGGCCCCGGCGCCTACCAGGGCACCTACGGCGGGACCGCGCAGAGCGGACCCGCCCACGGCCGGACCCCGTACGACCACAATCCGTACGACCAGCCCCCGCCCGGCTACGGCACCGGCTACGGCCCCGGCGCGTACGGGACGCCCGGCGGCGGACCCGTCCCCGGCATGCCGCCGCTCGGCACCTGGCCCAAGCGGATCCTCGCCCGGCTGATCGACTACCTCCTCGTGCAGGCCGTCGCCCTGATCGTGGTGGGCCCCTTCGTCGACCTCGGTGCGCGCAGCGGCTCCGCCGAGGCGTTCTGGCTCGCCTGCCTCATCTACCTCGTCTACGACGCCCTGATGCTCAGCCGGGACGGCCAGACCCTCGGAAAGAAGGCGACGAAGGTCCGCGTCGCCATGCTCATCGACGGCAACATCCCGACCCAGTCCGCCGCCTGGACCCGCTCGGCGGTCTTCATCCTCCCGGCCCTGCTCTGCTGCGCCGCCCTCTGGTGGGTCATCGACCTGCTCTTCGGCGTCTTCGACAAGCCGTACCGGCAGTGCATCCACGACAAGGCCGCGAAGACCGTGGTGGTCACCACGGAAGTCTGAGCGGCGGCGCGGAACGCTCCTGCGCCCGGCGGCGGATCAGCGCTGCCGGGCGTACGCGCGCTCGGGGGCGGTCGGGCCGGCCGGGGTGGCGCGGGGCGTCTCGACCGGGCCCGGCTCGGTGGTTGCGGCGGTGCCGGCGGTCGCGGCAGTGGCCGCCGAGCGGGAGAGCGACAGCACCGTCACCACGGTGCCGAGTGCCAACGCGACGACCACCACGACCGCGACCGCCAGGACGCCCGAGGCGCCCGAAACGGCCAGCAGCGCCACCGTGGCGGCGACGACGGTGAACGAGCCGAGGCAGGCCTGGGCAGCGGAGGGACGCGGCATGGCGGGGGTCCTTCGCACGTCGGGGGAAACGGGCGGGAGTGGTGCCGGTTCCAGGAGTCCTACCCGGCACGGCAGTTCGATACGTCCAGGCTAGTCCCCCCACCCGGGAGCACAGGGGGCGCACGGGCTCACCCCGGGGTCGTCCGCCCCGGTCTGTACGGTGAACCGCAGCGCGTCGACGACACGCACCACCACGCAAACGCCGCGCCCACCGCGCAGCACCACCACTCCCCGGGGGAACCGACCGTGCCCGTGCCCGCCGACTGGCCCACCACCGAGGCCGCAGCACTCGCCGAACAGCAGCGGCTGCGCCCGCTCGTCCGGGCCCACGACGACGAGGACGCCCCCGGTGACCTGATCGCCGGCGTGGACGTCGCCTACGACGACGACCGCGACCTCGTCGTCGCAGCGGCCGTCCTGCTCGACCGGGACACCCTGGACGTCGTCGAACAGGCCACCGCCGTCGGCCGGATCGCCTTCCCCTACCTCCCGGGACTCCTCGCCTTCCGCGAACTCCCCGCCGTACTCGACGCACTGGCCGCCCTCACCCGCACCCCCGACACCGTCGTCTGCGACGGCTACGGCCTCGCCCACCCCCGCCGCCTCGGCCTCGCCAGCCACCTCGGCGTCGTCACCGGCCTGCGCACCCTCGGCGTTGCCAAGACCCCCTTCACCTTCGACCACCACGAACCCGACGCGCCCCGCGGCTCCTGGACCCCGCTCACCGACCCCGCCACCGGCGAAGAAGTCGGCCGCGCCGTCCGCACCCGACCCGGCGTCAAACCCGTCTTCGTCTCCGTCGGCCACCGGATCGGCCTCGACACCGCCGTCCGCACCACCCTCGACCTCGCCCGCCGCTACCGCCTCCCCGAGACCACCCGGCACGCCGACTCCCTGTGCCGCCGCGCCCTCGCCGAAGCCCTGCGCGACGGGACGACCGCGAACTGACCAAGCCCGGGGCAGGATTCGGAACCGGTGTGTTAGACATGAGGCACCGGGGCCCGGCCCCGACCGCCAGGGACGGACGCACGGGGGAGGCGCCGAAATGGGATCAGGCACGGGTACCGGTTCGACCGGCGGAGCCGGCCAGGGCTACCGCGTCGAGATCGAACAACTCCGCGCCTTCGCCGGCCAAGTGCGGCTCCTGCTCGCCGACTTCCAGAAACACGCCGACGGCACCGACACCCACGGGCGCAGCGGCGTCGGCAAGAACGCCTTCGGCGAGTTCGCCGAAGCCGCCGAGATCCACGGCCGCTACAGCACCATGCGGGACGCGCTGCGCGACGTCCTCAACCAGCTCCAGGAAGCGGTGAACGAGGCCCAGCTGAACGCCGACCTCACCGCCACCAACTACGAGGAACAGGACCAGCACACCGCGCAGAAGCTCAAGCTCAACGGTGACGGCTGGTCCGTCGCACAGCCCTCCGCCACCAGCCAGGCCGCGCACGAGAAGAACCTCACCCCGTCCAACCGCGGCAACGCCACCATCTAGCGGCCGCCCGCCCGGACCCGAACGGAGGCGAACCGCCCGTGGTCTACACCGACTTCACCAAGTACAGCCACGCCCAACTCCGCACCATGGCACAGGCCCTCGACCCCGGTGCGGTCATGGCCGCCGGCGACCCCTGGCGCGCGGCCTCCGACACCCTCAAGCAGATCCGCCTGACCCTCACCAATGCCAGCACCGAAGCCGCCACCACCTGGGAAGGCACCACCAGCGACGCCTTCCACACCCGCATGCTCAACCTGGCCGCCGGCATCAACAACGCCGCCGCCTACGCCAACGACGCGGCCAACATCCTCCACAGCGTCTCCGAGGCCATGGCCAAGGCCAAACGCGAGATGCCCGAGGAGCCGGGCAACTGGGACACCTTCAAGGACCACGTCGGCGACGGCCTCGCCTCCGTCTTCGGCGGCGGCGACGACGAACACATCCCCATCGCCGACCGCAAGAAGGCCGAAGCCGCCACCGTCATGCAGACCCTCGCCATGCACTACCGCATCGCGACCCCGGCGCTGAAGGCTCCGCAGCCCTACGATCCGAAGAAGCCGCCGACGAGGATCGAATCACCTGACGGGGGCTCGCAGGACGATCCGAGCGGGGCGGCGGCCGCAGCGGCCGCGATGGTGTCGGGTACGTCGATCGGCGTGTCGGGAGTGTCGTCGCGGGTGACCGGCGGACCGTCCGTGCAACGACCGAGGTCCGCCCAGTCCCCGACGGCGGCGCGCTCCGCCGTGAAGGGTGCGTCGGTTCCGACGGACTCGGGCATCAAGGGCGGCACGGCGCAGGCTCCGGCGAAGCCGTCGGGTCCTCCGAGTCGTGGTCCGGGTGACGGGATCTCCGGCAGGCCGGTGCCCGTTCCGAGCGGGACCGTGCCGAGCCCAGTGCTCGCCGGGACGCAGCCCTCCGGGCTGGACGCAGTCCAAACCGGGAGACCTGCCAACGGGCCGCTCGGGGGCGGTGGCGGGCATGAGACCGTCCGACCTGCGGCCCCGAACCCGGCCCCTTCGCCGATCGGGCCGGTTGTCGGCCAGGGCAAGGTCGGCGCCGGTGACAGGAGACTGTCTGTCGGCGTCGCGCCGGTGGAGGGCGCTGCGCCGCGCGGTGGGCGGGTCGGCGGTGGCGAGGTCTCCTCGGGAGCCGGAGGGCGTGGACTGCCGCCCGGAGGCAAGCAGACGACCGGGTCTCCGGTGCGGCCGATCGGTTCCGCCGGGGAGACGGCGAAACCGGGGGCGGGATCACCGGGCAAGCAGGCGTTCACGGAAGGCGGATCCGGGCTGGGAGCGCGGAATCGAGTCCGGAGCGAGCCGGGTGCCGCGAGTGCGAACGGCATGTCGCCCGGCGTCCCGCCGAGCGGGGCACAGGGACGCAGGAAGGACCGCGAGAAGGACGGCAAGCGGCCGGACTACCTCGTCGAGGACGAGGAGACCTGGGCGTCGGACGAGCCGGCGAACCCGAACGTGGTGGAATGAGGCCGGTCCGTGGACGGACGGGTGATCTGATCGCATCCCGCAGGTCGGTGGTCTGCGGGATGCCTCGCTGAGTGGGGTGACCAGGTTTGACGAGCCGCCGGGTGGCGCGTGGTGCGGCGGCTCTGGCCGCCGCCGTACTGATGGTCGGCTTTGCCGTTCCGGCGGCCTCGGCCGATCAGGTCAGGGACCAGCAGTGGCCTCTGACGTTCTTCGAGGCCGAGGCGAAGGTCTGGACGGTCAGCCAGGGCGACGGGGTGGTCGTCGCGGTGATCGATACCGGCGTGAACCAGGACCATCAGGATCTGACCGGGCAGGTGCTTCCCGGTGCTGACTTCTCCGGCGGAGCCACGGACGGCCGCCTGGACCAGGACGGTCACGGCACCGCGATGGCCAGCCTGATCGCCGGGCACGGGCACGGTGCACAAGCAGGGGTGATGGGCCTGGCCCCGAAGGCGAAGATCCTTCCGGTTCGGGTGACGACGGACGCGGACAACCCCAGCCCCGGCGCTTCGCAGAATCCTGACTCCTCGCAAGGTGCTGATTCCCCGAAGAGCGAACTCGCGGAGGCGATTCGTTTCGCGGTGGACCACAACGCGAAGGTCGTCAACATCTCGCTCTCCGGGGTGTCGCGATTCGACTCGCAGCTGCGAAAGGCTGTCAACTACGCGGTGTCGAAAGACGTCGTGGTGGTGGCCGGGACGGGCAACAGCGGGTCGGGCCTGGCCGGCGTCGAGTACCCGGCCGCCTTCCCCGGGGTGGTGGCCGTGGGAGCAGCGGACTCCAAGGGAGCCGTGTGGGAACGATCCACACCAGGTTCCGAGACGACACTGGTTGCGCCCGGCGTGGGGATCTACCACGCTTCGGCGACCGCGACGAGTTACGCATCGGGGAGCGGCACCTCCGACTCGACCGCCTACGTCTCCGCCACTGCCGCGCTCATCCGGTCCAAGTACCCGGACCTGTCGGCCGGGCAGGTCATCAATCGGATGATCAAGTCGGCTACCCCTCCCGCCAACGGGACGGTCGTGCCCAACAGCCACTACGGCTACGGGATCCTCGCGCCCGCGAAGGCGCTGGAGCCGAACCCGGCCGTGGACGGCGGGCCTCGGGAGAATCCGCTGGCGAAGCGGCCGGAGACCAAGGGGACGCCGCCCGGCGACGACGCGAGCGACGACACGGACCAGCCGTCCGTGGAGCCCCCGGTGCCCGCGGCCGCCGGTGGTGGGGGCGGGGGCGACACCGGGCTCGTGATCGGCGCGGCGGCGGCCGGCGCGGTGGTCCTGGGGCTGTCGGCGGTGGCGGTGGTCCAGGCGCGGCGGCGGAGGCGGGCGGCGGCCGGGGGAGCCCAGCCGCCGTACCAGCAGCCTCCGCACGGCGGGACGTATCAGTGAGTGCTCAGCCATTCCTCCCGTAGGGCGGCCATGTGGAGGACGTCCCAGTAGCGGCCGTCCCAGTGGTGGGCCTGGCGGGCGCGGCCTTCCAGGGCGAAGCCGGACTTGCGGTAGGCGCGGGCGGCGCGTTCGTTGTACTCGAAGACTTCGAGCCGGACGCGGTGGAGGCGGACGGTCTCGAAGGCGTGGCGCAGGACCAGGAGGGTGGTCTCGGTGCCGATGCCGCGGCCGGTGCTGTCCGGGGTGAGGGCGATCCGGTACTCGGCGGAGGCGTTGTCGGGGTCGACGTCGGTGAGGGCGGTCTCACCGAGGAAGCGGCCGGTGGCGGGGTCCTCGACGGCGAGGTCGAGGCGGTCGGGCCGGTCGGCGCGGGTGGTGCACCACTGGTGGATCCGGTCGCGGGTGAAGCGGGTGCGGGTGCCGGTGAGCCGGTTGGTCGTCTCGTCGGAGCAGAGCTCCCACATCGGGTCGGTGTGGCGTCCGTCGAGGGGGACCAGGCGGACGGTGGGCCCGTGCAGGGTGGGTTTCACGGCGAGCGCGGCTAGGTCGGCGGTCATGCGGTTCAGGATGGTGGGACGGTTTCCGGTTCGTCCACGCATTTTCGTCCGGTCGGTCCGGTCGGTCCGGTCGGTCATTTCGGCGGCGGCGAGGTCGGCTCGGGCGATGCGGGGACCGAGGACCCGGGGGCGGACTGGCAGGATTTCGGTGGCCGCTGGCGTTCCTGCCGCTGGTGGGGTGTCCGCGGTGGCGGCCATGCTGGGCACATGAGCACTTCTGAGAACGCGGGGACCTCCGAGACTGCCGGGACTCCGGTGACCGCCGCCGCCGGGGAGATCGTCCCCGACACCAAGGACTGGACCTGGGTGCTCGAACGCCCCTGCCCCGACTGCGGGTTGGACACGCCGCGGGTGGTGCGCGAGGACGTCGCCGGGATGATCCGGGCGAACGCGGAGGGCTGGCTGGCGGTGCTGGCCGGGGACGAGGAGGAGCTGCGTCGCCGGCCGGAGCCGGGGGTCTGGTCGCACCTGGAGTACGCGTGCCACGTCCGGGACGTCTTCCGGCTGTTCCACGTCCGGCTGAACCTGATGCTCGACCAGGACGACCCGCTGTTCTCGAACTGGGACCAGGACGAGACGGCCGTCGCCGAGCGCTACGGGGAGCAGCTGCCGCGGGTGGTGGCCGGGGAGTTGGCGGAGGCGGCGGAGACGCTGGCTGCGGGCTTCGAGCGGGTGACCGGCGAGCAGTGGCGGCGGACCGGGAGCCGGAGCGACGGGGCGCGGTTCACCGTCGAGTCGTTCTCCCGGTACCTGATCCACGACCCGGTGCACCACCTGGTCGACGTGACGGGCGAGCGGGTCTGAGGCCGTCCGGAGGGCGCGCGGGGCCGCACGGCGGGGCACGGGGAGCGCGTGGGCCGCGTGGCGCCCGAGGTCACCAGCCGGAGGCCTCGCGCAGCATGGTGCGGCGCAGCCGTCCGGCCACGCTGGCGGCGTCGGTGCCGATGACGTCGGCGATCTCGGGGGCGGCGAGGCCGACGACGTAGTGCAGGATCGCCAGGTCGTCGTCGGCCGGGTGGCGGTCCGGGTCCGGCGGCTCCCGGCGGGTGCGCTCGGCGACGGTGCCGCGCAGGATCTCCCAGGCGTGCGCGGTCGGATTGGAGCTTCCCATCAACTCGCGCCAGTGCACCGCGATTTCGGCGAACGCCTGCTGGACGGCGATGGCCGCGTCGCCGTGCTCGGTCAGCCACACCCTGGCGTAGCTGAGGTACCGGGGGCGGTGGAGCTCACAGAAGGCCGTGAACTCCAGTGGTACGTCCTCCGGCTCGCCGGGCCCCGGGGGTGGCTCGGCTGAAGTCGCGTGACGGTTGGTCATCTCGTCTTCTCGGAAAGGGAGATGGGTTTCTGACGGTCGATCATCTGTGCTCACTCTACGGTAGGCCCTCGGTGCGCTGGGTGACCAATCCGATGGAATGCCCGGAACCCGCTGCCGCCCGGCCGGTTCCGGTGGCGACCGGGTGCGACGGGGCGGTGGAGCGGTCGGGCGGGGCTGGCGGGGGGCCGGCGCCGGTCCGGCGGGGTGGTGCTGCGCAGTGACGTGGGAAGCGTAGGTGCGAGAGCGTCGCGGCTGGTCAGAGGGTGTGGAACGGCCGTGGCTGCAAGGCAGTTGATGTGCCACCGTAGGCCCTCCGGAGGCTGGCGTCCACGCCCACGGCGCGAACCCGCGCCCGCACAACCACCCGCACAACCGCACTCACGACCACAACGGCGATCACCGTGACGAGGGATGCGGATGCGGGTACGGGCGTCACCACGACCACACGCATGGCCCTATCCGGGACCGCGCTCGCGGAGTGGGCACGGGCCGTGCACCACCGCGGGCGCCGGCGTGCGGGGGTGTCCGTCGGTGCACGGGGTGTCCTCCGGGGTCCGTCGACGTCCGTCGACGTCCGTCGATCGTGCCCCGGCGGCCGGAACTGGCCTCGGCGGCCGGGGCGGTGCGGACGGACGGTGCGGTCGTCCGTCGGGGGGTGTCCGTCGGGGTGGTCGTCAGGTGGTCGTGCGGGCCTCCGACGGGGAGATCCGGTCGGCGGCGGTGTCCCGCTCGATCTGGGCGGGGAAGGACTCGACGGCCCGCCGCCGGGCGGCCTGTGCGGCCGTGGCTGCCGCGGCCGCAGCCGCCACGGCTGCCCCGGCGGCCGCTTCCTCGCGCTCGCAGCGGTGCGCCGTCCCGCCGGCGTGCGTCCCGCCGGCGTGCGCCCCGGTGGTGTGTGCACCGGGGCCGTGCGTCCCGCCCGGGTGCGCCCCGCCCGCGTGAACCGTCGGTGCGTGCCCACCGGAGCCCCGCCCCGGCGCCCGTCGCCGGCCGCCGACGGCGGCCCGGGCGGCGTGTTCCTCGGCCGCCTGTCTAGCGGCCAGGTAGGCCTGCACCGCCGCCATGCCGTAGACCGGCTGGATGAGCTGGTGGCCCTTGAAGAACGGTCTGGCCGGGGCGAACCCGGCGGCGACGACCAGGTCGCGGATCTCTGCTATCTCGGCCTCGCTGCGGGCGGTGAAGCGGACCTCCCAGCCCTTCTTGTACGTATGGCCCTTCTCGCCGCTGCGGCGGGCGGGGTCCGGGCGGCGGACGTATCCGGGCAGGCGGCCGAGGCGGAGCTGGGCCGCGCGGAGGCCGGCGGTCTCGTCACGTGACATGACGTAAGCCTAGGCAATCCCCGGGGCGGGATTGACGCCTGGAGGGTCCCTCGCCGTATGCCTTTGGTCACTCTGGGTCAGGCGACCAGGTCGACGATCGTTTTCGATCAGATATGGCAACCGGCTGGGCGTCAATTACTCCAAATGAGTGAGGGTATGAGGACTTTAGTGCGGGCTGATCCCGGTTTAGCGACGGTTGCGTAACAGTGCGTCAGGCTCCCGGTCGCGGGTCGGGGTGGTTGGGGATGGTGTCGGCATGAGCTACCGGATTCCCTCGCCTCCGCCGTCGCTGGAGGAGCTGGCGAAGCGTCAGCAGAACGTCGTCACCGCGAGTCAGCTGCGCGCCCGGGGCGTGCCGGCCCGCGTCATCACCGAGCACTGCCGTCGGGGCGGCCCCTGGCAGCGGATGCTGCCGCGGGTCTACCTGCTGCAGTCCGACGGGCCGACCCCGGAGCAGCGGATCTGGGCCGCGCTGCTGTACGCCGCGCAGAACGGCCGTGAGGAGGGTCGTCGCGAGGGGGCGGTGATCACCGGTGCGGCCGCGCTGGCGCTGTACGGCTTCGCGGCCGTGCCGCGGCTGCCGGCGGTGACCGGGGTGGACGTCCTGGTCCCCCGTCAGCGTCGGCTGAAGGACGTCGGCGAGGTGCGGATCCGGCGCACCGAGCGGGAGTTGGTGGCCCACTCGGTGCACGGCCTGGCCTGCGCGCCGGTGGCCCGGGCGGTCGCGGACGCGCTCGGCGAGTGGACGGCGGTCCCGGGAGCCCCGGCGCCGGTGCGCGAGGTGCTGCGCGAGGCCGTCTCCCGTCGCGAGAACGGCTGCACGGTGCGGGAGTTGGCCGTGGAGCTGATCGAGTCCGGGCTGACCGACGAGCCCCGGGTGCGTGCCGCGCTGGACGAACTCCTCGCGGCCGAGCGGGACTCGGTGCTGGAGCGGCTCGGCCACCTGGTGGACGAGTGGCTGCTGCCGGTCCCGTTGAACGCCCCCGAGCTGCGGATGCGCGGCGGTACGTACATCGCCGTCCCGGACCTCTACTGGCCCGAGCGCGGTGTCGCGGTGGAGGTGGACTCGGACCTGCGCTGCGTCAGCGAGGGCGAGGCCGCCTGGGTGCGCGGCGGCCAGCACCGGATGGAGTACCTGGGCATCCGGGTGGTGTACGTCTCCGGCGCCCGGCTCGCCGCCGACCCGGACGCGGTCGGCGGCGAGCTGCGCGAGGCCCACCTGGCCGGCGGTACGGACGTGGTGGAGCTGCTGGTGGTCTGAACCGGAGGTGCCGCGGGCGCCGGGTGCGTCAGGAACGGACCACCGGCGCGCCGACCAGCTCGACCCCGGCCGCCCGCAGCTCCTCCAGCGCGGCGGCGGTGGTCTCCGGAGCCACCCCGGCGGTGAGGTCCAGCAGGACGCGGGTCGCGAAGCCCGCCCGGGCGGCGTCCAGCGCCGTCGCACGGACGCAGTGGTCGGTGGCGATGCCCACCACGTCGACCGCGTCGACCTGCCGCTCGCGCAGCCACTCCACCGGACCGCGGTTGTTCTCGTCCAGCCCCTCGAAGCCGCTGTACGCCGCCGAGTGGGCGCCCTTGTCGAAGACCGCCTCGACCGCGCCGGAGATCACGGAGGGCGCGAAGTTGGGGTGGAAGCCCACGCCCTCGGTGCCGGCCACGCAGTGCGGCGGCCAGCTGTCGACGTAGTCCGGCTCGGCGGAGAAGTGCGCACCCGGGTCGATGTGGTGGTCGCGGGTGGCGAGGATGTGCTGGTAGCCGGGGGAGGACTCGGCGATCAGGTCGGTGATGGCGGCGGCCACCTCGGCGCCGCCGGCGACGGCCAGGCTGCCGCCCTCGCAGAAGTCGTTCTGAACGTCGACGACGATCAGTGCCCGGTGCATGGCTCGCATCCTCGGATGTCGGGGGCCCGCGGGAGGCGGCGCCCCGGTGGGGGAGCCCTCGGGAGTACTCGGCCCGGCGGTGCGGGCTCGGGGGGTTCTCGGGGAGCTCCGGGGAACTCTACGGCTGACTCTAGGGAGTGCCGCGCGGGGGCGGAAGCCCCGGGGCCCGTCCGGTGGCCGGACCGGAGGCGGGTCCGGTGGTCCGGACCGGTGCCTCCGTGCGGGCGCCCGCACGGGCGTCCGCGTCCGTCCGCGGGCGGGCCGTCCGTCCGGACGGGGTATGTCGGTCGCCGGACGGGGTGCGTCGGACGGGGTGCGTCGGTCGGGGCCGCGCCCCGTCAGAGCACCACGTCGGCCGGCAGGAGCAGCTCGGTCGGCAGCACCGGGTCGCCCTTGGAGAGCTGGGTGGCCGACAGCGGCAGCGCGGCCCGGGCGCGGACGTGGCGCTCGCGCGCGGCGCTCAGCGGCTCCCGGCCGACCGTCTCGCCGGCCCGCACCAGCGGCACCTGCACGAGGTGCGGCCGCAGCTCGTCCGGGACGGGCCCGGTGCCGACCACCTCGGCCTCGGCCACGCCGTCGGCGTCGGGCCGGCGGGCGGCCCACTTGCGGCCGCCGATGCTGGTCTTGCCGCCGGCCGCGCGCTTGGCCACCGGCACGAGCGGACCGCCGTCCGTCCCGGCGCGGGCGACCAGCTTGTAGACCATCGCGCAGGTCGGGTGCCCGCTGCCGGTGACCAGGCTGGTCCCGACGCCGTAGCCGTCCACCGGCGCGGCGGCCAGGGCGGCGATCGCGTACTCGTCCAGGTCCGAGGTCACGATGATCCGGGTGTTCCCGGCGCCCAGCTCGTCCAGCTGGCGGCGGACCCGGTGGGCCAGCAGGGTGAGGTCGCCGGAGTCGATCCGGACGGCGCCCAGCTCGGGGCCCGCGACCTCGACGGCGGTGCGCACGGCCTCGTGCAGGTCGAAGGTGTCGACCAGCAGCGTGGTGCCCTTGCCCATCGAGGCGATCTGGGCGCGGAAGGCGTCCCGCTCGCTGTCGTGCACCAGGGTGAAGGCGTGCGCGGCGGTGCCGGTGGTGGGGATGCCGTGGGTGAATCCGGCCTCCAGGTCGGAGGTGGCGGCGAACCCGGCCACGTAGGCGGCCCGGGCCGCGGCGACGGCGGCCTGTTCGTGGGCCCGGCGGGCACCCATCTCGATCACCGGGCGGCCGCCGGCGGCGGCGGTCATCCGGGAGGCGGCGGCCGCGATCGCCGAGTCGTGGTTGAGGATCGAGAGGATCACCGTCTCCAGGATCACCGCCTCGGCGAAGCTGCCCTCGACGGTGAGCAGCGGCGAGCCGGGGAAGTAGACCTCACCCTCGGGGTAGCCGTGGATGTCGCCGCGGAAGCGGTAGTCGGCGAGGAAGCGCAGGGTGTCCTCGTCGACCACGTCCTGTCCGGACAGCCAGTCGAGCTGGGCGCTGGAGAAGCGGAAGTTCTCGACGGCGTCGAGCACCCGGCCGGTGCCGGCCATGACGCCGTAGCGGCGGCCGTTCGGCAGGCGGCGGGTGAACACCTCGAAGACGGAGCGGCGGTGCGCGGCCCCGCTGCGCAGGGCGGCCTGCAGCATGGTGAGCTCGTAGCGGTCGGTGAGCAGCGCGGTCGAGCCGGCCGCGCGCACTGAAGTGGCGTCCATGAGGATGATGCTACTACCACTTAGCGTCAGAGTGACGATTTCTCCCCGAGCGGACCGGGTCGGAATCGCCCGGGTGTCCCCCGGATGGCAGCATGGGGCTTGAGGACCAACGGACGAGTGTGCAGCGAGGAGGACCCGGCGTGAGTGTCGCGCCCGCAGAGATCGAGCGCCCTGAGGTCGAGGGGCTGCCGGTGACAGAGCCGGACACGCCCTGGGTGACCATCGTGCACAACGACGCGGTCAACCTGATGAGCTACGTCCAGTACGTGTTCCAGGCCTACTTCGGCTACCCGAAGGACAAGGCCCGGAAGTTGATGATGGACGTCCACACCAAGGGGCGGGCGGTGGTCTCCAGTGGCTCCCGCGAGGAGATGGAGCGCGACGTCCAGGCGATGCACGGCTACGGCCTCTGGGCGACGCTGCAGCACGACTGACGCCGGGCCGACGGGCCGGGCGGCCGCGCGCCGACCGGCCGAACGCCGACCGCACGACACGAAGACGACGAAGACGGGCTGACCGATAGAGATGGCTGGGTTGTTCGAGAGCACCGGCGGTGGCGGCGCGGCGATCGCGCTGGACGAGTGGGAGGCCTCCATCCTCCGCTCGCTGGAAGTGCAGTTGCTGGAGCTGATCGGCCCCGGCCCGGGCGGGGAGGGCGGCGACCCGTTGGCCGCGCTGTTCGCCGAGGGCCCGACCGAGGCGCCCGCCGACCCGGTGCTGAACCGCTTCTTCCCGGACGCCTACCGGGACCCGGAGAAGCCGGACGACGAGGAGGCCCGGGCCGCGTCCGGGGAGTTCCGCCGCTTCACCGAGCTGGACCTGCGGGCCCGCAAGCGGGACGACGCGCTGTTCGTCGTCCGGGCGCTGGACGGTCTCGGCGGCGCCGGGGTGCTCAAGCTGGGCGCTCCCGACGTGCTGCGCTGGCTGGGTGCGCTGAACGACCTGCGGCTGGCCCTCGGCGTGCGGCTGGAGGTCACCGAGGACGACGAGGAGGGCCTCTACGCGCTGCCGGACGGCGACGAGCGCAAGCCGCTGGTGATGGCGTACCTCTGGCTGGGTGCGCTGCAGGAGTCGCTGCTGGAGGCGATGGCCGACTGAGCGGCGCCGGTCGGGCGGACGGCCCCGGTCAGGTGAACGGGGCCTGAACTCAAGGGAGTTCCCGCGTGTACGCGGGGCGTCGCGGTTCTCTCCCGTTCGCACTTCCGGGATGATCCTGCCCGCTTTCGGGCAGGCCCCGGCGGTTGGGTCCAGCATGTGGACGATCAGCCGCGGCTTTTCCCTCCAAAATCGGGCAAACCCTGCCAGGGCATGCTCAAATATCGCTCAGATGGACACCGCTATCCGGATCGTGCGTGGTACGACTTCTCCACCCCCGAGACCGAGCAGGACGGTGCACCATGGCCGAGAAGTCGTACGACCACGTGGTCGACACCAAACCGGACGAGGAGGGCTACGAGCGGGGACTCGGCAGCCGCCAGATCCAGATGATCGCGATCGGCGGAGCGATCGGCACCGGGCTCTTCCTCGGCGCCGGCACCGCGATCTCCAAGTCCGGCCCGAGCCTGATCCTCTCCTACGCCGTCGCCGGCGTGGTGATCTTCGTGATCATGCGCGCCCTCGGTGAACTCCTCACCTACCGCCCGGTCTCCGGCAGCTTCGCCGAGTACGCGCGGGAGTTCCTCGGCCCCTTCGCAGGCTACGTGACCGGCTGGACGTACTGGCTGTTCTGGGTCGTCACCGGCATGGCGGAGACCACCGCCGCCGCCGTGTACGTGAAGTTCTGGGCGCCCGGCATACCCCAGTGGGCCAGCGCGCTGACCTTCCTGGTCGTCCTCTACGCGGCCAACCTGATCTCGGTGAAGCTGTTCGGCGAGATCGAGTTCTGGTTCTCCATGGTCAAGGTCACCGCCATCATCGGCATGATCCTGATCGGCATCGGGGTGCTCACCCTCGGCTTCAGCAAGGCCGGTGACACCGCGTCGATCACCCACCTGTGGCAGGACGGCGGCTTCTTCCCCAAGGGCATCGGCGCCACCGTGATGACCCTTCAGATCGTCATGTTCGCCTACCTGGGCGTCGAACTCGTCGGCGTCACCGCGGGCGAGAGCGAGAACCCCGAGAAGACCCTGCCGCGCGCCATCAACACCCTGCCCTGGCGCATCGCGCTGTTCTACATCGGCGCACTGGTCGTCATCCTCTCGCTCGTGCCGTGGACCGAGTTCCAGCCCGGCGTCAGCCCGTTCGTCGCCGCCTTCGGCAAGATCGGCATCCCGGCCGCGGCCGGCATCATCAACTTCGTGGTGCTCACCGCCGCACTCTCCTCCTGCAACTCCGGGATGTACTCCACCGGCCGCATGCTGCGCGACCTCGCCCTGCGCGGCCAGGCCCCGGGGCAGCTCACCAAGCTCAACTCCCGCCGCACCCCGGCCTTCGCGATCACCGTCTCCAGCCTGCTGATGGGCCTCGGCGTGGTGCTCAACTACCTCGTCCCGGCGCGGGCGTTCGAGTACATCACCTCGGTCGCCACGGTCTGCGGCCTGTGGACCTGGGCGATGATCCTGATCTCCCAGATCCGCTACCGCCGGGCCTGGCAGGCCGGCCGCCTGCCGGCGCCCAGCTTCAAGGCCCCCGGCGGCGCCTGGGTCAGCTGGGCCGCGCTCGCCTTCCTCGCCCTGGTCGTGGTCCTGATCGGCCTGGACGAGGACAACCGGATCTCGCTCTACGTGTTCCCGGGCTGGGCCCTGGTGCTGGTGGTCGGCTACCGCTTCCTGCGGCGCCGCGACCCGCAGGCCGTCGACGGCCCCGCCCAGGAGGCCGGCCGCGACCACGCGCAGGTCGCCAACGGCGGCTGATCCCGGGCCTCGTACGGACACCGGCCCACCCGGCGGGCGCCCCCGCCGGGAGGGCCGGTGTCCGTCGCCCACCCCGCGGACGCCCGCCGACCGCGCCTCGGACGCCCCGGCGGACACCCGCCGGGGCGTGGCTATCCTGACCGCATGCTGACCATCACCCGAGAACTCCGCGACCGGATCGTGGCCCACGCCCGCGCCGACCACCCGGACGAGGCCTGCGGCGTGGTCGCCGGCCCGGCCGGCAGCGGACGGCCCGAGCGGTTCATCCCGATGCTCAACGCCGCCCGCTCGCCCACCTTCTACGAGTTCGACTCGGGCGACCTGCTCAAGCTCTACCGCGAGATGGACGACCGGGACGAGGAGCCGGTGATCGTCTACCACTCGCACACCGCGACCGAGGCCTACCCCTCGCGCACCGACGTGAGCTACGCCTCCGAGCCGTTCGCCCACTACGTCCTGGTCTCCACCGCGGACGGCAACGGCGAGGACGACCCCTACCAGTTCCGCTCGTTCCGCATCGTGGACGGCGAGATCACAGAGGAAGACGTCCAGGTCGTCGGGACGTACCAGGTCTGACCGGCACCCGCCCGGACGCGGCCCGCCGACCGCCGGCGAGCGACCGGCGGGCCCGCGCCGTCTCAGCACCGGGGACGGGAACATCCGGATCCCGAGACGGGCATGTCTAAGCGGGCCCGGGAATCTATACGATGAGCCCATGCGTTCCGTCGATGTGAGCAACCAGGCCCCGGGCACCCGCCTCGTGGCGCGCCTGCACATCGACCTGTGCCGGCACGCCGGCGCGATCTGTCCAGGCACGCCCGCGCGCTCGCGCTGAGAGCCGCCGCACCCCACCCGGGACCGCCACCCCTGCGGCGGCGCCGAGCCCCGGGCACCCGTCCGCCCTGCCGCGCCCGCTGCGGCCCACCCACTCCACGACTCGCACAGGAGCGCACCCATGGCCATCGAGGTCCGCATCCCGACCATCCTCCGCACCTACACCGACGGCGCCAAGGCCGTCGAGGGCAACGGCAGCAACCTCGGGGAACTCTTCACCGACCTCGACGCCCGGCACCCGGGCATCGCCGCCCGCCTGGTCGAGGGCGGCGAGCTGCGCCGCTTCGTCAACGTCTACCTGAACGACGAGGACGTGCGGTTCCTGGAGGGCATCTCCACCGCCCTCGCCGACGGTGACAGCGTCACGATCCTGCCCGCCGTGGCCGGCGGCGCCCGCTGACCTCCCGGTTCCCCCGCCACCGGCGGGGGAACCACCCCTCGTGACCCTCACCGCCGTGGCCGGAGGCCTCCCTTGCGTTACGACAGTCCGCTCGAAGCCGTCGGCAACACCCCGCTCGTCCGCCTGCCGCGGCTGTCCGCCGCCGTTCCCGGCAACGCCGAGGGCCTGGTCAGCCTCTGGGCCAAGCTGGAGGACCGCAACCCGACCGGCTCGATCAAGGACCGCCCGGCGCTGCACATGATCGAGCGCGCCGAGGCCGACGGCCGGCTCACCCCGGGCTGCACCGTCCTGGAGCCCACCAGCGGCAACACCGGCATCTCCCTCGCCATGGCCGCCAAGCTCAAGGGCTACCGGATGGTCTGCGTCATGCCCGAGAACACCAGCGAGGAACGGCGCGAGCTGCTCCGCATGTGGGGCGCCGAGATCATCCCCTCCCCGGCCGCCGGCGGCTCCAACACCGCCGTCCGGATCGCCAAGGAGATCGCCGCCGAGCACCCCGACTGGGTCATGCTCTACCAGTACGGCAACCCCGACAACGCGGGTGCCCACTACACCGGCACCGGCCCCGAGATCCTCGCCGACCTGCCGACCGTCACCCACTTCGTGGCCGGCCTCGGCACCACCGGCACCCTGATGGGCGTCGGCCGCTACCTGCGCGAGAAGGTCCCCGGCGTGAAGATCGTCGCCGCCGAACCGCGCTACGACGACCTGGTGTACGGGCTGCGCAACCTCGACGAGGGGTTCGTCCCCGAGCTGTACGACGCCGAGGTGCTCACCACCCGCTTCTCCGTCGGCTCCGCGGACGCCGTCCGCCGCACGCGTGAACTCCTGCAGCAGGAGGGCATCTTCGCGGGCGTCTCCACCGGCGCCATCCTGCACGCGGCGATCGGCGTCGGGCGCAAGGCGGCGGCCGCGGGGGAGCGCGCGGACATCGTCTTCGTGGTCGCCGACGGCGGCTGGAAGTACCTGTCCACCGGCATCTACACCGCCGAGTCCACCGAGGCGGCGGTCGAGGCGCTGCAGGGCCAGCTCTGGGCCTGAGGCCCGGACCCGGACCCGGCCCCGGCTAGTTCAGCACCTTCTGCGCCCGGGCCCACACCTGCCGGTCCACCGTGCCCGCCCGGCGGCGGAACGCCGACAGCGGCACCTCGCGCAGCTCGTCGGTCTCCAGCCAGCTGGACCGGCCCTGGCGGTCGCCGACCGAACCGGGCGGCAGCGGCAGCACCCCCGGTCGCTCGGCGTGGTGCTTGCTGGTGATCTTCGCGACGGTGGCCGTCCGGCCGTGCACCCGCAGCACCAGGCACGGGCGGTCCTTGGAGCCGGGGCCGTCCTCGAACGGCACCTCCGCCCACCAGATCTCCTGCGGCTCCGGGCGGGCCGCCCGGGTGCTCGGGCGCGGCCGCGGGCCGGTCGGCCCCGCCGGGCGCGCGGCCGGGCGGGTGCGCCGCGCCAGCACCGCCGCGACGGCCGCCACCAGCGCGATGCCGGCCAGTGCCAGGACGACCCAGGTACCAGTCATGCCGTTCATGCGGCGAACCGTACCGGGCCGACGGCGGACGCCACCACCGTGCCGACCATGACAGTTGAGTATTTGTCCCCGCGTTGCTCCCGGTTCGTCACGGAACCGCCACGGTGCCCGTTCTGTGCCGAACGCCCGCCCCGCTCCGGGGAGGCTGCGTCACGAACGCCCGCCCCGCCCCGGAGGTGCCTCGTGAGTGAGCGACGTGAACGAAGCGAGCGAACGGTCGACGAGCGAACGGCCGACCGGAGAACGGTCGGGGGGTGCGCGTGAGCCGCGACGACGAACCGTGGTCCTACGCCGAGATCGCCCGGCACATCGGCGTCCGGCCCGACACCGTCCGCAGCTACCGGCGGCACGGACTGCTGCCCGACCCGGACGCGACCGACGGCAGCGGCCACCCCCGCTGGTACCCCGACACCATCCGCGCCTGGGCGCGCAACCGCCCCCGGCACCGCTGATCCCACCCGCGCCCCCGCCCCCCGCCGCCGTCCCCGGCGTTCTGGTGATTCCAGCCACAGCCCGGCACGGGGACGGGGGCAAAGTGCCGCTCCACCCTTACCCTCGACACACCAATGCAGTGCTACCGGCCGGTCCACCGGCCCGGCCTGCCGTTTTCCATGCCGTTTTCCAGCAGCAGCCAGGACGTGTCGGGGCGGAGGGGCTCGGATGAAACTGACCGTGGTGGGGTGCTCGGGGAGCTTCCCGTCCGCCGACTCGCCCTGCTCCAGCTACCTGGTCGAGGCCGAGGGCTACCGCGTCGTCCTCGACCTCGGCAACGGAGCCCTCGGCGCCCTGCAGAAGTACACCGGCCTCTACGACGTCGACGCCGTCCTGCTCAGCCACCTGCACGCCGACCACTGCATCGACCTGTGCGCGTACTGGGTGGCCCGCAACTACCGCGCCGAGGGCTGCCCCGACCCGCTCCCGGTGTACGGCCCGGCCGGCACCGCCGAGCGACTCGCCCGCGCCTACGACATGCCGGAGAACCCCGGCATGAAGGAGGTCTTCGAGTTCCGCACCCTCACGCCGGGCAGCTTCGACCTGGGCCCGTTCCGGGTGGACGTCGCGCAGGTCAACCACCCCGTCGACGCCTTCGCCTTCCGCCTCGGACACGGCGGCCGCTCGATCGTCTACAGCGGTGACACCGGCGAGAGCACCGAGCTCGTCGAACTGGCCCGCGACACCGACCTCTTCCTCTGCGAGGCCGCCTACATCGACGGTCGGGACACCTACCGGGCCGTCCACCTCAACGGTCGCGAAGCCGGCGAGCACGCCACTGCCGCCGGCGCCCGCCGGCTCGTCCTCACCCACATCCCCCCGTGGACGGACGCCGAGCACAACCGCCGCGACGCGGCCGCCGCCTACGCCGGCCCGGTCGAGATCGCCCGCGCCGGCGCGGTGTACGAGGTCTGACCGGCCGGCGGGGGCTCGACGACGGGCCTCAGGGCCGCCGGGGGACGGGCAGTCCGAGGTGGTCCCGCAGGGTCGGGCCGGTGTAGTCGGCGCGGAACACCCCGCGTTCCTGGAGCAGCGGCACCACCCGGTCGACGAACTCGTCCAGGCCGCCCGGGGTGAGGTGCGGGACGAGGATGAACCCGTCGGCGGCGTCGTTCTGCACGAAGTGGTCGATCTGCGCGGCGACGGTCGCGGGGGAGCCGACGAAGGACTGCCGGCCGGTCACCTCGATGACCAGTTCGCGGGTGGTCAGCCCCTTCTCCGCGGCGACGGCCCGCCACCGTTCGGCGACGGCCCTCGGGTCGCCGAACCGGACCCGGCCCTGGACGAGCGTGCTGTCCGGCTCGGGGTCGATGTCCGGCAGCGGTCCGTCCGGGTCGTGGTCGGAGAGGTCCACGCCCCAGACCTGCTCCAGGAAGGCGATCGCGGTCTGCGGGCCGACCTGCGCCCGGCGGACCTCGGCGGCGCGTTCGTCGGCGTCGGAGTCGGTGTCGCCCAGGACGAAGGTGGCCCCGGGCATGATCTTCAGCTCGTCCGGCCCGCGCCCGTACGCGGCGAGCCGGCGCTTGACGTCCGCGTGGAAGGCCTGGCCGGCGGCGAGGGTGGAGTGCCTGGTGAAGACCACGTCGGCGGTGGCGGCGGCGAACTCCCGGCCCTCCTCGGAGTCCCCGGCCTGGATCACCACCGGGTGGCCCTGCGGCGGTCGCGGCAGCGAGAGCCGGCCCTCGACCTCGAACTGCGGGCCGCGGTGCCGGACGCCCTCCTCCCCGGCGTCCCAGAACTCCTTTGCCAGCCGGACGAATTCGGCGGCCCGGGTGTAGCGGTCGGCGTGGTCCAGGTAGCCGCCGCGGCGGAAGTTCTCGCCGGTGAAGGCGTCCGAGGAGGTGACCACGTTCCAGGCCGCGCGGCCGCCGGAGAGGTGGTCCAACGAGGCGAAGCGGCGGGCCAGTTCGTACGGTTCGTTGAAGGTCGCGTTGACGGTGGCGGCCAGCCCGAGCCGCTCGGTGACGGCGGCCAGCGCGTTCAGCACGGTGATCGACTCGGGCCGGCCGACCACGTCCAGGTCGTGGATGAGGCCCTTGGACTCGCGCAGCCGCAGGCCCTCGGCGAGGAAGAAGAAGTCGAACCTGCCGCGCTCGGCGGTCCGTGCGAGGTGGCGGAAGGAGTCGAACTCGATGTGACTGCCGGAGGCCGGGTCGCTCCACACCGTGGTGTTGTTGACGCCGGGGAAGTGCGCGGCCAGGTGGATCTGCTTGAGCGGACGGTCCGTCATCGGGTCGCCTCGGCGAACGCGGCGGGAACGGGGGATGCCGGGGTGGCGGCGACGGCGACGACGTCGGCGGTGGGCTCGGTGGCGTAGCGGCTGGTCGGCCGGGCCAGGCCGAGGTGGTCGCGCAGGGTGCGGCCGGGGTACCCGGTGCGCAGCAGCCCGGCGGAGCGCAGGGCCGGGGCGATCCGGTCGGCCAGGGCGGCGAGGTCGCGCACCGGGTCGGCGGGGACGAGGTGGAAGCCGTCGACGCCGTTGCCGGTCGCGGTGAGTTCGGCGAGCAGGCGCTCCTCGGCGGCGCGGTCGGCCCGGTCGGCGCGGTCGGTTCGGTCGGGTCGAGGGGGGAGGGCGATGTCGAGCCGGGCGAGGATCCGCAGGTTCTCGCCGGCGCGCAGTCGCAGCTCGGTGGCGGCGGTCAGTCGGGCGGCCCGGTCGGGGGCGTCGAGCAGGACGACGTCGGCGTGCCGGATCGCGGCGGTGGCCCTGGCACGTCCGCCGGGCGGGGCGTCCGGCGCGAGGTCGGAGGCGGCCACCGGCAGCACGACCACCGGGCGGCCCTGCGGCGGGCGCGGGGTGATGGACGGGCCGCGGACCGAGAAGTGCCGGCCCTCGAAGTCGACGTAGTGCAGCTTGTCGCGGTCGACGAACCGCCCGGTGGCGGTGTCGCGGATCTCCGCGTCGTCCTCCCAGCTGTCCCAGAGCCGGGCGGCGACCTCGACGGCGTCGGCCGCCTCGGCCCACAGTGCGTCGGCCGGGGCGACCGGGCGGCGGCCGAAGGCCCTCGCCTCGGCCTCGGTCGCGGAGACGCCGACCAGCCAGCCGGCCCGGCCGCGGCTCACCCAGTCCAGGGTGTTGACCGAGATCGAGGTGTGGAAGGGCTCGGTGTGGGTGGTGGTGACGGTCGGCACCAGTCCGATCCGGCCGGTCAGCGGGGCGATCCGGGCGAGCGCGGCGAGCGCGTCGGGTCGGCCCGGCTCGGCGGCGAAGGAGTCGTCGAGGGTGACGAAGTCCAGGGTGGCCCGCTCGGCGAGGCCGGCGAGGGCGGCGTAGTGCCCGGCGTCGAAGCGGCCGGGGCTGTCGAGGGCGGCGGACAGGTGGAGCTGGCGGGGCATGGCGAGCCTGACTTTCCTCGTGCGGACGCGTGCGCGCACCGGCGGACGCGTGTGCGCGCCGGTCGGCCCGCACGGGCCACGGGTGCGCGGGAGCACGCGGATGCGCGGTGACGGCCCGGGGGCGGAGCCCCGACGGGCGGGAGGGGAGGAGCCGGCGCCGGCGGGACGTCAGCCGGGCGGCGGCGGGGGAACGGTCAGCTCAGCCGCGACACGCCGCGGACCACACGCGACCGAAGTCGATGTGGCTGCGGGTGACCAGCGGGCACGAGGCGTTCACCGCTTCAGTTGACCAGGGTCTCCGTCGGTTCGTCAACCGCCGTTTCCGCGGGGCGCGGGGGCCGGGCACGCCGAAGGCCCCGCCCCGCCGCTGGGGGAGCAGCGGCGGGGCGGGGCCTTCGGACGGAGTGGTACGGGCGTCAGGCCTTGGTGACGTCCTCGATCTCGTCGTCGTCCTCGCGACCGGGGGTCTTGAGGTCGAACTTGGTGATCGCGAAGCGGAAGAGGAAGTAGTACAGCGCGGCGAAGACCAGGCCGAGCGGGATGATCATCCACGGGTCGGTGGCCTTGTTCCAGGCCAGCAGGTAGTCGATCAGGCCGCCGGAGAAGGTGAAGCCGTCGTGCACGCCGAGCGCCCAGGTGACGGCCATCGAGACGGCGGTGAGCAGCGCGTGGATGACGTACAGGGCCGGGGCGATGAAGACGAAGGCGAACTCGATCGGCTCGGTGACACCGGTGACGAAGGAGGTCAGGGCCAGCGAGACCATCATGCCGGTGATGGCCTTGCGGCGGTGCGGCTTGGCGGAGTGGGCGATGGCCAGTGCGGCGGCGGGCAGTGCGAACATCATGATCGGGTAGAAGCCCGACATGAACTGTCCGGCGGTCGGGTCGCCGGCGAAGAAGCGGGTCAGGTCGCCGTGCACGACGGTGCCGTCGGCCTTGGTGAAGTCACCGGTCTGGAACCAGGCGAAGGAGTTCACGAACTGGTGCATGCCGACCGGCAGCAGACCGCGGTTGACCAGGCCGAAGGCGCCCGCACCGAACGCGCCGGCGCCGATCAGGGAGTCGTTCAGGCTCTTGATGGCGTCGCCGATCGGGCCCCAGGTCAGGGCGAACAGCACACCGACGGCGGTGCCGACGAAGGCCATCAGGATCGGGACCAGGCGGCGGCCGTTGAAGAAGCCGAGCCAGTCGACCAGCTTGGTGCGGTGGTACTTCTGCCACAGCACGGCGGCCAGCAGACCGATCACGATGCCGCCGAGCACCCCGGGGTTCTGGTAGGTCGGGGCGACCCACTTGCCGTCGGCGATGTGGCCCTCGGTGATCGGGAACGCGGTGAGCACGTTCTTGTACACCAGGAAGCCGACGAGCGCGGCGAGGGCGGTGGAGCCGTCCGCCTTCTTCGCGAAGCCGATCGCGATGCCCACCGCGAACAGCAGCGGCAGGTTGTCGAAGACGCCGCTGCCGGCGGTGGCGAAGACCGAGGCGACCTTGTCCCAGCCGAGGCCGTCCTTGCCGAACACGTCGTCCTGGCCGAGCCGCAGCAGCAGGCCGGCGGCGGGGAGCACCGCGATGGGCAGCTGGAGGCTGCGGCCGATCTTCTGCAGACCCTGGAGGAGGTTCTGGCCGAACTTCTTGGCGGGGCTTGGCGTGGCCGGAGCCGCGGCGGGCGCCGGTGCCTGCGCAGACTGACTCATGGGGGTGGGTTCCTAACGGCATGGCGGTCGGTCGGGGGAAGGCACGGGGGCCGAACCGCGAACTGGTCTACACCACGGGTGGTGTAGACCAGTTTTGTAGCACGGGCGGACAAGGCAAGGAACCCCGGAAAGCGCCGCCGCCGGGAAGCGCTATGAAATCGAAACCTAGTCGCGGAACGACGATCATGATTAGCGGCGGGATTGGGATTTTGGCTATTTGCGCAACAAAAAGAGCCGCGCCCCTGCGGCGGCCCGGCCGGGGCGGACGCCCGGGGCGGTCCCGGGGCGACCCCGCCGTTCCGGGGCCCGCCCGGGGGCTGCTGAGAGTGACCGCGAGGTCGCGGACGTGCACGATGTGGCACTCCCGCGCGCGGTGGGCACCCGTACGAAGCGAGCCCGGCGCGACCGGATCGCGACCGAATTGCCTTTCCGGCGGCTATCCGGCCGGGAATTCGGTCCTTTCCCGAAATGCCGAAGGCCCCCGGGCCGTACGGTCCGGGGGCCTTCGCGGGAGATGTCCGGGGGTGCGGGAATCAGGCCTTGGTGACGTCCTCGACTTGGTCATCGTCCTCCCGGCCCGGGGTTTTCAGGTTGAATTTCACGATGATGAACCGGAAGAGGGCGTAGTAGACGGCGGCGAAGGCCAGGCCGATCGGGATGATCAGCCACGGCTTGGTGGCCAGGCCCCAGTTGAGCACGTAGTCGATCAGGCCGGCCGAGAAGCTGAACCCGTCGTGCACCCCCAGTCCCCAGGTCACCGCCATCGAGGCGCCGGTCAGCAGGGCGTGCACGGCGAACAGGGCCGGGGCGATGTAGGCGAAGGAGTACTCGATCGGCTCGGTGACACCGGTGACGAAGGAGGTGAGGCCGACCGAGAGCATCAGCCCGTAGATCTCCTTGCGGCGGTGCGGCTTGGCGGAGTGCGCGATCGCGAGCGCGGCGGCGGGCAGTGCGAACATCATGATCGGGAAGAATCCGGAGAGGAACTGGCCGGCCGTCGGGTCGCCCGCCAGGAAACGCGGGATGTCGCCGTGCACCATCATGCCGTCGGGCTTGGTGAACTCGCCGAACTGGAACCAGACGAAGGTGTTCAGCAACTGGTGCATGCCGATCAGCAGCAGCGCGCGGTTCGCCACGCCGAAGATGCCGGCACCACCCGCACCGAGATCGGCCAGATCCTGCGAGAAGTCGTTCAGGCCGCGGCCGATCGGCGGCCAGACCCAGAGCGCGACGACGGCGAGCAGCATGCCGACCAGGGCGGTGATCATCGGGACCAGGCGGCGGCCGTTGAAGAAGCCCAGCCAGTCGACCAGCCTGGTGCGGTGGAACCGCACCCACAGCCAGGCCGACATCAGGCCGAGCAGGATGCCGCCGAGCACCCCCGGGTTCTGGTAGGTCGCGGCGGCCGCCTTCGCCGAGGTGTAGTCCACGCACTGGTCGCTGACCAGGACGGTCGGCGGTGCGCACTTCTCCGGGAAGGCCCGCAGGACCTGGTAGTAGACGAGGAACCCGACCACGGCCGCCAGGGCCGTCGAGCCGTCGGCCTTCTTGGCCATGCCGATCGCCACGCCGATGCAGAACAGCATCGGCAGGCCGAGCGAGGAGTCGAGCAGGGCGCCGCCGGCTGCGGCGAAGACCTTGGCGACCTTGTCCCAGCCCAGGCCGTCCTTGCCGAACACGTCCGGCTGGCCGAGCCGGTTGAGGATGCCCGCCGCGGGGAGCACGGCCACCGGCAGCTGCAGCGAGCGGCCCATCTTCTGGAGGCCGCCGTAGACGGTGTGCCACCACGTCGTCTGCGGGGCGGTGGCGCCTGCCGAACTCATCCTTCGCCCTCCGGGAAGCAGTTGCCGGCCGGTGGTCCCTGCGGGACCCTCGGGCGGGGCCCGGGAACACCCGGGGTCCGTCCTGCGTTCATCGGAGTACACATATATTGGTGTAGACCACCTTGGGACGCAGGCCGCACTCCGGGACGCCGGCCCCGCTGATCGTCATCCTCGGGCGACGGCCGGGGGCCTGCCCGCCGGAATGGGCCGAATGTGGACTAACGTGGCAAACCGGACCTGCACGGGTGATGCTGGTCGCGCTGCCCGGCAGCACGGCCACGACTGACCCCGCGTCAGCCACCGGCACGGACCTCGCCGCACCCGGCCGAGGAACGACCCCCACAGCACAACGCACGACGGCACCCGGCAGAGCCGCCGGCGAGCCGAGACAGAGGGAGAGAGCAGATGGCCAGCAAGGCTGAGAAGATCGTCGCGGGTCTGGGCGGCATCGACAACATCGAAGAGGTCGAGGGCTGCATCACCCGACTCCGCACCGAGGTCAAGGACGCCTCCCTGGTCGACGAGGCCGCCCTCAAGGCCGCCGGCGCCCACGGCGTCGTCAAGATGGGCACCGCGATCCAGGTCGTCATCGGCACCGATGCCGACCCGATCGCCGCCGACATCGAGGACATGATGTGAGCTGAGCCACCCGCGCTCACCCGCCCCGGCCCGCCGCCCCACCCAGGGGAACGGCGGGCCGCGGGCTACCGGGGGAGCACCCCGCCAGACACACCCCGCGAGCCCCCCACGACCGGGCCGAGCCGCATCCGAACCACCACCCCGAGCCACTACGCTCAGTGCCTATGTCACGCATCGACGGCCGCACCCCCGAACAGCTCCGCCCGATCACCATCGAACGGGGCTGGAGCAAGCACGCCGAAGGCTCCGTCCTCATCTCCTACGGCGACACCAAGGTGCTGTGCACCGCCAGCGTCACCGAAGGCGTCCCCCGCTGGCGCAAGGGCAGCGGCGAAGGCTGGGTCACCGCCGAGTACTCCATGCTCCCCCGCGCCACCAACACCCGCGGCGACCGCGAAGCCGTCAAGGGCCGCATCGGCGGCCGCACCCACGAGATCAGCCGCCTCATCGGCCGCTCGCTGCGCGCCGTCGTCGACCACCGCGCCCTCGCCGAGAACACCATCGTCCTCGACTGCGACGTCCTCCAGGCCGACGGCGGCACCCGCACCGCCGCCATCACCGGCGCCTACGTCGCCCTCGTCGACGCCGTCGCCTGGGCCCGCGACAAGAAGCTCCTGCGCGCCAAGGGTCAGCCCATCACCGGCGGCGTCAGCGCCGTCAGCGTCGGCATCATCGACGGCGTCCCGATGCTCGACCTCCAGTACGAGGAGGACGTGCGCGCCGAGACCGACATGAACATCGTCTGCACCTCCGACGGCCGCTTCGTCGAGGTCCAGGGCACCGCCGAAGGCGCACCCTTCGACCGCGAGCTGCTCGACCGCCTCCTCGACCTCGGCAGCCTCGGCTGCGCGGAGCTCGACGGGATCCAGCGCAAGGCCCTCGGCGGCTGACACGCGCTGACACGCGCCGGGGCAGGCCGGGGCGGGCGGACCGGGCGCCGGCGGGCTGAGGGGCTGTCGGCGGACCGAACCGGCGCGGCCCCACAACCGCGACCCGGGACCGACACCCCGCCACACGGCCCACCGGACAGCCTGCTGTACACGCCGGGCCCCGAGCCCGTACGGTTCCCGCAGCACCCCGCTGCGGGAACCGCGCACCCCCCGGCGCGCGTCCCCACCACGGAACCCGCGCCCCACAGGAGGACCGGATGCCGTCCAGCATCGCCCGCCCCGCCGCCCTCGCCGTGGCCGGACTCATCGCGATCCTCCCGCTCTCCATGGTGAGCTGCTCCGCCGCGCAGAAGGCGATCGACTGCGGCAGCACCGCCGTACGGATCACCGGCGACATCGCCGACGTCACCAAGGCCTACGACAACGCCAGCAACGACTCGGCCGCCGCCGGGAAGGCGCTGCAGAAGCTCAAGAACGACCTCGACCAGGTCGGCAAGAACTCGAAGAACACCGACGTCGCCAAGGCCGTGACGGACCTGCAGAAGCAGGTCGACAACGTGCAGCAGGCCGCCGACAAGAACCAGGTCCCCGACCTCAAGCCGCTCGGCGACGCGGCCGGCAACCTCACCAAGGCGTGCACCGGCTGACGGACCACCGCCGCTCGATAGGGTGGGCGATATGTCCACCCGTCTGATCCTCGCCACCCGCAACCAGCACAAGGTCGCCGAGCTGCGCGCCATCCTCGGCGACGCCGGCCTCGACGTCGAACTCGTCGGCGCCGACGCCTACCCCGAGATCCCGGACGTCCCCGAAACCGGCGTCACTTTCGCCGAGAACGCCCTGCTCAAGGCCCACGCCCTGGCCCGCGCCACGGGCCTGCCCGCCGTCGCCGACGACTCCGGCCTCTGCGTCGACGTGCTGAACGGCGCACCCGGCATCTTCTCCGCCCGCTGGGCCGGCAAGCACGGCGACGACCGCGCCAACCTCGACCTGCTGCTCGCCCAGCTCTCCGACATCGCCGAGCCGAACCGCGGCGCCCACTTCTTCTGCGCCGCCGCCCTCGCCCTCCCCGACGGCGCCGAGCGCGTCGTCGAGGGCCGCCTCCTCGGCACCCTCCGCACCGCCCCTGCGGGCGACGGCGGCTTCGGCTACGACCCGATCCTCCAGCCCCTCGGCGAGACCCGCACCTGTGCGGAGCTCACCGCGGACGAGAAGAACGCCATCAGCCACCGCGGCCAGGCCTTCAGGGCCCTGGCACCGGTGGTCAAGGAGCTCATCGGCTGACGGCAAGTCGGCAAATCGAAGGCCCGCCCGAGATCACCTCCGGGTGGGCCTTCGATTCCAAGGCTGGTGCGGCCTGAGGGACTCGAACCCTCACGGGATTACTCCCACGGGCATCTAAAACCCGCGCGGCTGCCGGTTACGCCAAGGCCGCATGGCCTTCAGTCTAGGGCTTCGGCCGAGGCGGGGACAGCGCGATTCAGCGCGGCGGTGTGGACGCCTTCTTCCGCCTGCAGTAGGTCGGAGTGACGGAGTGGCAGTTCGGGCAGAGCAGCCGGAGGTTGTCGGGCCGGTTGTCGGACCAGTCGCCGTTGATGTGATCGACTTCCAGCGTCATCGGCCTGCCGCGCCACGCGGGGCCCGTGCCGCAGTCCTCGCAGAGCTCCGGTCGGCCGATTTCGGCCAGCGCGCTGCGGATCCGTGAGCCGGGGAGTCGTTTGGCCCCCTGGGGGCGCCGGACGAGGAGCTGGTCGGCGGGAAGTCTGGTGAGCGCGTGCTTGCCCCGTCCGTGGGCCTGCCCCGTGAAGTGGGAGGTGTCGATCCCGAACGCCTTGATCCTCTGTCGCAGGTACTTGCGGTTGTACTCGCTCGGCTCGCGGTCGAGTGTGACCAGCATCTGCCCTGGTCGAAGTGTGTGGTGTCGATGCCTCGGCGCCGGAGTCGCTTGTTCAGGTAGTCATGGGCACCGCACGTCGTTGACATGTCGAGTCTGCACGCCATCTCGTTGACGCTGCTGGACTCGGCCGCGAGAGAGGCCAGTAGTTCGCGGGTGTACTCGACCGGCATGGGCGTCCCCCTGTGTGGGCTGGTGGACCCCTTCCTCCCGGGCGGTCAACGAGCGGCAGGTGAAGAGGTTACGGATGGGCGGGTTTCGGCCACCGGCCGACTGGTTGTCGAGGGGGCCCGACCTGTGATGTTTGACTGCTGATTACCAATTGGTACAGACCTATTGACCTATGTGGTTCAGACCACATAGCTTCTGCGCCAATTGCAATCCCCCACGTGCGTGCTCCCCCACAGGCACGCGCCGACACTCTCTCCTGGAGGACCGAGTGTTGATCCGAAGCACGGCGGAGCGGCGTCCCACCGCCGCCACCCGCCGTCACAAGAGTCCGGTGCGCCGGGCGGGCGTGGCCTCGTTGGCCGCGGCGTCCCTGGCCGGGCTGCTGATGGCGACGCTGGGTGCGGCGCCCTCGCAGGCGTCGGCGGCCGTCGACAACGCGGCCTGCCGGCCCGACGGGCTGTACCGGACCCCCGGGGTGGACGTCCCGTACTGCTCCGTCTACGACACCGGCGGGCGCGAGAAGATGGGTGCGGACCACCAGCGCCGCATCATCGGGTACTTCACCGGTTGGCGCACCGGCAAGAACGGCGACCAGCCGTACCTGGTGAGCGACGTCCCCTGGGGCAAGGTCACCCACCTCAACTACGCCTTCGGGCACGTCGGCGGCGACAACAAGCTGTCGGTCGGCACGGACGGCCCGACGAACGAGGCCACCGGGATCTCCTTCCCGGGCGTGCCCGGTGCCGAGCTGGACCCGACGCTGCCGTACAAGGGTCACTTCAACCTGCTGACGAAGTTCAAGAAGCAGTACCCGAACGTCAAGACCCTGATCTCGGTGGGCGGTTGGACCGAGACGGGCGGCTACTTCGGGGACGACGGCAAGCGGGTGGACTCCGGCGGCTTCTACTCGATGACCGTCAACCCGGACGGCAGCGTCAACCAGGCGGGCATCGACACCTTCGCCGCGTCGTCCGTCGACTTCATCCGCAAGTACGGCTTCAACGGCGTCGACGTCGACTACGAGTACCCGACCTCGATGAAGGACGCCGGCAACCCGCTGGACTGGCAGCTCGCCAACTCCAAGCGCGGCTCGCTCGCCAAGGGCTACGCGGCGCTGATGAAGACGCTGCGGGAGAGCCTGGACAAGGCCGGTGCCGCCGACGGGAAGCACTACCTGCTGTCCGTCGCGGCGCCGTCGTCCGGCTACCTGCTGCGCGGCATGGAGACGTTCCAGGTGGCGCAGTACCTGGACTACGTCAACATCATGTCGTACGACCTGCACGGAGCCTGGAACAAGTACGTCGGGCCGAACGCCTCGCTGTTCGACGACGGCAAGGACGGCGAGCTGGCGGCGGCCAACGTCTACGGCACCGGGCAGTACGGCGGGATCGGCTACCTGAACGCCGACTGGTCGTACCACTACTTCCGCGGGGCGATGCCCGGCGGGCGGATCAACGTCGGCCTGCCGTACTACACCCGCGGTTTCAAGAACGTCCAGGGCGGTACCAACGGCCTCTGGGGCACGGCGTCCGCGACCACCTGTCCGGTCGGCTCCGGCCTGACCTCGTGCGGTGACGGCGCGGTCGGCATCGACAACATCTGGAACGACAAGGACGACGCGGGCAAGGAGTCCCCGGCCGGGTCGAACCCGATGTGGCACGCCAAGAACCTGGAGAAGGGCATCCTGCCCGACTACCTCGCCAAGTACGGCGTGACGGACACCGCACTGCAGGGCACCTACGCCCGCAACTACAGCTCCTCGCTGGTGGCGCCGTGGCTGTGGAACGACACCAAGAAGGTGTTCCTCTCCACCGAGGACGAGCAGTCGGTGGGCGCCAAGGCGGACTACATCGTCGACCAGGGCGCGGGCGGCGCGATGATCTGGGAGCTCGCGGGCGACTACCGGTGGGACGCCACCGCGAACGGCGGCAAGGGCGAGTACGTGCCCGGTTCGACGCTGACGTCGCTGATGTACGACAAGTTCAAGTCGGCGGCCCCGTACGGTGCGACCCGTTCGACGGTCGCGCTGCCGCAGCAGACCCTGCCGGTCGACGTGTCGTTCACCAACTTCGCGCTGGGCGACTCGAACTACCCGATCAACCCGAAGCTGCACATCGTCAACAACTCGACGCTGACCCTGCCGGGCGGCACCGAGTTCCAGTTCGACTACGCCAACTCGGCCCCGGGCAACGCCAAGGACCAGTCCGGCTTCGGGCTGCAGGTGATCAGGCAGGACAACCCGGGCCCGGGCAACGCGGGCGGGCTGAAGGGCACCTACAACCGGGTGTCGGTCAAGCTGCCGGGCTGGCAGTCGCTGGCGCCGGGCGCGTCGGTGGACATGGACTTCGTCTACTACCTGCCGGTGTCCACGCCGTCGAACTGGACGGTCAACGTGGGCGGCACGCTGTACGGGATCAAGGGTGACCTGACCCGCGGCGCGACGGACGGCGGCACGACCCCGCCGACCACGCCTCCCACCACCCCGCCGACGACGCCTCCCACGACGCCGCCGACCACCCCGCCGACCACGCCTCCCACCACCCCGCCGGCCGGGTGCGCGGGTGCGCCGGGCTGGGACGCGGGCACCACCTACGCGACGCCCACCAAGGTGTCCTGGAAGGGCCACTACTACCAGAACAAGTGGTGGACCAAGGGCGACGACCCCGCGGCGAGCGGTGCGTGGGGAGTCTGGAGCGACCTCGGGACCTGCTGAGCCGACAGCGGTCCGCCGAGGTGAGGGACGGCGGTGGCGGTGCACCCGGTCGGGGGGCGTGCCGCCACCGCTGCGTTCCGGGCCTGCCGGGCGTTCCCGGCCGGCCGGTTCAGGCCTCGATCTTGAGGTCGCGCAGCAGCTTGGCGACGTGGCCGGTGGCCTTGACGTTGTAGAGCGCGCGCTCGACCTTGCCCTGCTCGTCGACGATGACCGTGGAGCGGATCACGCCCTGGTAGGTGCGGCCGTAGTTCTGCTTCTCGCCGTAGGCGCCGTACGCCTCCAGGACCTTGTTGTCCGGGTCGGAGAGCAGGGTGACCTTGAGGTTCTCGGTCTCGCGGAACTTGCCGAGCTTCTCCGGCTGGTCCGGCGAGATGCCGATGACGTCGTAGCCGGCGCCCGCGAAGACCTCCAGGTTGTCGGTGAAGTCGCAGGCCTGCTTGGTGCATCCCGGCGTGAGCGCCTTGGGGTAGAAGTAGACGACGACCTTGCGGCCCGCGTGGTCGGCGAGGGAGACCTGGTTGCCGTCGGCGTCGGACAGGCTGAAGGCGGGCGCGGTGTCGCCGGGCTGGAGACGCTCAGTCATGGGTGGACTCTCCTGGTGCGTGCTGCTGGGGCGGGCGGTCGTACCACGGCAAACTTACCCCCGATGGTGGGTGGGGCCGCGCGACCGTGCGCGGCAGCTGACACACTGGGTCAGTCGCACAGAGCGCAACCGATCGCACGGATCGACATCGGCAAGTGAATGGGGTGGCCCGAGTGGGCGAGGCGAGCACGCAGGACAAGTCGGCGCGGACGACCGCCCAGATCGAGGCGGACATCGCGAGCGCCCGCGACCGGCTGGCGACGACCCTGGACGAGCTGGCCGTGCGCGTTCACCCGAGCACGATCTCCGCGCAGGTCAAGGCCAAGGCGGCGGCCGCCGTCGAGGAGCGGGCCGGCCGGGCGTACGTGGCCGCCAGCGGCATGGTGGACAAGGTCAAGGCGCAGTTCGTGGACGAGAAGGGCCGGCCGCGCCGGGAGCGGATCGTCCCGGCGGCGCTGGTGGGGGTGGGCCTGGTGCTGCTGGTCGCCTCGTCGCGCAAGCGCCGCAAGGGCTGACGCGGACCGCGGAACGCGGGCGGAGGCCGGGCGCGGTGCGCGCCCGGCCTTCCGCGTGCCGGGCCAGCGTCACGCTCCGCGCCCGGGGGCGGTACCTTCGGGATCGTGAGCACGAACGACGAGACCCACTCCGACCATCAGCACGAGGCCGCCCGGCACGACCGGCTGGGCGAGAAGCTGCCGATCCGGATGCTGCACGACCGCGTGCTGGTGCGCATCGAGGGAGCCGAGGGCGAGCGCCGCTCGACCGGCGGCATCCTGATCCCGGCGACGGCGGAGCTGTCCAAGCGCTGCACCTGGGCCGAGGCGGTCGCGGTGGGCCAGAGCGTGCGCGCGGTGGAGCCGGGCGACCGGGTGCTGTACGACCCGGAGGACAAGCTGGAGGTCGAGGTCCGCGGCGCCACCTACGTGCTGCTGCGCGAGCGTGACCTGCACGCGGTCGCGGCCGCGCGGTTCGGTGACACCGAGGGTTCGACCGGGCTGTACCTGTGACCGGGCTGTACCTGTGATCGGGCTGAACCTGTGACCGGTCTCTGCCCGTGACCGGTCTCTGCCCGTGACCGGTCGGCGCCTGCGCTACTTCTTCGAGGCGGGTGTGGTCGGCACGGCGCTGTGGCCGGACGACGTGGACAGCCCGTACGGCTACCCGGCGGAGCTCGGCCTGCTGCCGATCAGTGCCGGGCTCGCGGCCGAACTGGACGGGCTGTCGTCCTGGTTCCAGTCCTCGCTGGACTGGGACGACCCGGGTGGCTCGTCGCCGTGGTCGCGGGACGAGGCGGTCCGTTTCGACGACGCTGCCCGGGCCGCGCTGGAGGCACTGCGACGGGAGCTCGGACCGGAGTGGACGGTCGTGGACCGGTTCCGGCCGGCCCGCTGGACGCCCGCCGGCCCGGTGCGAGGGGCTTCGGCCGACCGGCCGTGACCCACCAGGTCTGTCCGGCGTGGGCGGCAGGGGCGGACGTCGCCGTTGCTCGCGGGGTTCGCGGGCCGGCGGCAGAGGTGGCGGCCGGGAGCGCCGGACCGGTCGTGTCGGTGGGAGGCGTTAGGGTCCCGGCATGACGAGGCGTGTGCCGGTGATGGGTGACGGGGAGCGTCGGGCCCGGTTGGGCCGGCGGCAGTTGTTGGCGCCCTCGGTGCGGGTGGCGCGGGTGGAGGACGTGGCCGACGCGGTGGTCGGGTTGCACGCGACGGACGCGGCCACGGTGTACCTGTCGGCGTGCGCGCGGTTGGCCGAGCCTTCGGCGGCGGAGGTGGACCGGGCGCTGTACGAGGACGTCTCGCTGGTGAAGCTGCTGTCGATGCGGCGGACGATCTTCGCGGTGACGGAGGGCTTCGCCCCGTTCGTGAGTTCGGCGGCGGCGCGGGCGATCGCGGCGAAGGAGCGGGCGACGCTGCTGAAGCACCTGCGGGACCACGCGGAGGGCTGGGACGAGGCGCGGCTGGCGGTGACGGAGCGCGAGGTGCTGGCCGCGCTCGCGGCGCGGGGTGAGGCGACGACGAAGGAACTCGGCGAGGACGTACCGCAGTTGCGCGAGACGATGCTGATGTCGGCGGGCAAGGCGTACGAGGCGAAGCAGAGCGTGGGCAGCCGGCTGCTGCGGTTGCTGGCCTCGGACGGGCACGTGCGCCGCTGCCGTCCGCGCGGTTCGTGGTTGAGCAGCAGCTATCCGTGGGCGCTGATGCCGCAGTGGCCGGACGTGGCGGTGCGGGAGGCGAAGGCGGAGGTGGTGCGCCGCTGGCTGGCGGCGTACGGTCCGGCGACGGTCGAGGACGTGAAGTGGTGGACGGGCTGGACGCTGGGGGACGTCCGCAAGGCGCTGGCGGACGTCGGTGTGCTGGACGTGGAGCTGGCGGGCGGTGCGGCCGGGCTGGTGCTGGCGGGCGATGACGCCCCGGTGGCGGAGCCGGAGCCGTGGGCGGCGCTGTTGCCCGCGCTGGACCCGGCGGTGATGGGTTGGCGGGGGCGGGACTGGTACCTGCGGCCGGAGGACGTGCCGTCGCTGTTCGACCGGGCGGGGAACGCCGGGCCGACGGTGTGGTGGTGCGGCGAGGTGGTGGGCGGCTGGGCGCAGCGGGCGGACGGTGAGCTGGTGTGGCGGTTGTTCCGGGATGTCGGGGGTGAGGCGGAGCGGGCGGTCGCGGCGGAGGCGGAGCGGTTGGCGGGCTGGTTGGGGGAGGTGCGGGTGACGCCGCGGTTCCGGACGCCGGTGGAGAAGGAGTTGGTGGCGGCGCGGTAGTCCGCCCGGTTCACGGGGTGGGTGTCGCCGCGGGGTGGGTGGCGGGTCCGCCGGTGGCGGTGGGTGGGTCGGTGGGCTTGGGCGGTGGGGTCTGGGTGGGCCTGGTGGTGGGGCTGGGTTGTTCGTGGGTGGCGGTGGGCTGGGGGGCCGGCGGGCTGGGCGCGGTCGGGCCGGGTGCGGGGTTGCCGGTGGCGGCGGGGGGTGCGCTGGGGGCGTGGGTGGGGACGGTGGTGATGAGTCCGGGGATGGTGGCGCTGGGTGCTGCGGGGCCGGGGTGCGGGGTGGCGCCGGTGCCCGGGGGTGTGCTGTCGGCGGTGGTGGGCCAGGTGTCGGTGCCGGGGGTGTCGTGTCCGCTCTGTAGGTCGAACTGTTGGGTGGGGGTGCCGTCGAGGGCGGCGGTCATGTAGGCGGTCCAGATCTTGGTGGGGATGGTGCCGCCGTTGATCCGGGTGAGTCCGGCGGTGCCGGCGAGTGGTTCCTTGGCGTGGGTTTTCGGGTTCTCGCGGAACAGGCCGACGGTGGTGGTGAGTTCGGGGGTGTAGCCGGCGAACCAGGCGGAGAGGTTGGAGTCGGTGGTGCCGGTCTTGCCGGCGGCGGGGCGGCCGAGGTCGAGGGCGGCGGCGCCGGTGCCGCGGGGGCTGACGACGTCGCGCAGGACGTCGGTGACGGAGTCGGCGACGGTGCGTTCGACGGCGTCGGTGGGGTTGTGTTCGGGCATCTTGGGGACGTCGATGGCGCCGCCGGGGGCGACGCGTTCGAGTTTGAGGACGGACCACGGGGTGTGTGCCTGGCCGTGGTTGGCGAGGGTGGCGTAGGTGCCGGCCAGGTCGAGGGCGCTGGGGGTGGCGGTGCCGAGGGTCATCGAGGTGTTGGCCGGGTCCATGCCGCGGACGCTGTCGGGGATGCCGAGTTTGACGGCGGTGTCCCGGACGCGGGCGAGTCCGGCGTCGACGCCTTCCTGCGCGTACACGGAGTTGACGGACTTCACCATGGCGTAGCGCAGGGTGATGTTGCCGTAGTCGGTGTCGTCCTCGTTGGGTGGTGCGTACGGGGTGGGGCCGCCGGTGACGGGGCGTTCGCTGGTGCCGTCGTAGTGGGACTCGGTGGTGATCGGGCGTCCGTCGAGGGTGTGTTGGGCGAGGAGGCCGGCGGCGAGGTCGATCGGTTTGAAGGTGGAGCCGATCTGGTTGTCCTGGCGCAGGGCGTCGTTGTAGGGCTGTTTGGCGTAGTCGGGGCCGCCGTAGACGGCGACGACGCGGCCGGTGGCGGGTTCGACGGAGGCGCCGGAGACGCGGACGTCGGTGTCGGTGGTGGGGCGGGACCTGGGGTCGAGGTCGCCGGCGAGTTCGTCCTGGACGGCCTTGGCGAAGGCGTCCTGCCGGGGCTTGTCGAAGGTGGTGGTGATGCGCCAGCCGCCGGCCTTGAGGGTGGCGGCGTCGATGGTGCCGGAGGAGATCAGGTAGTCGTCGGCGACGCCGACCAGGTAGCCGGCCTGGCCGGAGAGTCCGGTGGTGGGCTGGGGGTCGATCGGGTCGGGGAAGGTGGCGGCGGCGCGGTCGGCGGTGGTGAGGAAGCCGAGTTGGACCATGCCGTCGAGGGTGTAGTTCCAGCGGGCGACGGCTTTTTCGCGGTTGGCGGGGGTGGCGGTTTTGACGTCGTAGAGGCTGGGGGCCTGGAGGAGGGAGGCGAGGTAGGCGCTCTGGGTGAGGGTGAGGCCGGAGACGTCGACGCCGTAGTAGGCGTGGGCGGCGCTCTGGATGCCGTAGGCGCCGCGGCCGTAGTAGCTGCTGTTGAGGTATCCGGCGAGGATGTCCTTCTTGTCGCGCTGCTGGTCGACCTTGAGGGCGATGAGGAGTTCGCGGCCTTTGCGTTCGATGGTCTGGCTCTGGGTCAGGTAGTAGTTCTTGACGTACTGCTGGGTGATGGTGGAGCCGCCTTGCATGCCCTTGCCGGTCAGGGTGTTCCAGCCGGCTCGGATCATGCCCTTCAGGTCGATGCCGCGGTTCTGGTAGAAGGTCCGGTCCTCGGCGGAGACGGCGGCCTGCTGGGTGTGCAGCGGGATCTGGTCGATGGTGACGTCGGTGCGGTTGACGGCGCCGGTGCGGGCGATCTCGGTGGTGCCGTCGGCGTAGAGGTAGATGTTGTTCTGGGCGACGGCGTGGGCGTTGGGGTCGGGTACGGGGACGATGACGTAGAGCACGGCGAAGCTGCCGACGGCGAGCAGGAACAGTGCGGTGAGCGTGCCGAGGGTGATGCGCCAGGTGGGCAGGAGCCGGCGCCAGAGCGGGAGGGCGCGGCGGGCCTCGCGGCGGGCGGCCCGTTTGGCCTGGCGTCGGGTGCTCAAGGTCATGCCGTGATTATGTGCTATTTGACGTCGGATCAGCGGTGTGCGGGCGGCTGACGTGCGCTGTTGTGTGCTTCGGCTGCTGCTTCTCGCGCCGGGGTGCGGGGGCTGTTGCGTGGGCTGTTGCGGGTGCCGTTGCGACTGCCGGAAAACCGGGTGCGGGCGTGGGTGCCCGGAGGTACGGTGAAAGATGCGAACTTCATAGCGCGCCCACTTCGTCAGCTCCGCTTGGCCGGCCCGGTACCCCCGGGTTCGGCCGGTCGGAGCCGCTGGGGTGTGCGCGGACGCGTGCGGGCACCTCTGTGCCCGTATTTGTCGACAAGGAGACAATATGCTGAACGCTGCCCCCGTCGAGGCGCGGCCCCCCGATCCCGGGGCGGCCCTCGCCGCCTCCCTCGGGCTGTACGCGGCCGTCGCCCGCGGCGCCTTCCGCCGCTACTCCACCTACCGGGCCGCCACCCTGGCCGGCACCTTCACCAACACCGTCTTCGGCATCATCCTCGCCTCCTCCTTCCTCGCCCTCTGGCAGGCCCGCCCCCACCTCGGCGGCTACGACCAGAGCCAGGCCGTCACCTACATCTGGGTCAGCCAGGGTCTGCTGGTCACCGTCGCCGTGTGGGGCGGCGGCTTCCAGGACGACCTCCAGGACCGCTTCCGCAGCGGGGACATCGCCGTCGACCTCTACCGCCCGGTCGACTTCCAGGGCTGGTGGCTGGCCGGCGACCTCGGCCGGGCCGCCTTCCAGCTGCTGGTCCGCGGCACCGTGCCGCTGCTCGTGGGCGCCCTGGTGTTCCGCACCCGGATGCCCGAACACCCGCTGACCTGGGTGTTCTTCCTGCTCTCGGTGCTGCTCGCGGTGGTGGTCAGCTTCGGGTTGCGCTTCCTGGTCTCGATCACCGGTTTCTGGCTGCACGACTCCGAGGGCGTGCGCGCGGTGATGCTGGTGGTCTCGATGTTCTTCTCCGGGATGCTGCTGCCCATCGCGCTGTTCCCCGGCCTGCTCGGCGACCTCGGCGCGGTGCTGCCCTGGGCGGCACTGATCAAGGTGCCGACGGACGTCTTCCTGGAGCGCGCGAGCGGCGGCGGGCTGCTCGGCGCGTTCGGCTTCCAGCTCGCCTGGGCGGCCGCGCTGCTCGCCGCCGGGCGGGGCGCACAGTGGCTCGCGACCCGCCGGGTGGTGGTGCAGGGTGGCTGAGCACCTCGTGGCCGGGCCCCGCACGGACGGACACCGCGCGGCCGGGCCGCCGCCCGTGCGGGAGCGCCTCGCCCCCCGCACCGCCTGGGCGGTCCGCTCCTGGTGGCTGTGCGCGCGGATGTGGATGCGCTCGATGATGGCCTACCGGGCCTCGTTCGCACTGAACCTGCTGGCGAGCTTGGTCACCCACTCCCTCGACTTCGTCGTGCTGGTGATCATGTTCCGGCACACCGACCGCCTCGGCGGCTGGACCCTGCCGGAGATCGCCTTCCTCTACGCCACCGCGACCTTCTCCCTCGGCGTCGCCAACCTGCTGGTCGGCTCGGCCGACGGCCTCGGCGTACGGATCGTCAACGGCACGCTGGACACCATGCTGATCCGCCCCGCGCCCGCGCTCTCCCAGCTGTGCGCCGAACGCTTCTCGCTGCGCCGGCTCGGCCGGCCGCTGCAGGCCGCGGTGGTGCTCGTCTGGTCGCTGGCCGCCCTGGACGTGCACTGGACCTGGGACCGGGTGCTGCTGGTGCCCGTCCTGCTGGTCTGCGGCAGCGTCATCTTCGGCGCGATCTACATCGGCGGCGCCACCGTCCAGTTCTGGTGGGGCGAGTCCAAGGAGATCCAGAACTCCTTCACCTACGGCGGGGCGACACTGCTCCACTACCCGCCGACGATCTTCGCCAAGGAACTGGTCGCCGGAGTGGTCTTCGGCGTCCCGCTGGCCTTCGTCAACTGGCTGCCGGCCCTGCGCATTCTCGGCCGGCCCGATCCGCTCGGCCTGCCCACCGCCTTCCAGTACGCCTCCCCGGTCGCCGCCGCGGTCTGCGTCGCCGCCGCCGGGCTCGCCTGGCGCGCCGGGCTGCGCGCCTACCGCGGCACCGGCAGCTGAAACCCCCGTCGCCTTCGAGGAGCTCCCATGGCACTGATCGAACTCCAGGACGTCCGGCGCAGCTTCACCGTACGGGCCCGCGCCGGCCGGTTCAGCCGCACCAAGCGCGAGGTGCGCGCGGTGGACGGGCTCAGCTTCACCGTCGACGCCGGCGAGTGCGTCGGCTACATCGGGCCCAACGGGGCCGGCAAGTCCACCACCATCAAGATGCTCACCGGCATCCTCGTCCCCAGCTCGGGGCGGCTGCGCGTGGCCGGGGTCGACCCGGCCCGCGAACGCGTCGCGCTGGCCCGTCGGATCGGCGTCGTCTTCGGGCAGCGCACCACCCTCTGGTGGGACCTCCCGCTGCGCGACTCCTTCGAACTCGCCCGCCGGATCTACCGCATCCCCGACACGCGGTACCGCGAGAACCTCGACCGCTGCGTCGAACTGCTCGACCTGGCGGGCCTGCTGGACACCCCCGTGCGCCAGCTCTCGCTCGGCCAGCGGATGCGCGGCGACCTCGCGGCCGCACTGCTGCACGACCCTCAGGTGCTCTACCTGGACGAGCCGACCATCGGCCTGGACGTGGTCAGCAAGGGCAAGGTGCGTGAGTTCCTGCGCGAGGTCAACCGCGACCGGGGCACCACCGTGCTGCTCACCACCCACGACCTGACCGACATCGAGCAGCTCTGCGGCCGGGTCATGGTGATCGACCACGGCCGGGTGGTGTACGACGGCGGGTTGGAGGGCCTGCACACCACCGGGCGCAGCGAGCGGACGCTGGTGGTGGACCTCGCCGAGTCCCGGGCCCCGATCGAGGTGGCCGGGGCGCGGGTGGTCAAGGTCGAGGGGCCCCGCCAGTGGCTGGCCTTCCCCGCGCAGCAGAGCGCCGCGCCGATCGTGGCGGCGGTCGCGGAGCGGTACCCGTTGGTGGACCTGTCGGTGCGTGAGCCGGCCATCGAGGACGTGATCGCCCGGATGTACGCCGAGGTGGCGATCGGCTGAGCGGCGCGCCGCCCGCGCCGCCCGCGCCTCCCGGCCGCCGTGCCGCCCGCACGGCGGCCGGGAGCGGTCCCGGGGCGCGTGATCGCGGGGGACGCCCCCGTACGCGCCGGGTACCGGGCAGACTGGCGGGGTGAGTGACGATGCCTTCCGCGGGACCGGCCCCGGGTTCCGGTTCACCGCGGCCGACGAGCAGAAGAGACGCGGCGTCCGCCGGATGAAGACCATCGCGACCGGCCTGCTGGCCTTCGCGACCCTGGTCTTCGCCCTCTCCACCTGGGCCGAGGCGGCCGGTGCCGGTGCCTGGGCCGGCTACGTGGCGGCCGCCGCGGAGGCGGGCATGGTGGGCGCGCTGGCCGACTGGTTCGCGGTGACCGCGCTGTTCCGCCGCCCCTTCGGCCTGCCGATCCCGCACACCGCGATCATCCCAACCAAGAAGGACGCCTTCGGCCGCTCGCTGGGCGACTTCGTCGGCGAGAACTTCCTCTCCGGCCAGGTGGTGCGCGGGCGCCTCGCGGCGCTCGGCATCGGCCGCCGGCTGGGGGAGTGGCTGGCCGCGCCGGGCAGTGCCGAGCGGGTCACCAAGGAGGCCTCGGCGGCGCTGCGCGGCCTGCTCGCCGTGCTCCGCGACGACGACGTGCGGGCGGTCGTCGCCGAGGCGGTGACCCGGCGGGCGGCCGCGACCTCGGTGGCCGAGCCGATGGGCCGGATGCTCGGCAAGGTGGTCGCCGACGGCGGGCACCACGGCGTGGTGGACCTGGTGGCGGTCCGGGCGCACGGCTGGCTCACCGCCAACCACGAGGAGGTGGTGCAGAAGGTCACCCAGAAGACGCCGGGCTGGACGCCCAGGTTCATCGACCACCAGGTCGGCGAGCGGGTCTACAAGGAGCTGCTGCGCTTCGTCACCGACATCCGGGACGACCCCGACCACCCGGCCCGCGGCGCGATCGACAACTTCCTCGTCGACTTCGCGGCCGAGCTGCAGACCGACCCGGAGACCATCGCCCGGGTCGAGCGGGCCAAGGGCGAGCTGCTGGGCCGCCCCGAGGTGCAGGAGCTGATCAACTCCACCTGGGCGGCCGTGCGCGGCCTGGTGATGGGCGCGGCCGAGGACGAGGACAGCGAGCTGCGCCGGCGCATCCGCGAGGGTGTGCGCCGCTTCGGCGAGCGCCTGGCCACCGACCCCAAGCTGCAGGCCAAGGTGGACGGCTGGGTGCAGGACGCCGCGCAGTACCTGGTCGACACCTACCGGGCCGAGATCACCTCGCTGATCTCGGAGACCGTGGCGGGCTGGGACGCCGACGAGGCCTCCCGCAAGATCGAGGCCAACGTCGGCCGCGACCTGCAGTTCATCCGGATCAACGGCACCGTGGTCGGCGCCCTGGCCGGGCTGCTGATCCACACCGTGGCGGTCGCGCTCGGAGGATGAGCCGGGAGTCGGCCTATGCTTGCCAGCACAGTCGGAACGCGCGTAGAGGCGCGGAGAAGGAAGAAGGGCACCGCCGTGGTCCAGCCGGACGGAAGTCGGATCGGAAACCCCACCGGGAACACCGGTAGCAGCAGCGGCATCGAGGCGTTCATCGCCGGGATGCCCAAGGCGGAACTGCACGTCCACCACGTCGGCTCGGCCTCGCCGCGCGTCGTCGCCGAACTGGCCGCCCGGCACGCCGGCCAGTCCAAGGTGCCGACCGACCCGGCGGCGCTCGCCGAGTACTTCACCTTCACCGACTTCGCGCACTTCATCGACGTGTACCTGAGCGTGGTGGACCTGGTCCGCGACGCCGAGGACGTCCGGGCGCTCACCTACGGCGTGGCCGAGGACATGGCGCGCCAGAACATCCGGTACGCCGAGCTGACCATCACCCCGTACTCCTCGGTCAAGCGCGGCATCCCCGACGTCGCCTTCATGGAGGCGATCGAGGACGCCCGGCTGCGCGCCGAGAAGGAGCTCGGCGTCGTGCTGCGCTGGTGCTTCGACATCCCGGGCGAGGCCGGTCTGGAGTCGGCCGAGGTGACCGCCCGGCTGGCCACCGAGCTGGCCCCCGAGGGCCTGGTCAGCTTCGGCCTGGGCGGCCCGGAGATCGGCGTGCCGCGCCCGCAGTTCAAGCCGTACTTCGACCGGGCGCGGGCGTCCGGCCTGCGCAGCGTCCCGCACGCGGGCGAGACCACCGGGCCGCAGACGGTCTGGGACGCCATCCGGGAGCTCGGTGCGGAGCGCATCGGGCACGGCACCCAGGCGGTCCAGGACCCGGCACTGCTCGACTACCTGGGCGAGCACCGGATCCCGCTGGAGGTCTGCCCGACCTCCAACATCGCCACCCGGGCCGTGGAGCGGATCGAGGGGCACCCGATCAAGCAGATGGTGGACTCGGGCCTGCTGGTGACGGTCAACAGCGACGACCCGCCGATGTTCGGCACCGACCTCAACACCGAGTACGCGGTGGCGGCGCGGCTGCTGGGCCTGGACGAGGCCGGGGTGGCGGGTCTGGCCCGCAACGCGGTCGAGGCCTCCTTCCTGGACACGGCCGGCAAGGCCCGGCTGGTCGGCGAGATCGACGCCTATCTGGCGGGCTGGCAGCGCTGACCCTCCCCGCGGGGCCGACGGCCCCGTCGTGAACCGCCCCGTCGACCTCGGTCGGCGGGGCGGTTCACGTTCGGTGGGGCGGTTCGCGTTTCGGTGGGGTGGTTCACGTCCGGCGCCACACCCCTCCGACCGGTGGTGCCAAAGTGGTGCCACAAATGACTCGACATGGCGCCACTCCCGTGCCATGCTTGAGCCATGGATCTCACGCCGTACGTCGAAAACCTCCGGAACGAGCTCGCGGTGGCCGCTGCCGCCGGCGGGGACGACGCCCGTGCGCTGGCCGACCGGCTGACGCTCCCGCTGGAGTCGGCCGTGCGGCTCACCCTGCTCAACGCGCTCTCGGCCGCCATGGGCGAGGTCACCCGCGACCTCGCGCCGGGCTCGGTGGACGTGCGCCTGCGCGGGCTCGACCCGGAGTTCGTGGTGACCGCACCGCCTGGCTCCGACGGCTTCCACGGCGACGCGCCGACGGCGGTGCCACCGGTGCCGCCCGTGGTGCCATCGGTGGCGCCGGCGGTGCCGGAGTCGGACGAGAGCGGCACCGCCCGGATCAACCTGCGCCTGCCCGCCAACCTCAAGGCCCGGGCGGAGGAGGCCGCCGGACAGGAGGGCGTCTCCCTCAACGCCTGGCTGGTCCGGGCCGTCGCCGGCGCTCTGGAAGGCGCCCGCCAGCCGGCCCGCCCGGTCGCCGACCCCGGCGCCCGAGCCCCGCGAGGCGTCGGCGGCCAGGGCTTCACCGGCTGGGTCCACTGACGCCTGCGCACCACCCACACCCCTGCACCTTCGACGTCACCCCCGCTCCGACCAGCGGGAACACCTATACGAGCCAAGAGGACGGGACAGCCATGCCTACGTACGAGACCGACGGACCGATCTCCGCGACCCTGGAGTTCGAGATCGGCTCGGTGTGGATCCGCGCGAGCAAGCGCACCGACACCGCGGTCGAGATCCGCCCCGCCAACGCGGCCAGGGACGCCGACATCAAGGCCGCCGGGCTGACCCAGGTCGACTTCTCCGGCGGTCGGCTCACCATCAAGGGCCCCAAGCAGCGCACCGTGTTCTCCAACAAGAAGGGCTCGATCGAGGTCGTCGTCGAACTGCCGGCCGGCTCCGCGGTGCACGCCGAGTCGCCGATGGCGGACTTCGTCACCGAGGGCCCGCTCGGCGACTGCCGGGTGAAGGCCTCCATGGGCCGGATCCAGGTCGACCGGGCCGAGAACGTGCGGCTCAAGACCGACCACGGGGACATCCGGCTCGGCGCGGCCACCGGCGACGCCGAGGTGTTCGGGGCCGGCCGGATCGAGGTCGGCACCGTCGAGGGCCGGCTCACGGTCAAGAACAGCAACGGCGACACCGAGATCGACGAGGTCCACGGCGAGCTGGCGGCCAACGCCTCCAACGGCCGGATCCACGTCGGTGACGCCGGGGCGGGAGTGGACGCCAAGACGGCGAACGGCCACATCCGGATCGGCCGGGTGGTCCGTGGCAAGGTCACCGTGCAGTCCGGCGTCGGGGACGTGGAGGTCGGCATCGCGGAGGGCACGGCGGCCTGGCTCGACGTGCACAGCAAGTTCGGTGCCGTCCGCAACACCCTCGGTGCGGCCGAGGGCCCGGGCGAGGCCCGGGAGACCGTCGAGGTCCGCGGTCAGACCCAGGTCGGCAGCATCACCATCCGGAGGGCCTGATGGCGGCGATCTCCGTCGTCGGGCTGACCAAGTCCTACGGTGACAAGGCCGTCCTCAAGGGCATCGACCTGGACATCCCGGCGGGCAGCGTGTTCGCGCTGCTCGGGCCCAACGGCGCCGGCAAGACCACCACCGTGCAGATCCTCTCCACCCTGGTCCCCGCCGACGGCGGCTCGGCCCGGGTGGCCGGACACGACGTGGCCCGGCAGGCAGACGGAGTGCGGAAGGCGATCGGGGTGACCGGCCAATTCTCGGCCGTGGACAACCTCCTCACCGCCGAGGAGAACCTGATGCTGATGGCCGACCTCAACCACCTCCGCCGTCGGGAGGGGCGGAGGCGGGCCGAGGACCTGCTGCGGACCTTCGAGCTCACCGACGCGGCACGCAAGCCCGTCGCCACCTTCTCCGGCGGCATGCGGCGCAAGCTCGACCTGGCGATGACCCTGGTCGGCGACCCGGAGGTGATCTTCCTCGACGAGCCGACCACCGGGCTGGACCCGCGCAGCCGGCGCACGATGTGGGAGATCATCCGCGGACTGGTCGCCGACCACGGGGTGACGATCTTCCTCACCACCCAGTACCTGGACGAGGCCGACCAGCTCGCCGACCGGATAGCCGTCCTGGACGGTGGGCGGATCGTCGCCGAGGGCACCGCCGAGGAGCTCAAGCGGATCGTCCCCGGCGGGCGGATCCGGCTCCAGTTCGCCGACGCCCGCCAACTGGCCGCCGCCACCGCACTGTTCGACTACGCCGCCGCCGACACCGAGGCACTGCGGCTGGACATCCCGGGGGACAACTCCGTCCTCACGGTGAAGGCCGTGCTGGACGCCCTCGACAACGCCTCCGTACGGGCCGAGTCGCTGGTCGTGGAGACGGCCGATCTGGACGACGTGTTCCTCACGCTCACCGGGGAGGGCGCGCGATGAGCGCGACGACGAGCTACGCGGTCAGCGACTCGCTGACCATGCTGCGCCGCAACCTGAAGCGCGCACAGCGGTACCCGGCGATGACCTTCTCGGTCGTGGTGATGCCGGTGATGATGCTGGCGCTCTTCAACTACGCCTTCGGGGGCGCGCTGGGAGCGGGGATCGGGGGCGGCAGCTACATCGACTACGTGACGCCGGGGATCGTGCTGATGACGGCGACAGCGGGCTCGGTCGCCACGGCGGTGGGTGTCTGCGTCGACATGACGGAGGGCATCGTCAACCGCTTCCGGACGATGTCGATCTCGCGGTCGGCGTTCCTCGCCGGACACGTGGTCGGCAGCGTGGTCCAGACGATGATCGCGCTGCTGCTGGTGATCGGCGCGGCCTTCGCGATGGGGTTCCGGTCGAGTGCCGGGCCGCTGGAGTGGCTGGCGGCCGCAGGCCTGCTGATGTTCGTCACGCTGGCGCTGACCTGGATATCGGCGGGCATCGGGCTGGTGTCCAAGACCCCGGAGAGCGCGAGCAACACGCCGCTGCCGCTGACCTTCCTGCCCTTCATCGGCAGCGCGATCGTCCCGCCCGACTCCATGCCGACGGTGCTGCGCTGGTTCGCCGAGTACCAGCCCTTCACGCCGATCATCGAGACCCTGCGGGGCCTGCTGACGGGCACCGGGATCGGCACCAGCGGGTGGAGCGCCCTCGCCTGGTGCACCGGACTGACGCTGCTCGGCTACTTCTGGTCGCGGAGCGTCTTCCACCGGCGGTGACGGGGGTACGGCCGGCGGCCGCGGCCCGGGTGACGGAACCACCGTCGCCCGGGCCGCAGGGTGTGCCCGTAGTAAAGTCCGGGCAAAAGTTCACCCAGGGGGAGCACATGGCAGCGGTCGCGTGGCACAGACGGATCGAGTGGTGGTTCAGGGGGGCGGCGCTGGTAGCGTTCCTGGCCTACCTGTCGGGCCACCAAGCCTCCCGCTCGGGCGGGCTGGTGGAGGTCGAGCGCTGGCTGAACCACCCGGTGCTGCTGCTCGGGGCGGCAGCGGTGATGCTCATGGTGTCGATGCTGGTCCAGTTCGAGTTCCGAGAGCGGTGGGCGCAGCTCGGCTGCGCCGCCATCCTGTCCCCGCTCATCATGGTCTCGGTGGCCATCGGTGCCGTCACCTACTTCCTCGGCGGCGACGGCCGGTTGATGGAGCGCAAGCCCGATCCGGGCAACCCCGAGCACGTCCTGACCATCACCGACATGGCCTTCTCCATCGACCCGGTCTACCGCGTGGAGCTGCTGACCGGCAGCGGTTGGACGGCCCGCCACTGGAACCTGGGCACCTGGGACGACGGCGACGGCTTCCTGCGGGCCGAGTGGTCCGGGTCGAACCGGATCACGGTGATCACGAGGAACGAGATCAGGGAGTACCCGGTGAAGCGGGACGGCCGGCTGGGTGAGCCGGAGGTCACCCGCCGGTAGGGAGTGCTTGTCGGTGGGCGGCGCTATCGTCACCGGCCATGGGATTCTCCGGGGCTTTCGTGGTGGCGCGCTCCACGCGTCCGTTGGTCGAACTGGCGGCGGTGCGGGCGGAGGAGGTGTTGCCCGAGCGGGAGGCCGCGGACGGTGACTGGCGGATCCTGCAGACGGGCCGACCGGTGGAGACGGCCACCGACATCGTGGCCGAGACCGGTACTCCGGTGCTCGTGATGCACGTCCTCGACAGCGACTTCGTCTTCGCGCAGGCCTTCGGCCCCGGCGGCTTGGACTGGCACTGCGCCTTCCCCCGGGAGATGGCGCTGGACTACGAGGTGCCCGCGAAGTGGCTCGGCGAGCCCGCCGAGGTCGCGCCCCGCGCGGCCGCCTGGGCCGCGTCCATCGGCCTGAGGCCCGACGGAGCCGAGGTGCACGCCGTGCTGGAGCGCGAAGCCGACCCGCTCGCCGAGGGCTTGGTGTCGGACCTCGTCCACGCCCTGGGGTTCCGCTTCCAGGAGGGGTAGGCCCCCGCAGGCGGTGCCGCCGCGCGGGGGCCGGGGAGCGGGGTGGCTACCAGCGGTCGATGCCCATGACGTTCGCCGCGTTGTGGATGGCGTTGTAGTGGGGGACCGACATGTCGGACTTCTTCTGGCCTGCGGGAAGGTTCTTGTCCGCCGCGCGGAACTCGTCCCGGGCGGAGGCGAGCAGGCCGGTGCCGTAGGAGACCGGGACGTCGTTCTTGCCGTGGACCGGGTGCGACTTGGCGGCGGTCTGGCTGCCCGCGTTGGCGAGGATGCTGCGGGCCTGGTTGTAGGCGTCGGCCTTGACCGTCTTCGGGTTGCGGACCTGTGCCTGCACCCCGGCCACGGGCTGCGCCTGTTCCGCGGCGGTGGCGACGGGAGCCGCGGCGGCGCCGAGGGCGCCGGCGGTCAAGAGGACGGCGAGGGCGTTCCGGAGGTTCCGGATCATGGCAATGCCTTCCATTGAGTGGTCGTCAGAGTCGCACTGCCGCACCGCGGATGTGATCGGTGCGGGTGCGAACGCCTTCGTCACTACCCGGGCTCCGCTCATCGGAAAACCGCCTTGCGCTCGGATGGTTCGGCAGCGATGCGATCAAGCCGTTCTCGATCCGCGACGGTCGCACCGCCATACTGACGAGATGGATTCAGCGTTCTGCGCCGACGTCATGGTCGCCGGGCCCGACGACCTGTGAGCGGCGACGGCACGGGCGCGGATGCGCCCGGTGGTGCCGGGCGGCCCGGCCCGGACGAGATCGAGTGGTGGTTCGCCGCCGTCGCGGACGGCCGGGTCAGCAGGGACGAGGCCGACCGCTGGGCCGGGCGCTGGTACCTGGACGACGACCTGCACTGGGACGAACCGTCCCTGCGGGCACTGAGCCGGCTGTACGGCATCGACCTGCGGTCCGGGCCCGGGGAGCCGTACCTGCACGACGAGGCCCAGGTGCGGGAGTGGCTGGCCGAGTTCAGGCACCGCCGGGCCCGGTGAAGGCCCGCCGAGCACGACCCGGCCGCGGCCCCGACCGGCCTCAGGCCGTGGCGGCGACGCCGCGCAGTCGGGCGGCGGAGCGGGCCAGCAGCGTCGCCGCGACCGGCGCCGGGCTGAAGCCCACGACGCACGCGGTGAGCACGCCGACCGGGGTCAGCCCCGTCGAGGATGTCGCGGCGACGGCGACGGCGGCCAGCGGCGTGGTCAGGACAGGGGCGATCAGGAGGAGCGCGGCCGGCTTCTTCTGCCGGCGGCTCCACGCCCGGGACCTGCTGACGCGGACGGCGGCGGTGACGGCGGCGGCCAGCGCGAGCGCGGGCCCGGCGGCCGGGACGACCAGCAGTGGGAGCGGGAGCACCGCGAGGAGCAGCGTCACGTTCGTTCGGCGGGCGCTCTCCGGCTCGGGGAGGGTCAGTCCGTCCTCGGCGAGCGCGGCGTCGGCGAGGCGCCGGGGGCTGCCCAGCCGCTCCAGCACCTGACGGACGGCGGCCTCGTCGGCCGGGTCGTGCTCGGCGAGCGAGACCTCGACGTGTTCCCGCAGGTCGGCCGCGTAGCGAGCACGACCCGAGGCTCGCCCGCCCGGCTTCTCGGTCGGGCGGGCCCTCCCGTGACCCGCGGCGGTCACCGGAACGCGGGCAGGTTGCGCTCGACCCACGCGTCGAACGGCGCGGCCGGGCGCCGGAGCACCGCCGCGACGTCGGGGCTGACCGCCAGTTCGGCCGGGAGCGGGACGCCGAGGACGTCCAGGGTGCCGGGGATGGCCTGCTCCGGCATGAACCGCGCCAGGTGGGCGTGGGCCTCCTCGCGCGACAGCTCGACGAAGGCCACCTCCTCGCCCAGGGCCTCGGAGAGGGCCGCGGCCTGCCGACGCGGGCTGATGGGCTCGGGGCCGGTCAGTTCGTACGTGCGGCCCGCGTGTCCGTCCTCGCGCAGCGCGACCGCCGCGACCGCCGCGATGTCCGCCGGGTCGACGACGGGCAGGGCCACGTCGCCGAACGGGGCGTGGACCGTGCGCCCGGCGCGGACCGTCTCGGCCCAGGCGAAGGCATTGGAGGCGAACCCGCTGGGGCGCAGCACGGTGAAGTCGAGTCCGGAGCCGCGCACGGCGGCCTCGAACTCCCGCAGGCGGGCGTGCGACGGCGCGTCCGGCCGGGTGGCGCTGACCTGCGAGGAGACCAGGACGATCCGTTCGACCCCGGCGTCCGCGGCGGCGTCCAGCAGGACGTTCGGGCTCTCGCCCCGACTGTTGAGCTCGCCGCCCAGCAGCAGGAAGAGCGCACGGGCTCCTTCGAGCGCGGGCCGCATGCCCGCGGCGTCACCGACGCCGCCCTGGGCCCATCGGACACCGGCCGGTGCGGGGGCGGACTGCGGCTGCCGCGATACGGCCACCACCTCTTCGCCCGCCTCCGCCAGCAGCTCCACCAGCGTCCGCCCGATGTTTCCGGTGGCTCCCGTCACTGTGATCATCGAGATCCCCTCCAAAGTGAGTTAGTCGGCTGACTTAGAAAGACCGTAGCATGCGGCCATCGGCGGCTGTCTATAGTCAGTTGGGTGACTGACTCAGTGAATCGACGTGTCCGGGCGTCGCAGAAGCGCCGGCGACTCGCCGCGGCCGCGGCCCGCGTCCTCCATGAGCAGGGCGTCGAGCGCACCACCCTCGCCGACATCGCGCGCGAGGCGGACGTCCCGGTCGGGAACGTCTACTACTACTTCAAGACCAAGGACGAGCTGGTCCGCGCCGCACTGTCCGAGCACGGCGCGCACCTGGACGAACTCGCCGACGCGCTGGAGCGGTCGGAGGACCCGCGGGAGCGCCTCAAGGCGCTGGTCCGGGCCTGGATCGACCAGCGTGACGTCGCCGCCCGGTTCGGTTGCCCGACCGGCACCCTCGCCGCCGAACTCGACAAGCGGGCCGACGGGGTCCTCGACGCGGAGGCCGGCGCCGTGATCCGGCGCCTGCTCGACTGGGTCGGGAGCCAGTTCCGACTGCTGGGCCTGCCCGATCCGGACGACCTGGCGCTCACCCTGGTCGCCGGCTACCAGGGCATGTCGCTGCTGGCCAACGCCCTGCGCGACCCGGACGTGATGACCCGCGAGGGCGCCCGCCTGCTGCGCTGGCTGGACGCGCTGGAGGTGCCGGCGATCCCGGAGGTGCCTGAGGTTCCTGAGGTGAGTCGCTGAGCCTGGCCCGTCCGGCGCTGGGCCCGACCTGCACGGTGGGCGCCTAGCGGAAGTCCGCCGCGTGGTCCCGCACCCAGCTGCGGAAGTCGCGCGCCGGCCGTCCCAGCACCCGCTCCACGGTGTCGGTCACCCGCTCCGGCTCGCGTGTGAACGACTCCCAGGCCCGCAGCCGGGAGTCCACGAACGCCGCGTTCCCCCAGGCCGCCGTCAGCCGCTCGCGGGCCGTCTGCGGCGCCAGCTCCTCCCACCGCACCTCGGTGCCCAGCTCCTCGCCGATGATCCGCGCCAGCTCGGCGTGCGAGAGCGACTGCGGCCCGGTGACCACGTACGCGCCGCCGTCGTGCCCGTCCTCGGTGAGCGCCCGCACCGCGACGTCCGCGATGTCCCGCTCGTGCACCAACGAACGGCGCGCCTGCCCGTACGGCCAGCGGACCACGCCCTCCCGCACCTGGTCGGCCCAGGCGAGCAGGTTGCCCGCGAAGTCGATCGCCCGTACGAAGGTCCAGCCCAGGCCCGACCGGCGGATCATCCGCTCGATCTCCTGGTGGAAGATCACGGCCGGCTCGTCGTCCGCGAGGTCGGCGACGTCCGCCGACAGGTAGACCACGCGCTCGGCGTGCCGGGCGATCAGCTCGACGACCCGGGGCTCCACGGGCAGCCCGGGCCACATCAGGTAGACCGCCTGCACCCCGTCGGCCAGTGCCGGCTCCAGGCTCTCCGGTGCGGTCAGATCGCCCTGCACGGGCTCGACTCCCTTGGGCAGCAGGGCTTTTGCAGGGTCCCGCACCAATGCCCGTACCTCGTGGCCGCCTTCGGCCAGCGAGGCCACAACGTGCCTGCCCACACTGCCGTTTGCGCCGATCACCAGAATCTTGGTCATGCCCGCCCCCAACGCGCGCCGGGTGGGAGGTATGCCCCCGGCATCCCTGGCCCCTGGCCCCCGGCATCCGACGCCGGGGGCCTTGCACGGGAAGTCGGCGAGGCCGACTTCCCGTGCAAGGCCCTGCGGGTGTTCCCGGAGCGCCGGTCAGGGTTGCGCGGCGCGCGGGCTCGCGGCGCGCGGATCCGCGGCGCCCGGTGGGCTCAACCGGCCACCCGTACCACGTACTTCCCGGTCGCCCGCCCGTCCGCCATCGCGTCGTGGGCGGCCGGGACGGCGGCCAGGTCGGGCAGTTCGGTGACCGGCAGCTTCAGGCCGCCGTCGGCCATCAGGTCGACGGCCCGGCGGATGGCCCGGGCGAGGCGCTCCGGCGCGGTGGCGGCCAGGAGGCGGTGGCTGAAGCCGGTGACGGTCAGGTTGCCCGCCATCAGCCGCCCGAGCGGCGGCAGGTCGGCGACGGCTCCGCCGCCTGCGTTGCCGAACAGGACGATCCGGGTGCCGGGGGCGGCCACGGCGAGGTCGAGCTCCAGGGCCTCGGTGCCCAGCGGGTCGAGGACGAGGTCGACGCCCCGGCCGCCGGTGGCGGCCCGGATCGCTTCGGGCAGTGCCTCGTCGCGGGCGAAGGCGTGGTCGTAGCCGGAGGCGATCGCGGCGGCGGCCTTCTCCGGCCGGCCGACGGTGCCGATCAACCGGCCGCCGCCGAGCAGCGGGACGAGTTGGGCGACGGCGTGGCCGATCCCGCCGCCCGCCGAGTGCACCAGGACGGTGTCACCGGCGTCGAAGCGGCCGGCGTCGGTCAGCAGCAGCACCGAGGTGGCCAGGCCGAGCGGTACGGCGGCGGCCTCGCGCAGCGCCACGCGGTCCGGGAGCGGCACGGTGAGCGCGGCCTCCGCGACCGCCACCTCCGCGAGCCCGGCGCCGACCGGAGCGGCCACGACCCGGTCGCCCGCGGCCAGGCCGGTGACTCCCTCGCCGACCTCCCGGACCGTTCCGGCCACTTCCTTGCCCGGTCGGTGCGGCCACTCGGTGGCGTACGCGGCATCGCCGCGGCGGGTCATCACGTCCACGAAGTTCAGTCCGGCGTAGGCGACGTCGATCGCCACCTGCCCCGGTCCGGGGCGCGGTGCCTCGACCTCCCGGATCTGCGAGTTCTCGCCTCCGCCGGGCGCGGTCATCACCAGTGCACGCATGTCGGTCCCCCTCCGATACGATATTCGACGAACTACGAAATTGACGCGGCACAGTGGTACCACGCCGTTTCTATGGATGTCGAACATCGCAGATCAGGTAGGTCTGACCATGCCTCGCAGCACCCGCCGCCGACCGGCGCTCGCCCACCCCGCGACCGAGGAGATCGACCTCTTCGACGTCCTGCACGCCCTCTCCGACCCCACCCGGATGACCATCGTCCGGGTCCTGCGCGCCGAACCCGAGCGGGCCTGCGGCACCTTCCCGGTGGACGTCGCGCCCTCGACCCTCAGTCACCACTTCAAGGTGCTGCGCGAATCCGGCCTGATCAGCCAGCGCGAGGAGGCCAACCGGCGCTTCTCCGCACTGCGCACGGTCGACCTGGAGCGACGCTTTCCCGGCCTGCTCGACACCGTCCTCGCCGCCCACGGCCGCGCCGGGGACGACTCCGTGCCCGGTGCCGGTGGTGGCGGTGGCGGCGGGAACGACGGTGGGGGCGGGGACGCGGGCGGCGAGAAGGGCTAGCGGGACTCGGCGCCGTCGCCGTACGGTCCGCGGTCGCCGTACGGCCGGGCTCCGCCGCGCGCCGGTGCAGGAGCGGTCGGCAGCGGGCCACTGCCTCCGAGTCCGTCGATGCCGGCGGGCCGTCAGGTCGAGCGGGGGAGCGGCGCCGTCGCCGCGACCCGGTGGCGGCGGTGGTACGACACCGTCACGGCGGCCAGCAGTGGGGCCCAGGCGACGGTGGGCAGGTAGAGGAAGCCGACCAGGAAGTGGCCCAGCCGGGTCATGTCCGTGCCCGGCATCGCCCACCACCCGGCGAACGGCGTCCAGAGCACGGCCAGCCCGGCGGCGCCGAGCGACGCCACGAGGACCACCGCACGAGGATCGACCGGGCGCCCGCCGACGAACGGGACCCAGCGCGGCGGCGCCGTGCCCCAGGGGCGGACCAGTCCGACGGTGAGCAGAGCCAGCGCCTCCGTGAACAGGCTCAGGAAGACCGGCCACACCGCGCCCCACCCGCCGAAACCCATCGCCCGGTACCCCGCGTCGGTGTACCCGCCGTGCCAGCCCGCGACCAGCCCGAGCCGCCACAGCCCGGCCGGCAGCGCGGTGACGGCCGCGACGTGGGCGGCGCGCACAGCCCACCGGGGCGGCGCGGGCACGACGGCGAGGGAGCGAGCGGCGGTGGAGGGGGGTCGGGTGTCGGAGGAGGGCTGGGGCGTCGTCATGCCCCTACCCTCCCGCCGGGCCCCGGCCCGCCGCGTCCACCCGGCGACGGGCTTCGCGGCGCTCCTCCCCCGGGCGGGGGAGGAGCGACTCACCCCGGCTGCCGGGGCGCCTCGCCTGCGGTGCCGGGAGGACGCCCAGCCGTGCCGCCGCGGGGCAGGGTGCTCAGCGCAGCCGCGAGGACGACAGGATCGATGCCAGGTGCGCGACCACCATGCCCCAGGTGATCACCGTGATCCCCGCGAGCGTCGCCCGCGTCGCGTCCAGGTTGCCGAGCCCGGAATCCACCACGGCTGCCGCCAGCAGCACCAGCGAGGCCTCGATGCCGTTGGTCACCCGGTGGATCTTGAACACCGAAGCGAGCCGACGGGCCGTCGCCATGCCCTGCGAACGCGGCTGCGTCGACTCCTCGTCCGCCGGCGGCTGACCGCTGCGGGCGCGGGCCACGTCCACCAGGTCCGTCGAGGCCTTCAGCAGCACCACGCCCAGCGCGGCCGCCAGACCCGCCGACACCCACAGCTCCGAACCGCCGCGTGCCGCGCGGACACCCGCGCCGATCATCAGTGCGGCGTCCGCCAGATAGGCGCCGAGCCGGTCCACGTACACCCCGGCCATGCTGAACTGGCGCTTCCAGCGCGCCACTTCGCCGTCCACGCAGTCGAAGAGCAGGAACAGCTGGAACAGCACGGCCGCCAGCGCAGCGCCGGTCGGGCCCGGGATCAGCAGGGCCGCGCCGCCGCCGACCCCGCACACCACCATCACCCAGGTCAGGGTGTTCGGCGAGACCGAGGTGCGGACCAGCTGCCGGGTGGTCCGCAGCGAGATCGCCCGCATGTACAGCCGACCCGCCCAGTGCTCACCGTTGCGGCTCTGCAGCTTGGCCTGCGGCTGGCACACCTCGCGCAGCTCGGCGAGTGCCGGAGCAGCCACCATGACGACATCCCTCCACCTGTCCCGTGACGATCAGCACAGGCTACGGCCTCCCGGTAACGCCCCGACCAGCCGGTACGGCACCTGCGGGCCGGCCGGCACGACCCCCGTGGGACGGGCCGGCGCGACCTCCGTGGACCGGCCGGCATGGCCGGTGCGGCCGGGCGAAAACCGGTGGGCCCCCGACGAGCCCCGGGCTAGGCTTCGCGGGTTCGCCGGAACCGGAAGCCCCGGGCCCGACCACCCGTTCCTTGCAAGCCCGTTGACGTCATCAAGCCCGATGGCGTCACCAGGCCCGTCGACGCCATCAGGCCCGTTGACGTCACCAGGCCAGGGCCGTTCCGACCCGCCTCGGAGCCGTCCGGCCGGATCCGGGACGGCGGCGGCGACAGTCCCGGACCGGGCCCGCAGCAGAACAGGAGTACAGATCCATGGTGACCACGGGCAGCCCGTCGCACGGCCCCGACCTGGCCCGACTGCTGGACGACCACCGACCGCGGGGCCCGGAGGAGACGGCCGACCACGAGCGCGCCCGCAGCCTCCTCGGCGCCGCCGACCCCTGGAACCGCGGCACCTTCCCCCTCCACTTCACCGCCTCCGCGCTGATCGTCCACCCGCCGACCCGCCGCGTCCTGCTGCGCTGGCACGTCCGCCAGCAGGCCTGGCTGCAGGTCGGCGGCCACGGCGACCCGGGGGAGACCCGACCGCTGGACATCGCCCTGCGCGAGGGCCGGGAGGAGACCGGCCTCGCCGACCTCACCCCGTGGCCCGACGCCGCCCTGGCCCACCTCGTCGTGGTCCCCGTCCCGGCCTCACCCGTCGAGCCCGCCCACGAGCACGCCGACCTGCGGTTCCTCCTGGCGACCGGGACCCCGGACCGGGCCCGGCCGGAGAACCCGGCCTCCCCGCTGGAATGGCTCACCGTCGAGGAGGCCGTGCAGCGGACCACCGAGGACAACCTCCGCGAGACCCTCGCCCGCGTCGCCCGCCTGCTCCCGCCCGCCTGACGCCCCCCGCCGCCCCCTCCCGCACACCTGACGACCCTCGGCCTGGAGACCACCGGATGCACATCGACCAGATCCTCATCTTCGACGCCGACGACACCCTCTGGGAGAACAACGTCCTCTTCGAGCGGGTCATCGACGGCTTCCTGGACTGGGTCGCCACCCCGGCCGACCGGGACCGCACCCGCTCCCTCCTGGACGGCATCGAAGCCGCCAACTCGGCCACCCTCGGTTACGGCGCCACCGTCTTCCGGCAGAGCCTCGCCGACTGCCTGCAGCAACTCAGCGGCCGCACTCCCTCCGCGGAGGAGCTCGCCCGCATCGACGAACTCCTCACCCCGCTGAACAGCCGACAGGTCGAGCTGATCCCCGGCGTCGCCGACACCCTCACCACCCTCGCCGACCGCCACCACCTGCTGCTGCTCACCAAGGGCGACCAGGACGAGCAGCAGGGCAAGGTGACGGCGTCCACCATCGACCACCACTTCCGGGGCATCCACATCGTGGCCGAGAAGTCGGTCGACACCTACCGGCAGCTGACCGCGGACCTCGACCTCGACCCGGACCGCACCTGGATGATCGGCAACTCGCCCAAGTCCGACATCGCCCCCGCCCACCGGGCCGGCCTGCGCACCGTCCACATCCCGCACGAGCACACCTGGGTGCTGGAGCACGAGGAGCTCGGCCCGGACGCGGCGACGCTCCGGCTCGGGGCCTTCCCCGAGCTGCTGCGCCACTTCTGATCCGGACGGCGGGCCGAGCCGGGCCGGGCCGGGCCGAGCTGGATCGGGCCGGGCCGAGCTGGATCGGGCCGAGCTAGATGGTGAGCGCCGTCACCGGGGCCTGCGCCCCGTCCCGGTACAGCCACGCCCGCTCGGCGGCCGACCACGCGCTCGTCGTCAGCAGGTACAGCGCGGCGGCCACCGGCACCAGCGTCGCGAACAGCACCGACCCGAACGACAGGTAGGGCAGCAGCCCCGCCCCCGGCTGGGGCGTGGGCTGCGCCGCGGCTGCGGCCGTCGCACGCCGGGCCCGGCGGAAGTTGACGACCCCGACCGCCGCCAGCCCCGCGTACAGCAGCCCGAACACCGCCAGCTGCCCGGCGCCGTGCGCACCGCCGACGTGCAGGCCCAGCGGCACGCCGAACAGGGTGTGGTCGAGCAGGTCGTTCGGGGTGGTGAACAGCCGGTACATCACCGAGAAGAACGGGATCTGCACCAGCACCGGCAGGCACCCCGCGAACGGCGACACCTGCTCCTTGCGGTACATCTCGGCCAGCGCCTCCTGCAGCTTCTCCGGGCGCTTCTCGTGCTTCTTCCTCAGCGCGGCGACCTGCGGCGCCAGCCGCGTCCTGGCCTTCTCCCCGCGCGACGCCGCCCGTGCCAACGGGTGCAGCGCGAGCCGGACGGCAACGGTGAACAGCACGATAGCCAGCGCGGTCGGCATGACGTGGGCGATGGCGGCGACGACGGCGTGCGCGGCGGCGACGGCCGGGTCGAGAACAGCGAGTACGGACATGGTGGAGCGAGCCCTCCGGGGTCTCGGAACACGAGTGGTCGGCGGAGGACGGCCGCGAAGACGGAATGGAACTACCGGGGCTTACGCGGCCGCCAGGGCCGCACCCGGCGCCCTGGGGCGTCGCCTGCCCCGGGCGTCCGGATCACGCTGCGGAAGGAAAGCCGTCCGGAACGCCCGGCGTCGCAGCACCCCGCTGCGCACCGCCGCCGGCGCCCGCGCCCCCAGGAGCCGGGCCCCGGCCAACGCCCCGGCAACCGCCCCGGCCACGAGCGCCACGGCAGCAACGGCGGCAACGGACGCCAGCGACCCGCTCTCGCTCACCAGGTTCCCGGTCAGCACCCGGAGCAGCCCGAGCAACATCGCGACAACAGCCACGGCCCGTGCCCTCCTCAGTGTCTCGCCGGCTCCCGGACGTACAGCACGACGATCCTACGACCCACCGGGTTCCCGCGGCGTACGGAATCCCGTCACGGCACCTCCCGGGCGTCCACGAACACGCGCGTGCCCCCGCCCGCCTCCGCCGCCACGGACGGGTCCGGCGCGGGCGGTGCGTCCGGGCCGTAGAGCCACGGGTTCCGGTGCCTATCGTCGGTGTCGGCCATGAACAGAAGCCCGCCTCTGCGTGGAACCACCGGTGCCCGAACCTGGCGGACGGGGCAAGGTCAGGAGGCGCTTTCGCGGGGACGCGCGGGGTGTAGCCATCGGCGCTACGCGGGGCTACCGTGGATGGCATGAGGACGATTTCCCAGCGGGAGTTCCGGAACAACTCCGCCGCGGTGATGGACGCGGTGGAGGCGGGGGAGACCTTCCACATCACCAGGAACGGGGTCGAGGTGGCGGAGCTGCGGCCGGTGTCCGGGCGACGGCGGCTCACGGCGGAGGAGCTGGTGGCGCGGCACGTGAAGCTGCCGCGGGTGGACTACCAGCAGATGCGCAAGGAGGCCGAGGAGTACTTCGGACCCGAGGAGCTGGTGGGGGACGAGGGCGACGACCCGTTCGAGCGGCGGCGTGGCTGAGCGCCGCAGGGCGTCCCGGCGGCGGCCCGCCGGGGTGCTGGACACCTGTGTCTACATCGACCTGGCGCTGCTCAACCCGGCGGACCTGCCGGCCGTGCCGGAGCTGACCGCGATCACGTTCGCGGAGTTGCAGCAGGGCGTGTCGATGGCCCGGGACCCGGCGAGCCGGGCGGCCCGGCTGGAGGTGCTGGGCGCGGCGATGGCCGACTTCGATCCGCTGCCCTTCGACGCGGCCGCCGCCGCCCGCTACGGGACGCTGGTGACCCTGACCATCGCCGCCGGCCGGCAGCCGCGGCCGCGCCGGATCGACCTGATGATCGCCGCCGTGGCCTCCGCCCACGGGCTGCCGCTGTACACGCGCAACGTGGCGGACTTCCGGGGGCTGGGTTCGGCGGTGGAGGTCATCGGGTTGTGAGGGCGGCGGTTCCGTCCCGTTCGACCCGGTCGGCGAGGGCGGCGGCGAACCGCAGGGCCTCGCGCCGGCTGCGGCTGCGCAGCAGGATGACGTTGTTGTCGCCGCCCCTGCCCCGGTCGGGGCCCGCAGCGGCGCCGACGGCCCAGCGCGGGCGGTCGGCGAGCCGGAGGGCCAGCCAGCGGAGGCCGGCGTTCAGGCCGACGAGGACGACGTAGAGGACGAACAGGACGAGTCCTTCGACGCCACCGCTGCTCAGGTCGGTGGGCGGGACGGGGTCGTATCCGTCCAGCGGTTTGCGGGTGGCCCGGAAGCGGCCGAGCCACACCACGGCGATCCGCACGGGCTCGTCGTCGGGGCCGGTGACGTCGAGGTAGCCGATCGACCCGGCCCGCCTGCCCTCTGCCCAGGCCTTCCGTTCGGCGGCGATGGACGCGGTCCGCTGGTGTTCCCGGGTCTCGGTCTCGACGACCTCCTGGCGCTTCGTGAACTCCGTGGTCCAGGCCTTCTCGCGCTTCTTCTGCTCGGCGGACCACGCCCGTTCGCGTTCGCGACGCTCGTCGGTGCTGATCTGCCGCCCCCGCTGACTGTTCATCCGCTCATCCTAGGAGGCGGGTCGGCGGGAGCGGCAGGCTCCGGCGGGCGGCAGATCCTGCCGGAGCCTGCGCGGGTTGCCGGTCAGCCCAGGCGGACCGCCGTCCCGGTCGCGGCGGAGGTGCGGGCGGCCTCCAGGACGGTGAGGGTGGCCACCGCGTCGCGCGGGTCGACCGGGGGCGGGGTGCCCGGGTCGGCCAGGGCGGCGGCGATGCCCGCGTAGTAGGCGGGGTAGTCGCCCGGGTCGGTCGGGAGGGAGATCGCGGACTCGTCCGTGCCGAGGGTGCCGTAGTGCCCGGGCTCGTCGGCGCCCCACGGGCGGGTGCCGTCGGGGCGCAGGCCGGCCCGCAGGTCGGCTTCCTGCGGGTCCATGCCGGGCTTGACGTACCCGGCGGCGTCGCCGAGCACCCGCAGCCGGGGGCCGATCAGCGGGGTGATGGCGCTGGTCCACAGGTGCGAGCGGGTGCCGGAGGCGTGGGTGAGGGCGAGGAAGGCGTCGTCGTCCACGACCGCGCCGTCGCGCCGCACGTCGATCTCCGCGTACACCGTCTCGACCGGTCCGAACAGGGTGAGCGCCTGGTCGACCAGGTGGCTGCCCAGGTCGTACAGGGTGCCGCCGACCTCGGACGGGTCGGCCAGCTCGCGCCAGCCCGGCTTGGGCTTGGGGCGGAAGCGCTCGAAGCGGGACTCGAAGCGGTGCACCCGGCCGAGCGCGCCGCCGCGCACCAGGCGGCCGGCGGTGAGGAAGTCGCCGTCCCAGCGCCGGTTCTGGAAGACGGAGAGCAGGACGCCCCGCTCCTCGGCGAGCCGGCAGAGTTCCTGCGCCTCCGCGGCGGTGCCGGCCAGCGGCTTGTCCACCACGGTGGCCAGGCCGGCCCGCAGGGCGGCGCGGGCGAGCGGGGCGTGGGTGCGGTTGGGGGAGGCGATGACGACCAGGTCGAGCGCGTCCGGGTCGGCGAGCAGCTGCTCGGGGGTGTCCACGGCGCGGGCGCCCGGGTGTTCGCGTGCCAGCTGCTCGCGGCGCTCGGGGTTGGCGGTGACCACGGCGTCCAGCCGCAGCCCCGGCGTGGTGGCGATCAGCGGTGCGTGGAAGGCGGAGCCGGCCAGGCCGTAGCCGATCAGACCGACGCGCAGCGGCTGTTCGGGCAGGGGGCGGGAGGTCTGCGGGTTCATGAGGCCTACTCAATCACGGGGCGCCCGGTTGCTCCCGGTTTGGTGCACGGCGTCGGGGAGCGCCGACCGGTCCCGGGCGGGGGTGCGGCGCGGGAGCGTGGACGGCTCCTGGTCGGGGCCGTCGTTGCGGGCGTCGTCGGGGAGGACCGCCGGCTCGTGGTCGGGGCAGTCGACGCGCAACTGGCCGTCGCCGAACGGGGCGTCGACGAAGTCGCAGTGGTGCGGCGCGCGCGGGTTCTCGGGGTGGGCGTCGGGCCGGTAGAAGCGGCAGGTGACGCAGGTGCGGGAGACCGGGACGGCGCCGTGGCGCTGGAGCGCGCGGATCATCGTGGTGGTGCCGCGGAGCATCGCGGCCACGGTGTCCCCGTCGAGGGCGGCGAGCGCCTCGCCGAGCGGCGGCGGGACGACGGCGAGGCGTTCGGCCTCGGCGCGCCCGGCGTCGGTGAGGGCCAGCGTGACGGCGCGCGAGTCGGCCCGGTCGCGTTGACGGTCCACCAGTTCCTTCCCGACGAGGGCGCGGACGGCGTCGCTGACGGTGGGTGCGGTGGAGGCGAGTGCGGTGACGATCTCGCCCTGGCGGCGGGGCCGCCGGTCGCCGGCCAGGAACAGCAGGATGTCGGCCTGGAGCGGGGTGAGCCGGACCGGGCCGGCGTTGTGCCAGGTGCTGAGGCGGACGGCCTGGCCGAGTCGGGTGAGCCCGATCAGCAGTTGCTCGCTGGGGGAGGGGCCGGGCAGCGGATCCGCCATGGTGTCCGGTCCTCTCCTCTGGTCGGCCTTCCGCCCGGGCGGCCCGGCCGTCGGGTCCGTCCGGCCGTCGGGCCCGCTCGGCCGTCGGGTGGCTCGGCGTTCGGGTCGGGTGGCCGGCGTGCGATGTGCGCCCTTGCATTCTAGGCAGTGCCAACTATATTTGGCTCTGCCAACAATCACTTGGCACTGCCAACGAAAGTCAATCGCAGCGAACGGAGAGCACAGCCATGCCCCGACTCGGCACGATCGACCCCGCGACCGCCGAACCCGCCACCAAGGCCCTTCTCGGCAAGGTCGAGCGGGCCCTCGGCGTGACGCCCAACATGATGCGCGCCATGGCCTCCTCGCCCGCCGTCCTGGAGGCCTACCTGGCCTTCAGCGGCGCCCTGGCCAAGGGGCGCCTCGGCGCCGGCCTGCGGGAGCAGATCGCCCTGGTCACCGCCGTCGAGAACGCGTGTGACTACTGCTACGCCGCCCACCACGTCCTGGGCGCCCGCGCGGGCGTCAGCCCGGCCGACCTCGCCGCCGGCGGCCACGCCGGGGCCGCCGACCCGAAGGAGGCCGCGGCCCTGCGGTTCGCCCGTACCGTCCTGCGCAGCAAGGGCTTCGTCTCCGACGAGGACCTCGCCGAGGTGCGCGCGGCAGGCTACGGGGACGGCGAGATCGGCGAGATCATCGGCGCGGTCGCGCTGAACTCCTTCACCAACTGGTTCAACTCGGTCGGCCGGACCGAGATCGACTTCCCGGCCGTTCCGCTGCCCGAGCCGACGCCGGCCGGCGCCTAGGCCGACGGCCGGGGCCCGGTCATGGTCCCGGCCCGGGTTCCGGTCCCGGGCCGGGCCCCGGGTGTCGGCGCGGCGCACCGGCGCACCCCCCGACCGCGGCGGGAGGGTGCGCCGGTGCGCCGCAGTGCCGCTCCGCGCCCACCGTCCGGTCCGCAGGCGGCGCCGGCTCCCCCGGGTCGGCCGTTCCCCGGTGCCCGAGGTCCGCCGGGACACCTCCGGGGTGCTGTTGACCCGGATCGCCGAGGTGGCGGATGAGCCGCTGGTGCTGGAGCCGACCGACCGGCGGGTGGAGTGGGAGACCAACACCTGGTGGCCGGGTGCGGAGGACGAGGACAGGCGGGCCCCGTCGGTGCCGGAGGTGGTCGCCGCCTTCGAGCGGACCGCCGAAGGCATCCGGCGCCGCATCCGCGGGACGGGCTTCGCCGGGGTGGCGACGTTCTACGTGTGGCACGACGAGCAGGCCGGGCAGCTCCGGTGCTCGACCGGATCGGTGGCCGCGGACGAGTTGCCGTTCGGCGGTGCCCACGTGCCGTCCGGCGACCTCGGCGCCGTGATCGAGGGCTTCCTGGGCGACCGGGAGTCGGGCGTCGTCGCCTGGTCGGACCTTGAGGACGGGTCGGACCTTGAGGATGTGCACGACCGGTGCGGGCGGGCCCCCGAGCCGGAGGTCGCACCGTTTCCGGTGTGGGTGTGCAGTGTCGGGCGGGTTCCACGTTGACCGGTCCCGCCCGCCGGGGCGGCCTCGGCGGCGGTGCGGACGGCCGGGCAGGTCGGCTCTTCAGGGCGCGCTGACGGACGGCTACGCTGGGCGGTGTCAGGGCAGCCAGTGGCGCCCGGCCGGCCGAGGGTGTCCGGTCCGGAGCGGTGTTACGAGATCGACCAGAACCGTTGCAAGACCGAGGAGACACCTACGTGGCAGAGCGCAAGCCCATCGAGTCCTGGCTGACCGACATGGACGGGGTCCTCATCCACGAGGGCACGCCGATCCCCGGGGCGGAGGAGTTCCTGCGCCGGCTGCGGGAGTCCGGCAAGCCCTTCCTGGTCCTCACCAACAACTCGATCTACACGCCGCGCGACCTCAGCGCCCGCCTGGCCGGGATGGGCCTGGAGGTCCCGGAGGAGTGCATCTGGACCTCCGCCCTGGCCACCGCGAAGTTCCTCAAGAGCCAGCGCCCGAACGGCACCGCCTACGTGATCGGCGAGGCCGGGCTCACCACCGCGCTGTACCAGGCCGGCTACGTGCTGACCGACAACAACCCCGACTACGTGGTCCTCGGCGAGACCCGCACCTACTCCTTCGAGGCGCTCACCAAGGCGATCCGCCTGATCAACCAGGGCGCCCGGTTCATCTGCACCAACCCGGACGAGACCGGCCCTTCGCCCGAGGGCGTGCTGCCGGCCACCGGATCGGTCGCGGCGCTGATCACCAAGGCGACCGGCGTCGAGCCGTACTTCGTCGGCAAGCCCAACCCGCTGATGATGCGCGAGGCGCTGAACACCGCCGGCGCCCACTCCGAGAGCGCCGTGATGATCGGCGACCGGATGGACACCGACATCGTCGCGGGCATGGAGGCGGGCATGGAGACGATCCTGGTGCTCACCGGCCTGACCTCCGCCGCCGACGTGGAGCGCTTCCCGTACCGGCCGACCCGCGTGGTCAAGTCGATCGCGGACCTGGTCGAGCTGGTCTAGCCTCTGCGGTGCTGTCGTGGGCCCCGTTCCGGCCGTTCGCCGGGGCGGGGCCCGCTTCGTACGGTTCGGCATGCGGGAGGCTTCGGCATGCGGGGAGGCAAGGCGCGCATGAGCACGACGGGGGAGTCACCGGAGTCCGAGCTGCGGGGGCCGGAGCTCACGGGATCCGAGCTGAGGGGGCCGGAGCTCGGGGGGGCCGAGTCGCGGGAGCCCGAGCTGCCGGGGACGGAACCGCGGGAGCCCGAGCAGGCGGGCCCGGAGGAGAAGCGGGTCACCTGGGCGGAGCTCTACTTCGACCTGGTCTTCGTCTTCGCGATCACGCAGGTCTCCGGCCTGCTGCACCACCACCACGACGCGGCCGGCCTGGTCCGGGCGCTGGTGGTCTTCGTGCCGGTCTACTGGTGCTGGGTGGGCACCACCGTGCAGGCCAACATCCGGGACGTGGACAACCTGCGGGACCGCCTCGGCATCCTGCTGGTCGGCCTGACGGGCCTGTTCATGGCGCTCGCGATCCCGGGCGCGTACGGCGGGCGGGGCGTGCTGCTCGGCGCCGCGTACTGGCTGGCCCGGCTGGTGCTGCTGCTCCTGCTGGTCCGCGTCCCGGGCGTCTGGCGCGGCCCGTACGGCGTGGGCGTGCTGGTCAGCGGGCCGCTGCTGGTGACGGGCGGGCTGCTGCCGGACGGGCCGCGGCTGGTGATGTGGACGGCGGCCGCGCTCTGTGACCTGGCCGCGCCGCTGGTGTTCCGCCGGCGGCTCGCCAAGGTCGCCTACCACCCCGAGCACATGCCGGAGCGGTTCGCGCTGTTCCTGCTGGTCGCGCTCGGCGAATCGATCGTCGGGATCGGTGGCACGGCGGCCTACGCCCGGTTGGACGTGGCCGAACTCGCCGCGGTGGCAGTCGCGTTCACGATCTCGGCGGGCCTGTGGTGGCAGTACTTCGTGTACGCGGCCGATGCGATGCGGCATGCCGTGGTGATCGCCGACTCGCGCCGGGACGTGGTCCGGCGGATCTTCCAGTACGGGCACCTGGCGCTGGTCGCCGGGGTGATCGGGGTGGCGGTCGGCTTCGGGGAGACGGTCGCGGACCCGTGGCAGGCGCTCGGCCCGGGGTCGGTGACGTTGCTGTACGGCGGCTGCGGGCTGTACCTGCTGACCTTCGGGTACACGCGGTGGATGATGTTCCGCCAGGTCGCGTCGACCCGGATCGCCGCTGCCGTGGTGGCGCTGGCGCTGCTGCCCGCCATGGTCCGGCTGCCGGCGCTGGTGGTGCTGTCGACACTGGCGGTGCTGCTGGTGACGCTCAACGTGCTGGAGCACCTCCGGGTGGAGCGCACCGCGCGCTCCGCCGCCGGGGCGTCGGCTCCGGCCTCGGCCTCGGATCCTGCCTCCGCGCCCGCTCCGGTCCCGGCCGCCGGCTCCGCGCCCGCTCCTGTGGAGTGAGTTGTCGGTGGGCCTGTGTAGCGTTCGGGGTGAAAGAGGGCGTGCGGCGCAGCAGCCGCGGTGTGGGAGGTAGATGTCGTGACGGACACGGTCGAGGCGGGCGTGGTCGAGGCCGGCGAGGGCGGCGGGCTGGAGCTGCCCGAGTCCTGGCGCGGGGTGCTGGGCGCCGAGACGGAGAAGCCGTACTTCGCCGAGCTGGCGGCCTTCGTGGCGGCCCAGCGCGCGGAGCACGAGGTGTTCCCGCCGAGCGGCCAGGAGTTCGCCGCGCTGGAGGCCACTCCGTACGACAAGGTCCGGGTACTGGTGCTCGGCCAGGACCCGTACCACGACAACGGCCAGGCCCACGGCATGAGCTTCTCGGTGCTGCCCGGCACCAGGACGCCGCCTTCGCTGCGCAACATCTTCAAGGAGCTGGACGCCGACCTGGGCATCCCGGCTCCGGACAACGGCTACCTGATGCACTGGGCCGAGCAGGGCGTGCTGCTGCTCAACGCGGTGCTCACGGTCCGTGCGCACGAGGCGAACTCGCACAAGGCCAAGGGCTGGGAGAAGTTCACCGACGCGGTGATCAAGGCGGTGAGCGAGCGCGAGGAGCCGGTGGTCTTCGTGCTGTGGGGCAACTACGCGAAGAAGAAGCTGCCGCTGATCGACACCGAGAAGCACGTGGTGGTGCAGGGCGCGCACCCGTCGCCGCTGTCCGCCAAGCTGTTCTTCGGCAGCCGTCCGTTCTCGCAGATCAATGCCGCGCTGGACGGTTTCGGCGGCGAGCCGATCGACTGGCAGGTGCCCGACCTGAAGCAGGCCTGAGCCTCGGCCCGGGCTTCGTCGGGGGCGGATCCCGGGGTCCGGTGGCCGTGGTCGGACGGGTTCGATCTCCCGTTCGCCCACGGCCACTTGGCGTTCACGGCTGGTGGCCGTCGGTCGGTACCGGGTGTGCTTAGCTGGTGCCGATCGGTCGCCGGACCGGTCCTGGGAGGGGCGGTACGTGCACGGGCTGGGGCGGGCGAGGACGTTTCGGTGGGTGAGGGCCTCCCGGTGGGCCGTGGGGGCGGCGCTGGCCGGGGTGCTGGTGGCCGTGTCCGGTTGCAGCGGTTCGGGCGGTGGCGCAGGCGGCGGGTCCGCGTCGTCGGGCGGCGCAGCCACCTCCGGCTCCACCGTCGCGGGCACGGCCGCCGCGTCCGGTGGTCTCGCCCAACTGTCCGGGCAGACCTTCTTCGTCTCGGACCGGACCAACGCGGCTCTGCAGGTGACGGCGCTGCGCGGCCAGGGCCGGACGGCGGAGGCGGACACGCTGCTGAGGATCGCCTCCCAGCCCTCGTCGCAGTGGCTCGGTGAGCAGGGGGCCAAGGAGATCGCCGAGCAGGTGAGCCGGCGGGCCGCCGAGGCGGACCGGACGGCGGTCTTCGTCGCGTACGACATCCCGCACCGCGACTGCGGCCAGTACTCGGCCGGCGGCGCCGCGGACGCCGCCGCCTACCGGGCCTGGATCACCGACGTGGCCCGGGCCCTCGGCGACCGCAAGGCCTGGGTGGTGCTGGAGCCGGACGCCGTCGCGCACACCCTGGACACCTGCGGCATCAAGGGAGACCTGGCCGCCGAGCGGTACGGCCTGCTGGCCTTCGCCGTCCAGGAGTTGAAGAAGCGTCCGAACGTCCGGGTCTACCTGGACGCGGGCAACCCCGGCTGGGCGCAGGACCCGGACGAGCTGGCCGGCGCGCTGCGCAAGGCGGGCATCGCCGCTGCGGACGGTTTCGCCGTGAACGTCGCCAACTTCTACGACACCGAACGGAACGCGGCGTACGGCGCCCGGCTCTCCGCCGCGCTGGGCGGGAAGCACTTCGTCATCGACACCAGTCGCAGCGGCAACGGTGCGCTGGGCGGCGACTCCTGGTGCAACCCGCCCGGGCGGGCCCTGGGTGAGCGGCCGACCGCCGAGACCGGCCGGCCGGGGGTGGACGCCTACCTGTGGATCAAGAACCCGGGCGAGTCGGACGGGGACTGCGGACGCGGCGAGCCCCGGGCGGGCGAGTTCTGGCTGCCGTACGCGCTCGGGCTGGCGCAGGCGGCGCGCTGAGGCAGCGGGCCGTGCCCGTGCCCCGGGACCGTGCGTCCGCCTGGTCGGGCTGCCTGTCCGTCCGGTCCGGCTGCCTTCCCGGGCCGGTCCGCTCAGCCGGTGACCTGGATCCAGCGGGCGACCGACGGGGTGCCGGCGGCGTCCGTCAGGAACAGCATGTACCAGCCCGGGGGCAGGAGGTTGGGGTTGCCGGGGAGGGCGAGCGAGATGCCGTCCGCCGTCCGCCCGGTGATGTCGAGGGCCACCGAGCGCTGTTCGACGTCCGTCACGTGGGTGACCGAACTCGGCCGGATCAGTTTGGCGGTGGCGACGGCCTCCGGCCGGGAGGTGCCGACGCTGACGGTGCCGCCGAGCTTCGCCGCCCGGGGTGCGGTGCCCACCTGGGGGCGGTCGCCGCGGTACAGGTAGGGCGGGGTGTAGATCTCGATGCGCTGCTCGAAGCCGCCGGGCTGGGTCTCGGCCTTGTCGGCGAAGAGCGGGTTGGAGCCGAGCACGGCGACCCGGCCGTCGGGCAGCAGCAGCGCCTCCGAGTGGTAGTTGCGGCCGACGGTCGGTTCGGCGGCGGTGGTGAAGCTGTTGGAATCCGGGTGGTACACCTGCGCCTTGAGCAGGTCGCTGTCGCCGCGGCCGCGGTAGCCGCTGGAGCCGCCGGTGGTGAAGACGGTGTCGTCCGGGAGGATCACGCTGTTGAGGTAGCGGGTGCCGCCGGCCGGCAGGTCCGGGCCGGGGGTGAAGGAGGGCTTGGCGGCGGCGAGGTCGGCGATGTCGGTGCGCGCCGTGGACAGCGGCGACTCGCCGACGCCACCGCCGCCGAGGACCATCACCCTCTGCGACTGCGCGGGCGGCAGCAGCACCGAGGAGGAGGTCTCGGTCAGGCCCGGGTCGCGCAGGCCGGGGACGGGCTGGAAGGTGTTGTTCGACAGGTCCCAGACGCCGGGCTCGCGGCCCTTGTCGGCGGGGCCGTAGCCCCCGTTGGAGCCGGAGTAGAAGAGCTTGCCGGAGGCGGTCAGGAAGATCGCCGGGTAGGTCGGGAAGTAGTGGTCGGGCGCCTTGGCCCAGGTCTTGTCCTTCGGGTCGTAGATCTCGTTGTCGTTGCCGTTGAGGATCCGGCCGGCGTCGTCCAGCCCGGAGACGGTGACCACCCGGCCGTCGCCCAGCCCGGTCAGCGTCGGGTACCAGCGGGCGTAGGCCATGTCGGTGACCGGCTCGTACAGTTCGGTGTCCGGGTTGAACTCGAAGGCGGAGCGGATGCCCTGGTACTCCTGCTTGTCCAGGCTGAGCTTGTCGCTCTGGCCGTAGAGGTTGCGGGCGTCGGCGCCGCTCAGGTCCTTGATCCGGTACTGGGCGGGCGAGCCGGCGACGTAGTCGGGGCCGGTGCCGACCGCCTCGACGAACACGTGCTGCTCGCCGGCGGTGATCACGGTCTGCTTGCCGGAGCCGCTCTTGGTCGCGGCCGGGACGGTCACCGGGACGGTGCTCGCGTACTCGCGGCCGTTCGGGGCGACGAAGACGGTGCCCTTCGGGAGGGTCCGGGCGCGCTCGGGGCTCTCGTTGCGCACCCGCATGACGCCGGCCGCCTTCTTCACCGCGCCCGCCAGCTTCTCGTACCGCTGGGTGCCGCCGGCGACCAGGACCCGGCCGTCCGGCAGCGAGGTGTGCCCGCCGCAGAACATGTCGGCCGGGGTGGGCACCAGCTTGTAGGTGTTCCGGGCCGGGTCCCAGAGCAGGCTCTTGAAGGTGCCCGCGTTGAACTGCTTCTGGTCGTTGCCGGAACCGGCCACGACCAGCACCTTTCCGGTGCGCAGCAGGGTGGCGTGGACGGCGTTGACCCGGAACTCGGCGGGCAGCGTCAGGGTCTGCCAGTGGCCGTACTGCGCCTTGTACTCGGGGCGGTTGATCACGTAGTGGTGGTACTGCTGGGTCGCGAAGCCGAGGACGGCCGGTGCGTTCATCCCCGCCACGGTCAGTGCGACGGTGCTGCCGAGGGCGAAGCGCTTGGTGCGGCCGGTCTTGTGGATCCTCACGGTGGTTGCTACTCCCTCAGTGGATGGGGGTGCCGCTCTCGTGCTGCGGGGCCCGGACGAACGATGCGGGGTGCGCGGGGTGCGCGGGCTGCGCCGGCTGCTGCGGGTGCGGGTGCGGGTGCGGGTGCTGTGCGGGCTGGGCGGGTTGCGGGGCCCGGGGGTCGCGGGCGTGGCGCGGGCGGCGCTTCTCCAGGAGGACCTTCGGGTCTGCGGCCGGGCCGCCCGTGACGGTGAGGGTGGCGGTGGGCCGGGTGCGGCGGCGGCGTGCGGTGTCCCCGGCCAGGATCAGGAGCGGCAGCAGGGTCAGCGCCAGGGCGATCCAGGCCCAGGTGCGCATCGCGACGTGGTCGTAGCCGGTGAAGTACGAGGCGGCGATCGCGCCGCCGAACACCAGTGTCCAGAACAGGTGGAAGCGGAAGGTGCCGAGGCGGTCGGTGCTGGCCGAGCGGCCCTTCGGCGTCACCTCGAAACGGCTGCGGCGGCGCACCAGCGCCTGCAGCAGCGAGGCCGCGTAGATCGGTCCGCAGAGCGCCGACATCACCATTCCGGCGACCCCGGACGAGCCGGCCGGCTCGTGCGGGCTCACGTTGTGCTTGCGGTTCCAGGTGTAGAGCAGGAGTTGGAGGGCGGCGGCGTCGCTGTAGAGCATCATCCAGATCTCGGAGGAGACGTGGACGCCCGAGGCGCCGAAGCCCAGGTAGAGCACGCTGGACAGGCCGCCGAGCAGCCAGGTGAGCGCGGCCATCGGGTAGAAGAGCACCATCAGCGAGTAGTTGAGCAGCCGGCCGGGTGAGAGCTGCCGGAGCACCCGCCAGTACTGGGTGAGCAGGGTCTCGTAGGTGCCCCGGCTCCAGCGGAGCTGTTGGGAGAAGAAGTCGGTCCAGGAGGAGGGGCCTTCGCCGACGGCGAGCACGTCCGGGGTGTACACGGATTTCCAGCGCTCTCCGGTCTCCGGGTTACGGCTCCGGTGGAACTCCAGACCGGTCGCCATGTCCTCGGTGATGGAGTCGTACAACCCGCCGATCGACTGGAGTGCGCGGATTCTGACGGCGTTGTTGGTTCCGACGAACATGGGCGCGCCGTAACGGTTTCCGGCGCGCTGGATGAGGGCGTGGAAGAGGTACTGCTGGCTCTCGGAGAATTTGGTGACGGCGGAGCCCGAGCTGCGGTAGTTCCCGTACACCTGGGGGCCCACCACGAATGCCACGTCGGGGTCGCGGAAGTAGCCGAGCATGCGCTCGCAGAAGTCCGGCAGCGGAACGTGGTCGGTGTCGACGGCCACCCAGAAGTCGTAGTCGTCGCCGTGCGCCTGGAGCCAGGCGTTGTAGTTGCCGTGCTTGCTCCTGGCACGGAACCGGCCCTCGGGGCGGTTCCAGTGCGGCCGGCCCGCCCGGGTGAAGTGGCGGACGCCCAGCTCGGCGCAGAGCTCCCGCATTGCAGAATCGTTTCCCTCGTCCAACAGCCAGACGTCGTAGGGGCCGTCGTGCCGCACGGCGCGGGCGGCGGCCAGCGTGGCCCGGACCATCTCGGGCGGCTCCTTGCCCGGCACGCAGGCGGTGAGGAAGGCGACCCGGGTGCCCCGTTCCGGGGTCACGGGGATCGGATCGCGGGCGACGAGGGTGGCGTGGGCGTTGGAGACCACGTTGACCAGCCGGAACACCTCGACCACGGCGATGATCCCGATCATCACCTTGTCGCCGAGCAGCACCAGGACGTTCGTCTCGTCCAGCCGCTCCGGCCAGTGCTCCGGCAGCAGGAGCCAGATCAGCAGCACCGCCTCCACGACGGGGGCGGCCGCCAGCAGCAGGGCGGCCCGGACCCGGTGCGGCTCGCGGCGCAACAGGCTGCGGTAGCGGACGCGATAGGGCGCGCGGTACGGGTCGGCGGAGGACCCGGGTTGCGAAGCGCCTGCCGCGGGTGGGGCCGCCCGGCCACCCAGGGGGGTTGTCGCGGGGCCGGGGTTGGGACTGGCGTCGGGGGTGCGGCCGGGGCCGGCGCTGGGGATGTGGCCGGGGCCGGGGCCGGGGTGGGCCGGCTCGGGGCAGTAGATCCCGCCGCCGAGGTCGCCGTCGTCGTCCGGATCGTGTGCCGGGCCGGCGAGGCGGCTGAAGTGGCCGTAGTCGTACGGGGCTTCGGGTATGGGTAACTCGCTCAGGGCGGCCCCGTCGAGCTGCCCGGTGCCTCGCCTCCGGGCCGTTCCGATGCCCTTTCGTCGCGAGAACGGCGTGGTCATAGCTGCTCCCCCCCGGAGTCCACCTTGCTCTACTGCTCGGCCTCGTCGTGGAGTCGTCGTCCAGACAGAACACGGCCCGGTGAACTGCGGCCTTTCCAGGCAGTTCACCGGGCTGTTCGGCACATGAAGTGTGCGACTGGTTCAGTTGTGCGCCTGCACGGTGACTTCGAATGCGGGACCCGGCGAAACTCCCGGCTTCCCCTCCGGGCGCTCAGATCCGCTAGGTGGTCAACTCTCCCGGAGCGTCACGGTGATTGCAACCGTTCCGAGAAATGATCACCACCCAGGCATGAAGACCCAGCGGTTCCGGGCCGATCTCGCGGCCGGAGGTGATATGGATACGAATTCCTTCCGAGGGCGAGCCCGTGGCGCGTCGGAGCGGGCGACGGGGTCACCCGGGCGGCAGCAGGGCGGCTCCGGTCGCCGCCCGGACCTCCTCGAACCCGACGCCCGGCGCCGTCTCCACCACGCGCAGCCCCTCCGGGGTCACGTCGATCACCGCGAGATCGGTGACGATCCGGTCCACGACTCCTCGACCCGTCGCGGGGAGCGACAGCTCGTCGACGATCTTCGGCGAGCCGTCCCTGGCGGTGTGCTCCATCACGACGATCAGCCGACGGGCCCCGTGCACCAGGTCCATCGCACCGCCCATGCCCTTGACCGTCTTGCCGGGGATCATCCAGTTCGCGAGGTCACCGGCGGCCGACACCTGCATCGCACCGAGCACCGAGACGTCGATCCGGCCCGCCCGGATCATGCCGAAGGAGAGGGCGGAGTCGAAGTACGAGGCCCCGGGGGCGACCGTCACGGTCTCCTTCCCGGCGTTGATCAGGTCGGCGTGCTCGGCGCCCTGCTCCGGGTACGGGCCGACGCCGAGGATCCCGTTCTCGGAGTGCAGCACCACTTCGACGCCCGGCGGGAGGTGGTCGGGGATCAGGGTGGGCAGGCCGATGCCCAGGTTCACGTACTGCCCGTCGACCAACTCCCGGGCGGCGCGGGCGGCCAGGGCGTTGCGCCGGTCGAGGCCGGTGGCAGTGGTGGCAGCGGTGGCGGTGGCGGCAGTGGTCGTCGCGGCGCCGTCCCCGCGGCCGGTACTGGAGGCGGGGCCGGCGCCGGTGCCGGGGACGGGCAGGGTGCTGCTCGGGGCGGACATCGGCTCAGGCCTCCTGGAGTGCGGGGCGGACGGTCCGGCGCTCGATGCGGCGGTCCTCGGGGTCGGCGGCCACCACCCGGTCGACGTACACCCCGGGCAGGTGCACGGCGTCCGGCGGCAGCTCGCCCGGCTCGACGATCCGGTCCGCCTCGACCAGGGTGATCCGGCCCGCCGCCGCGCAGAGCGGGTTGAAGTTGCGGGCGGCCGCGTGGAACACGCAGTTGCCGTGCCGGTCCGCCACCTCGGCGCGGACCAGCGCGAAGGACGCCGTGATCGCCTCCTCCAGCAGGTACCGGCGGCCGCCGAACTCCCGGACCTCCTTGGGCGGCGAGGCCACGGCCACCGAACCGTCCGCCGCGTAGCGCCACGGCAGCCCGCCCTCCTCGACCTGGGTGCCGACCCCGGCCGGGGTGAAGAACGCCGGGATGCCGGCGCCGCCCGCCCGGAGCCGTTCGGCCAGCGTGCCCTGCGGGGTCAGCTCCACCTCCAGCTCGCCGGAGAGGTACTGCCGGGCGAACTCCTTGTTCTCCCCGACGTACGACGAGGTCATCCGGGCGATCCGGCCCGCCCGCAGCAGCCGGCCCAGCCCCCAGTCGTCCACCCCGCAGTTGTTCGAGACCACGCGCAGCCCGGTCGTGCCGGCGTCCACCAGCGCACCGATCAGGGCGCTCGGGATGCCGCAGAGGCCGAAGCCGCCGACGGCCAGCACGGCGCCGTCGGGGATGTCCCCGACCGCGTCGGCGGGGGAGTCCAGGACCTTGTCCAAGGGATCACCTCGTGAGGGAGTGGAAGGAAGGGGGGGAGGGGAGAGCGGGCGCGGGCCCGGCCCGTTCCCTTCCCGGGGCCGTCCCGGCTCACCGGTGCCCCTCTCCACCGTCACCGCCCACGGGTAGGCGCAGCGATGGCGGCCACCACCATGGGTGGGTGCGGACCCGTGTCGGCGGGCCACACCCGCGCGCCCCGGAGGCGTTGCCGGACCGGCGGTATGTCGATCAGGGCCACATCCCGCCGGTCCGATGCATCGCCCGGCCACATGTCGCCGCTCCCACCGCACACCTACGGTTCCGGCATCCACCCCGCCGCACCTCAGGAGTCGGTCACCATGCGCAGTTCGACAGCCCCCACCGGGACCGCCTCCGGCGTCGGCCCGGGCGATTCCCTGACCGGCGGACCGGCCCGGAAGCTCGCCGTCCTCGCGGCGTGCGTCCTGCTCGCCGCGGGCTGCGCCAAGGCCGGTACCGCCGGGACGGGCGCGGCGGGCGGCGGTGGCAAGGGCCCGGTCAAGGTGGGCCTGGTGTACTCCAGGACCGGACCGTTGGCGGCCTACGGCAAGCAGTACCTGGAGGGATTCAAGGCCGGCCTGAGCTACGCGACCAAGGGCACCGGAGCGGTCGACGGGCACAAGATCGAGTTCGAGGAGCAGGACGACGCGGGCGACCCGGCCAAGGCGGTGTCCGCCGCCAAGGACCTGATCGGCAAGGGCTACAAGGTGCTGGCCGGCTCCACCGCCTCCGGCGTGGCCCTCCAGGTCGGCCCGATCGCCGCCCAGAACAAGGTGCTCTTCATCAGCGGCCCGGCCGCCGCCGACAAGGTCACCGGTCTGAACACGTACACCTTCCGTTCCGGCCGCCAGTCCTACCAGGACATCAGGACCGCGGCCTCGTTCGTGGGCGATGCCAAGGGCAAGAAGGTCACCGTGCTCGCCCAGGACAACGCCTTCGGGCAGGCCAACGTGGCCGCCGTCAAGGCGGTGCTCGGTGCCGAGGGGGCGACGGTCGACCAGGTGCTCGCCCCGCCGAGCGCCACCGACCTCACGCCGTTCGCCACCCAGGCCAGGACCGCCAAACCCGACCTGCTGTTCGTCGCCTGGGCCGGTGACACCGCCTCGGCCCTGTGGACGGCGCTCAACCAGCAGGACGTGTTCACCGACACCAAGGTCGTCACCGGCCTCGACCTGGCGGCCTCCTACCCGCTGTTCGGACCGGCCGGCGAGAAGATCTCCTTCCTGAACCACTACTTCGGTGGTGCCGCGGGCACCCCGGTCGAGAGGGCCATGGACGAGGCCGTCACCGCTGCCGGTGGGAAGACCGACATCTTCACCCCTGACGGCTTCACCGCGGCCCAGATGATCGTGCACGCCGTCGAGGCCGCCCACGGCTCCGCCGACGACACGTCGGCCCTGGTCAAGGCGCTGGAGGGCTGGAGCTTCGACGGGGTGAAGGGCAAGACCACGGTCCGCGCCGAGGACCACGCCCTCCTCCAGCCGATGTTCCAGGTCCGGCTGACCGGCACCGGGTCCGCTGCCAAGCCCTCGGTGGAGAAGGTGCTGACCGCGGACGAGGTGGCGCCGCCGGTCGCCCCGACGGCGGGTTGATCCCGATGCCCGCCCGTACCGCCGCCGCTCATGCCGCGTCGGCCGTGTGCTCCTCCTCTACGGTGCTGGGACTGGACGGGCTCGGTTGGTCCGTCCGCGGGGTTCCCATCGTCGAGGACGTCTCCTTCTCGGTCGCCGAAGGCGAGTTCATCGCCTTCATCGGACCCAACGGCGCCGGCAAGACCTCCCTCTTCAACCTGATCTCCGGCATCCACCCGACCACCCGCGGCAGGCTCCGGCTCGACGGCGCCGACGTCACGGCCGAGAGCGTGCACGCGCGGGCTCGCCGGGGGCTCGGCCGCACCTTCCAGACCTCCTCCCTCTGGCCGGGCATGACGGTTGCCGACCATGTCCGGTTGGCCGCACAGGCAGCCGCCGGCCCGCGCGCCTCGTACCGGCTCTGGCGCCGGGCCGACCGCTACGAGGAGCAGCTGGCCGACACCCTGCACCGCACCGAGCTCACCGAGCGCGCCGACACCCTGGCCGGCGCGCTCTCGCACGGGGAGAAGCGCAAGCTGGAGCTGGCCGTCCTCCTGGTCTCCGACCCGCGGCTGATCCTGCTGGACGAGCCGATGGCCGGCGTGAGCGCGGAGGAGGTACCGGCCCTCACCGAGCTGATCCGTTCCGTGCACCGCGACCTGGGCCGGACCGTCCTGATGGTCGAGCACCACATGGACGTCCTGCTCGGTCTGGCCGACCGGCTCGCGGTGATGTACCACGGCACCCTGCTCGCGCTGGACACCCCCGAGGCCGTGATGGCCGATCCGACCGTGCAGCAGGCCTACCTGGGCGAGGCGCTGTGACCTCCTCTCCGTTCTCCTCGCCGCAGTCGTCCGCTTCTCCTCAGCCGTCCTCCTCGTTGTCGTCGGGTGCCGAACCCCTCCTCTCCGTCCGTGACCTGCGGGTGGTCGTCGAAGGGCTGCACATCCTGCACGGGGTCGACCTCGACGTGGCTCCCACCGGGGTCACCGCGCTCCTCGGCCGCAACGGTGCGGGCAAGACCACCACCGTCAAGGCCGTCATGGGCCTGGTGCCGCGTACGGGCAGCATCCGCCTCGGCGGTGCCGAACTCTCCTCCCTTCCCACGCATCTGGTCGTTCGCCATGGCATCGGGTACGCGCCCGAGGACCGGGGGGTCTTCGCCGGTCTGACGGTCGCCGAGAACCTCCGCCTCGCCGAGCGCGGGGCCCCGGGCGGGGAGAGCGTCGCCGAGCCGAACTACCCGCTCGTCCACGAGCTCTTCCCCGAACTGAAGCACCGCGCCGGACAGTTGGCCGGGACGCTCTCCGGTGGCCAGCAGCAGATGGTGGCGATCGGCCGGACGCTGCTCAACCGCAACCGGTTGATCATCGCCGACGAGCCCACCAAGGGCCTGGCGCCCAGGATCGTCGCCGAGGTGGCCGAGGTCCTGGCGCGTGCAGCCGAGGCCGTGCCCGTCCTCCTCGTCGAGCAGAACCTCGCCCTCGTCCGCCGACTGGCCGGCACCTGCGCCGTCCTGGCCGACGGCCGCACCGCCCACCGCGGGGACACCGCCGAGCTGTTGGCGGACGAGGACGCCGCCCGCCGCCTGCTCGGCGTCGGCTCCCGCCACCCGCTCGCGGGCGGCCCCCGGCCCGCGGCCTCCCCGGCCGCTCCTGCCGTCACCGCGGAGGTGAAGCCCTGATGGACACCGTCGTCCTCCTTTCCTGTACCGGGCTCGGTCTCGGCGCGCTGTACTTCCTGGTCGCCTCCGGTCTGTCGCTGATCTTCGGTCTGATGGACGTGCTCAACTTCGCGCACGGCGCCCTGCTCTCGATCGGCGCGTACGCCACCTGGTGGGCGGGCGCCGAGGCCGGTCTCTCCTTCTGGCTCGCGGTGCCGTTCGGCACCCTGGTCGGGACGGCCGCCGCCGTCCTGCTGGAGCTCTTCCTGATCCGGCCGCTCTACAGCCGCCCGCGCGATCAGATCCTCGCCACCGTCGGGGTCGGGCTCGCCGTACCCGCCCTGCTCATGGGGATCTGGGGCGCGGACGCCCGCCCCTTCCCCCAGCCGGCCCTGCTGTCCGGCACCTGGCACGTGCTCGGTGCGACCGTCCCGGTCAACCGCTTCGTGCTGGTGGCTGCCGCCGCGCTGCTGTTGCCCGCTCTTCGGTTGTTCCTCGCCCGCACCCGCTACGGGCTGGTCGTCCGGGCCGGCGTCGAGGACCGGGCGATGGTCACGGCGCTCGGCATCGACGTCCGGAGGGCGTTCACCCTCGTCTTCGCCCTCGGCGGGGCGGCCGCCGCGCTCGGCGGCGCCCTCGGCGGTCTCTACTTCGGTTCGGTCAATCCCGGCCAGGGGACCGGTCTGCTCATCTTCGCCTTCGTCGTCGTGGTCATGGGGGGCATGGGATCCGTGACCGGGGCCGCCGCCGCCTCGGTGGGCGTCGGCCTCGTCCAGCAGTTCGCCAACTACTACACCGGCGCCGGGCTCGGCGACCTCTCGGTCGTCGTCCTGCTCGCCGTACTGCTTCTGGTCCGACCCCGTGGACTCACCGGGAGGCTCGCGTGACCGCCGAAACCCCGATCACGAGCACCGGTGGCCCCGCGGTCCACCACGGTGCCGCCCCGGCAGGGGGGACTGACACGGGCCTTCCCGGGACCCACGGGGAACACACACACGGGTCCGCCATGATCACTCGAACAGGTGATTCATTCACTCATCGCTGGACAGTGCTGCACAGAGCGCTACGCTGGTGGCCGATCGCCCTGCTGATCACGCTCCTTGTCGCCCCATACAGTGCGCTTCCCGTCCCGGGACTGCTCGACGGCCCGCTCGGCAGCCCCGGAAGCCTCCAACTCCTCGCCCTGTGCCTGCTCTACGGGGCCCTCGCCACCGGCTACGACCTCCTGCTCGGCCGTACCGGACTGCTCTCCTTCGGCCACGCGCTCTACTTCGCGACCGGCCTCTACGCCACCGACCTCGGCATGCTGGAGCTGCAACTGCCGTTCGCCGCCGCCGCGGTGTTCGGCGTCGCCTGCACCGTGCTGCTGGCCCTGCTGCTCGGCTCGGTGAGCCTGCGCGTCACCGGCATCGGCTTCTCCATGGTCACCCTCGCCTTCGCCCAGGCCGGCTCCATCCTCGTCCAGCGGAACCCCGGTGGCGTCACCGGCGGCGAGGAAGGCCGGTCCGCCCCGGCCGACCTGCTGCCCTCCGGCCTGCTCGGGATCGAGAACACCGCCTCCCTCTACTGGATCGCCGTCGGCTACCTGGTGCTGACGGTCGCCGCGGTCCACTGGGCCGTCAACTCGCCGATCGGGCGGGTCTGGGAGGGGATCAGGGAGAACGAGCGCCGGGTCGAGGTGCTCGGACTGCGCCCCTACGGCTACAAGTTGGTCGCCTTCGTGCTGGCCGGCGCGCTCGCCGGGCTGGGCGGGGTGGTCTACCTGCTGCTGACCGGCGGCGCCACCCCGCAGGCCGCCTCCTCGGACGCCACGCTCGCCCTCCTGGTCATGGTCGTCCTCGGCGGGTCCGGCACCCGCTGGGGCCCACTGCTCGGCGGTGTCCTGTACACCTGGGCGAGCCACCGGCTCGGCGACCTCGCCAACTCCACGGCCGTCGCGGACCTGCCCGCGGCGCTGCGGGTGCCGCTCTCCCAACCCCTCTTCCTGCTCGGTGCGTTGTTCGTCGCCGTGGTCTACCTGCTGCCCGGCGGCCTGGCCGGACTGCCCGCCCGCATCCGCGCCGCCCGATCCGCCCGCTCCGCCCGGACGCCGGCCGACGTCCGGACCGCCCGCCCCACCGGAGGTGCCCCCGCGTGAGCCAGTCGCCACTGAAGCCCGAGGAGTCGACCGTTCCCGTGCCCGGCGGGGGCCTGACCGTCCTGCGCTGGCCCGCCGACGAACCGGGGGCGCCGACGGTCGTGGCGGTGCACGGCATCACCGCCAACGGCCTCGCCTGGTTCGAGGTCGCCCGCAGGATCGCCGGACGCGTCACCCTGGTCGCGCCCGACCTGCGGGGCCGTGGCGCCAGCCGCTCGGTCTCCGGACCGTACGGGCTGGCCCGGCACGCCGATGACGTGGCCGCGCTGATCACCGCCCTCGACACGGGGCCCGCCGTGGTCGTCGGCCACTCGATGGGGGCCTGGGTCGCCGCCCTGGCCGCCGTGCGGCACCCCGGACTCGTCCGCCGGGTCCTGCTGGTGGACGGCGCGGTGACCTTCCCGCTGCCGGAGGGCGTTCGCGAGGAGGACGCCCTGGCCGCGGTGCTCGGGCCCGCACTGGCCCGGCTGTCGATGACCTTCCCGGACCAGGAGGCCTACCGGGAGTTCTGGCGCCGACACCCGGCCTTCGGAGGTGCGTGGTCGGAGGGGATCGACGCCTACACCCGGCGCGACCTCGTCGGCGCGGTGCCCGAACTGCACTCCTCCTGCGTGCTGGAGGCCGTGCAGGCCGACGGCGCCCAGGTGCTCCTGGACCGGGAGGCGGCTGCCGCCGTGCACCGGCTGCCCTGCCCGGCCGAACTGCTCTGGGCGGAACGCGGACTGCTCGACGAGCCGCAGGGCCTCTACGACCACCAGCGGATCGGGCTGGCCGGGCTGGACCCGGAGCGGGTTGCGGCCTCGCCGGTGCCGGACTCCAACCACTACTCGATCCTCTGGGGCGAGGCCGGGGCCGACCGGATCGTCCGCAGCCTGCTCGCGGACGCCCCCGCCACGGGGTAGCCACCCGCTTGACCGGACCGGGGCGGACGGGGGCGACAGCGGCCGGCGGGGTCAGGACACCCACCGGCCGCCACGCCCCCGGTGGCCCCGTTCCCGTCGGTCCACCCTCCTGGTGGTGCCCCCCAGCGGTGCTGCTCTCCGCCGCACCCCGGCCGTGCGTCAGCCGGCCGTGCCGAGGAAGGTCTCCCAGCCGCCCGCCGGCGCCTGGCCGACGTTGAGCGAGCGCAGCTTGCGCAGGGTGGACTGGTCCTGCACCTCCAGCCACTCGACCAGCTGCTTGAAGGAGACCAGCCGGACGTCCGGCTTGCCGGCGATCGACTTGAGCGCCTGCTCGACGGCGTCCATGTAGATGCCGCCGTTCCACTGCTCGAAGTGGTTGCCGATGAAGAACGGTGCGCGGTTGCTGTTGTACGCGCGCTCGAAGCCCGCCAGGTAGGAGCCGGCGGCCTGGGTGCGCCAGTCGTTGTAGCTGGCCGGGTCTCCCTTGGTGCTGCCCTTGGACTGGTTGGCCAGGATGTTGTAGTCCATCGACAGGACCTGGAAGGTGTGCCCGGGGAACGGTATGGACTGCAGCGGGAAGTCCCAGACCTTGCCGTCCTGCACCTTCTGCGGCCATATCTGGAGGCCGCCCGACGAGCTGGCGTCGTACTTCCAGCCGAGCTTGGCGATGGTCGGCAGCAGTGCCTTCTGCCCCTCCAGGCAGGGAGTGCGGCCGCCGATGAGCTCCTTCTTGTAGTCGAACGGGAGCGGCTCGACGTCGGTGAAGCCGGTGTTGGTCCGCCACTGGGTGACGAAGCCGATGGCCTGGTCGATCTCGCTCTGCCAGTCCTCCGGGGTCCACATGTTGACCCCGTTCTTGTCCGGGCGGCTGGAGCAGAAGTGCCCGTTGAAGTGGGTGCCGATCTCGTGCCCGGCCAGCCAGGCCTGGCTGATGAGCTTGAGCGTGCTCTTGACCGCGCCGTCCGACAGGTACGGGATGTCCGAGGCCCCGACCGAGTGCTTCGGCGGGTGGTACAGGTCGGCCTTGCCCTTGGGCAGGGCGTAGATCCCGGAGAGGAAGAAGGTCATCGTGGCCTTGTACTGCTCCGCCAGCTTCAGGAAGCGGGGGAACTGGCCGTCCTCGGTGCCGCCGGCACCGTCCCAGGAGAAGACCACGAACTGCGGCGGCCGCTCGCCCGGCTTGAGCTTCTCGGGCTTGGGCTGGTTGGGCTGCGGGCCGGTGTCCGCATTGGAGCCGTCGCCGATCGGGGTGCCCTTGGGCACCACCGGCTGGGCCTGACCGCCGGCGCCGCCGTCCTGGGTGCCGCTCGCGCCGCCGGAGCCGGGCGAGGCGGAGCCCTGACCCGACCCGGATCCGCCGCTGGAGCAGGCCGAGACCGCGCCGAGGGCCGCGGTCGCAGCGGTCGCACTGAGCACCGTCCTGCGCGAGATGCTGGTCATGGTCTCCCCTGGGTACCGATACCGGTGGTGAGGGCGGTCCGGCGGCCGCACCGGTCAAATCGGGCAATTGATGATTATTCCGCCGCTAGCATGTCATGTCGCCGCAGTGGCCTCCAACGCCGCCGGGCTCCGACGACTCTCAACACGTCGGGTGCGTCCGGCCGGGCTGCAGGGATCCGGTATCTGTTGCCGTCTTGTGACGCTTCGCATTCCTCGCGGCCCGCGCAGTACGGTACCGCCGGTCCGTCCGGGGTTGGTGGCGGTTCGTCAGCATTCGGCCCGTTTGATCGCCCTTTTGGGGAAATTTTTGCCCCTTGATGGGTAGTGCGCCCCCAGGGCAGTAGTTCCAACGCGGACAGCGCCCCGCGGAGGTCGCAGGTCGCAGGTCGCAGGTCGGAGGTCGGAGGTCGCCCCGCCGAGGTCGGCGGCCGAGGGTAGGGGTCGAGGGCAGGGGCCGAGGCCGGCAGGAGCGGCGAGGGCCGGCAGCCCCGGGTGGGCCGATCAGAGCGCGGCGAGCCGCCGGTTGCGGCGCACGATCCGCGCGATCGCCGTGCTGATGGCGGTGGCCGCCGCGCAGGAGACCACGAGGCTCAGCCAGGCGGTGTTGAACCAGTGGCTGTTCAGCCAGCCCAGCGTGACGATGTAGGCGGCCCAGATCAGCGCGGCCAGTGCCGACCAGTGCAGGAAGCGGTGCGGATGGGCGGGGGAGTGGCCGATCGCCACGTCGAGGACGGTCCGCCCGGCCGGGACGAACCGCGCGATCACCACCATCGCGGCGGCCGCGCCGTGCGGGCGTTCGACCAGGGCCTCCTGGACCCGGGCCACGCTGGCCGCCAGTTTGGGGCGCCGGGCGAGCCGGCGGTGCAGCATCGGGGCGCCGCGCCGTGCCAGGTGGAGCAACAGCAGATCACCCAGGAAGGAGGCCACCGCCACGCCCAGGCCGAGCATCAGCGGAGCCCCGTTGATCTGCGCCGTCTTGAGCACCGCCAGGATGACCAGCGTCCCGCTGGGGATGAAGGGGAGGAGGGCGTCGCCGAGCACGGCGAACAGAGCCAGGGCGCAGATCCACGAGGATCCGATCGCCGCCACGAAGTTCAAGGCCCTTACTCCCTCCACGCCGCCCGAGCGAGCAGGTGGCTGTAGGGGTCAACGCTAGCGCCTCGACTTTTCATGGCATGAAGCACCCCGGTATGCCGCAGGTCACGACCGCCGGTTCCGGCCGCTGCGCAGGGTGCCGGGCCGTGCGCACCGGGCGGGGCGGAGGGGGAGCCTCCGTCGGGGAACGCCGCCGTCGCCGCCGCCAGGAACCGAACGAGCCCCCGGGGCGGGGTGCCGCGCCGAGGGCTCGCAGTGATCGTCCGGAACTGGTCCAGCCCGACGATCTTGCTGGTGGAGCGCGGATCCCGCTCGGCGATCCGCTCCTGATCACCAGCCTGCCGGATGTCGGCCGCCGTCGCGAGTCCTGACCCTGGCGACTTCCGGCGCTGGCGTGAAGTCGCCAACCGTGTCCGCGCGCTGGCTCTCCGTCAGTCGCGCGAGTGGTCGGCGGCTCCGGAGGAATGGCCGAAACGTGTTCGGACCGGGGGCGAACGGTGCCCCGACCACGGGAACAGCGAGCCGCCCGCCGTGGTTGACCCCGGTCGGCAACAGCGACCGCCGGGCCGTCCGGGACCGGCACGTCGCGACACGGAGGACGGCTCACGACAGCCAGGAGGGCGGACGGCATGACCAGCGAGGACCAGCAGGAGCACGGGACCGGGGCGGTGGCCGGCGCGGCGATCCGGGGCACCGCCCGCGGTACGGCGCCCGCTCCGCTCTCGATCCTCGACCTGGCGACCGTCGGCGCCGGCCACACGCCCGCCGAGGCGCTGGCGGCCACCACGGCGCTGGCCCGCGAGGCCGAGCAGTGGGGCTACCACCGGTTCTGGGTGGCGGAGCACCACGGCATGCCCGGCGTGGCCAGCTCGACCCCGGCCGTCCTGCTCGCCCACCTCGGGGCGAACACCACGACGCTCCGGCTCGGTTCGGGCGGCGTGATGCTCCCCAACCACGCCCCGCTGGCCGTCGCCGAGCAGTTCGGCCTGCTGGAGGCCCTGCACCCCGGCCGGATCGACCTCGGGCTCGGCCGCGCACCCGGCACCGACCCGGCGACCGCCCGCGCGCTGCGCCGCGGCCAGGCCGAGGGCGCGGACGACTTCCCCCAGCAGCTCGCCGAGCTGACCCACTTCCTCGACGGCGACTTCCCCGCTGGGCACCCGTACGCCCGGCTCACCGCCGTCCCCCGGGGCGAGGGCCGCCCGCCGGTCTGGCTGCTCGGGTCCTCCGGGTTCAGCGCCCGACTCGCGGGCCGCCTCGGCCTCCCGTTCGCCTTTGCCCACCACTTCAGCAGCGCCAACACCCTCCCGGCCCTGGACCTCTACCGGTCGTCCTTCCGCCCCTCCGCCGTGCTCGCCGAGCCGTACGCCCTGATCGGCGTGAGCGCGGTCGCCGCCGACGACGAGCCCTCGGCCCGCCGGCTGGCCCGCTCCGCCGCGCTCGGCATGCTCCGGCTGCGGCGGGGCAACCCCGGCCCGATCCCCACCCCGGAGGAGGCCGAGCAGTACCCGTACGGCCCGGCCGAGGCGGACTTCATCGACAGCTGGCTCGACAACGTCGTGCTCGGCGACCCGGGCCGGGTCGCCGACGGACTGGAGGCCCTGCGCAAGCGGACCGGGGTGGACGAGCTGATGGTCACCTCGCACATCCACGGCCACGAGGCCCGCCTCCGCTCCTACGGCCTGATCGCCGAGGCGTACGGCCTGACGGCAGACGCCTGACGGCAGGAGCCGCCTGACAGCAGGGGCCCGACCGCCGCTGTGCACGCCTGACCGCCCCGGGCGGCCGCCGCCCGGGGCGGTCAGCCCGCGCGTCCCGCTGCCGCTACCGCCCGTCCAGGGCGGGTCGGCCGTCGCGGAGTATGGCCGCGACCAGCGCGGCCTCGCCCGGTCGGGCGAAGTACCAGCCCTGGGCGGTGTCGCAGCCGGTCAGCCGCAGCCGCTCGGCCTGGGCCGCGCTCTCGATGCCCTCGGCGGTGACGGTCAGGCCGAGGGTGTGGGCCAGCTGCACCATCGCGCCGACGATCTGCTCGTCGGCGTCGCTGCGGCGGGTGCCGAGCTCGGGGAGGCCGGGGCGGTCGGCGGGGGCCGGGTCGCGGAAGCCCTCGATGAAGGTGCCGTCCAGCTTCAGTACGTGGACGGGGAGCCTGGAGAGGTAGGCCAGGTTGGAGTAGCCCGTGCCGAAGTCGTCGATGGCGATCCGCACGCCCATGTCCGCGAGGGCCTGGAGGGCCTGCAGCGGACGTCCGCCGGGGCCGAGCAGGGCGCTCTCGGTGATCTCCAGCTGGAGCAGCCGGGCGGGCAGGCCGGTGTGTTCGAGGGCGCGGGCGACGTCGGCGACGACATCGGAGTCCCAGATCTGGCGGGCGGCCAGGTTGACGCTGACGAAGGTCTCAGTGTCCGGGAACTCGGTGAGCCACTGGCGGGCCTGACGGCAGGACTCCTCCAGCACCCACTTCCCGAGCGGCACGATCGCGCCGGACTCCTCGGCGAGCGGGATGAACCGGTCCGGGGAGAGCGTCCCGTAGCGGGGGTGGCGCCAGCGGACCAGGGCCTCGGCTCCGTGCACGGCGCCGTCGGCCAGGCCGACCAGCGGCTGGTACTCGATGGTGAACTCGCCGCGTTCCAGGGCCGGCCGCAGCGCGGTGGCGAGCAGCTGGCGGGTGAGCTGGTGGGCGCCGCGGTCCGGGTCGTAGAGGGTCCAGCGGGCGCGGCCGTCGGCCTTGGACCAGTAGAGGGTGGCGTCGGCGTCCTTGACCAGGTCGGTCGGGGTGGTCTCGTGCACGGACCGTTCGACCACGCCCACGCTGGCGGTGATCACCAGCCGGTGTCCGGCGACGTCGAAGGGACGTTCCAGCACCTCCAGGATCCGGCCGGCCAGTTCGGTCAGCTGCTCGCTGCCCAGGCTGTCGGTGACCAGGACGGCGAACTCGTCGCCGCCCATCCGGGCCACCAGGTGGGTGTCGTACCCGTCGAACCCGCGCCGCAGCCGGGTGGCGACGGCGATCAGCAGCTGGTCGCCGATGTGGTGGCCGAGGGCCTCGTTGATCGCCGCGAAGCCGTCGAGGTCCAGGTAGCAGACGCCGACCCGGCGGCCTTCGTCGGCGGTCGGGCCCGGAGCGGGCTCCTCGGCGGCCGCGACGCAGGCGGCGTCGAGCCGTTCGAAGAAGTAGGCCCGGTTGGGCAGCCGGGTCAGCGGGTCGTGCAGGGCCTGGTACTCCAGGCGGTCGCCGAGCCGGCGCTGTTCGGAGATGTCCTCCACCAGCGCGAGGGTGTAGAGCGGCTCCCCGGCGCCGTCCCGGATCAGCGAGACGGTGACCTTGCTCCAGACGTCGTGGCCCTCGCGGTGCTTGAGCTGCTTCTCCACGCGGAACCGTTCCCGCTCCCCGTGGACGAGCTCGGAGAACAGCCTGGCCGGCATGCCCTCCGGGTCGATGATCTCGTGCAGGTGGGTGCGGACCAGGTCGCCGACGCCCCGTCCGATCAGGGTGGCGAAGGCGGGGTTGACCTCGATGATCCGGTCCTCGGGGTCGATCAGGGCCATCCCGATGACTGCGTCGCAGAAGGCTGCCCGGAACCGGGACTCGCTGGCCCGCAGTGCGGCCAGCAGCCGGTCGCCGCCGTTCGCCCGGTCGGCCCCGTCCGCGCCGGCGCGGTGCGTGCCGTCGGTGAGCGGGGCCGAGCAGGTGGGGCAGAGCAGCACCTCGGGTTCCTCCAGCGTCCCGCAGGCACCGGGCGGGGCGAGCGCTCCGGCGGACGGCCTGGCGCCGGATCCTGCGGTCGGCCCTCCCACCGGCCCTCCCGCCGGCCCCACTGCGGGCCCGGTCGCGGCTCCGACGACGGGTCCGACCCCTGCGACGGGTCCGACTGCGGCGCCGGGGACCGGCGCGGCGGCCGGGTCGAGGAACGGCGCGGCGAGGTGGCGGTGGTGTGGTGATTCCTCGTGCCGCACGCCCGGGTGGTGTGCGTCGGCCCCCTCGTTCTGGCCCGGCACGGCATGCTCCCGTCCGCTGCTGACGCTTGACGATGGTCAGGCCGGTCAGTCGGGATTCCGGCGGCCGGCTCCGCACTCTGTCGCGGTCCTCGGAGTCGGTCCGCTGCGGGGCGCCCGCCGTGGGGCGCTGTCGCACGGGGACCCGCGTGAAGAACAGGGCGCTTCGGCCGATCATAGGCCGCGACGGCAACGCGCGGTGACCGCCGCGAGGGTGATTCGCCCGCTTTGTGATCATGGGTGGCGGTACGTGCAGACGCCCCTGGTGCACATCACATGATGTGCACCAGGGGCGCGTGCGCCGAAGTCGCGCCCCCGGGCGCCGGTTGCGCGCCGGGGTCGCACCTGGGGCGGACGAGCGGACGAAACGTCGGAGGAAGTCGCCGGGCCGTCCGCCGCCGGGGCGTCAGTCGCCGGGCCGTCAGGCCAGCTTCGCCGTCAGGGTGATGGTGGTGCCGGTCAGGGCCTGGCTGACCGGGCAGTTGGCCTTGGCGTCCTCCGCGGCCTTGACGAAGCCGCCCTCGTCCAGGCCCGGCACGTCGCCGGTGACGGTCAGGTGGATGCCGGTGATGCCCTCACCCGGCTGGAAGGTGACGTCGGCCTGGGTGTCCAGCGTGCGGGGCGGGTTCCCGGCGTTGGCCAGGCCGTGCGAGAGGGCCATCGAGAAGCACGCCGAGTGGGCGGCCGCGATGAGCTCCTCCGGGCTGGTCATGCCGTTGGGCTGCTCGGCGCGGGCCGGCCAGGACACCGGGTACGTGCCGATCCCGGACGAGACGAAAGTCGTCTGGCCCTTTCCTTGGAGGAGGTTGCCCTCCCAGGCCGTACGAGCGGTGCGAGTGGTTGCCACGATCGGTACCTCCACTACAGGGGACTGCTCAGCGGTCACTTCCGGTCATGCACGCACCAGCCTACGGGCAGCCCGGTGCCCGGCCCGGCGTGTCACGCCGCGTCGGCAGGGCCGGGCGGTGCGGGTCGCCGGGGGTGTTCCGGGGGTCCGGACGGCTGTCCGGATCGTGGACGGATCCGCTCAGCGGTGCCTGGCGTGAGCGGGGGCCCTGTTAGATTTGCCCGGGCCCGAGCCCGGCCGCCGTACGGTCGGGCGCCCACCCAGACACCGGGAGCCGCCCCGATGACGGACCACTCCACGACCCCCGACGCCGGCCTGTCCGAGGGGATCGACGACGCCGTACGGGCTGAGCTGACCAGCCTGCGCGAGAGCATCGACAACATCGACGCCGCGGTGGTCCACATGCTGGCCGAGCGCTTCAAGGCGACCCAGCGGGTCGGCCGGCTCAAGGCCGAGCACAAGCTGCCGCCGGCCGATCCGGCACGCGAGCGCGACCAGATCAAGCGGCTCCGCGAGCTGGCCGCCGGCGCGAAGCTGGACCCGGTCTTCGCTGAGAAGTTCCTGAACTTCATCATCGCCGAGGTCATCCGGCACCACGAGGCCATCGCCCGCGCCTGAAGGGGGAACTGCGGCTCCTGAGGAGGAGAACCGCAGGAAGGAGGGGGCCCGGGGGCGCCGCCGGCATCCGTCCGCAGCCCGCGCTGGGCGGGACGGAGGCACCCCGGGATGTCGGTGACGGCTAAATGCCCGATTTCGCCAGGCTCCGCGGTTGGCGTACCGTGCAGGTTCCCCGGCCGGAGAGGTGGAGCAGCGACGATGGCGGTGAACCTGCCCGATACGCCCAGCGGAGCCCCCGGCGATTCCGCCGCCCAGGACGCCCCGCACACCCACGGGGTGTCCGGCGGCCGTGCCGAGGCGCGCCGCAGGGCCCGTGGCTCGCGCGGGCGCCGGGGCACCCGTCCGGGTGGCGGTGAGGGGACGGGCCGCTCGGGCCGCCGTCCCCGCCCGTGGTGGATCGAGCTGCCGGCGATGATCGTGGTCGGCCTGGCGGTCGCGCTGCTGATCAAGACCTGCCTGTTCCAGGTGTTCTCCATCCCGTCCGGCTCGATGGAGAACACCCTGCGGATCGGCGACCGGGTCGGCGTGAACAAGCTGGCGCCGCTGACCGGCTGGGAGCCGCAGCCGGGGCAGCCGGTGGTGTTCAAGGACCCGGGGGGCTGGCTGCCGCCCCAGCCCACCGACCCGAACCCGCTCACCGACGGCGTGAGCTCGGCGCTCAGCTTCGTCGGGCTGGTGCCGCCGAAGGACGACAACTACCTGGTCAAGCGGGTCATCGCGACCGGCGGCCAGACCGTCCAGTGCGAGGGGACCACCCTGAGCGTCGACGGACGGAAGGTGGACGAGCCGTACCTGCACCCGGGCGACGACTCCTGCGCGGGCCTGGACTTCGGTCCGGTGAAGGTGCCGTCGGGCTACGTCTGGGTCGAGGGCGACCACCGCAGCGACTCGGCCGACTCCCGCTACCACCAGCGCGGCCCCGGCGGCGGCGCCGTGCCGGTGAGCAATGTGGTCGGGCCGGTGTCGGCCGTCGTCTGGCCGGTCAACCACTTCGACTGGTTCGGCTGGACCGGCCGCTGAGCCCACGCTCGGCGGCGACCCTGTCGGGCCCGCGTTCGGCGGTGAGCCCGCTGACCCCACGCTCGGCGAAGGGCCGGCCGGCCCCGCGTCCGGCGGTGACTTGTGGGCCCCGCGTTCGGCGGCGACCCCGTCGGTCTCACGTTCGGTGGTGAGCCGCCAGCCCGCCGGCGACGGGAGCCGGTGGCCGCCGCCGGTTCCTACGAAGCCGTCGCGGATCCCGTCCGAGCGGTCCTGGCCGCTCGGTCCTCCGGGTCCGGGCCGGTGGCCGTCCCGGCCACGGCGGCAGCCGCGTCCGGGGCCACCGCCGCCTCCTCCTCCGCCCCGGGTGTGCTGACCTGCGCCGCGAAGGCCCCGGCCAGCACCAGCAGGCCGCCCGCGATCTGCGGCAGCCCCAGGTGTTCGCCGAGCAGCACCCAGGCCAGCACGGTGGCGACCACGGCCTCCAGGTTGGCCACCACCCCGGCGACCGGTGGCGAGAGGTACCCGACGGAGATCACGCCGGTCAGGTAGGCGAGTACGGTCGCGATCAGGACCATCCATACGGCCGGGACGAACGCGGGCAGGGTGTGCCCGTTCATCACCACGTCGCCGCCGAGCGGGCTCCAGTCGGCCTGCCAGGGCCGGGCGACGGCGGTGAGCAGGACGGCGCCGATGAGGAGCCCGTACGCGCTGACGGCCAACGGGTCGACCGGGCGCTCGCCGCGGCGGCCGGCGTCGGCGAGCACGAAGTAGCCGACCTGGCAGCAGGCGGCGCCGAGCGCGAACAGCACACCGAGGGCGTCGAAGCTCAGGCCGTTCCAGACCTCGACCACGCAGGCGAGTCCGGCCACCGCGATGCCGGCGCCGATGGCCGAGCCCCGGCTGATCGGCCTGCGCTGCACGAACTTGACGTAGCCGATGAGCAGTGGCGGTCCGAGGTACTCGATGAGCAGGGCGACGCCGACCGGGATGCGGGAGATCGCCGCGAAGTAGCAGGCCTGGACGCCCGCCACGGCGAGCAGGCCGAAGCCGAGGAGCAGGCCGGGACGGCGCAGGACGGCGTCCCGGTGCCGGTAGGCGATCGGGAGGAGTGCCACGGCGGCGCCGGTGACCCGTAGCCACACCACGTGCAGCGGGGAGAGGCCGGCCTCGATCAGCGGCTTGGCCGCAGTGCCGGAGCCGCCGAAGGCGAAGGCGGAGACCAGCGCGAGACCGAGGCCGAGGGTTCGGCCCGAGGGGAGGGTGGGGGAGGCCGTTGATCTGTGCACCGCCGCATTGTGACAGTCATACCGATAGTTCGGTAAGGCGCCATTTCGGCATTTGGTCCTGCACTCAACTGTGCGCACTGGCGCAATCACCGAGTCGACCGATCGGGCCCGGTCGGCCGAGCCCGATCAGTCGAACACCCGCTTCCCCCGAGGTCAGCCCCCGGACCGCGACGAGGCCGCCGTGCCCGCCCCGACGAGCGCGTCCGTCCCGCCCGTGGGCTGGGTGGTCGGCTGCGAGGTCGGGTCCGTGGTCGGCTGCGTGGTCGGCGTCGGCCGGGTGGTGGGTCGTCCGGTCGGCCGGGTGGTGGGCTGACTGGTCGGCTGGTCGGTCGGGGGAGCCGTCGGCGCCGTGGTGGCCCCGCCGGTTCCGTCCGACGGCGCCTTCGAGCCGGAGCCCGAGGGAGTGGGGCCGCTGGTCGGGCCGCCGGTGGGGGCGCCCGTCGACGGGGTCCCGCTCGGCGTGCTCGGCGCGGTCGGCAGGTCGTCGGCGCCCGAGTAGTCGTCGGCCGGGGTCGGGAAGTCGCTGACCGGCTGGCCCTTGAGTGCGGCCTTCATGTAGGCCGTCCAGATCTGCGCCGGGTACTGGCCGCCCGCCGCGCCGTCGATCCCGCCGACGCCGCTCAGGCTGACCTGGGCGCCGGTGCCCGGGTCCTGGCCGAACAGGGCGACCGAGGTGACCAGCTCGGGGGTGTAGCCGACGAACCAGACCGACTTCTGGTCGTCGGTGGTGCCGGTCTTGCCCGCCACCGGGCGACCCAGCCCCTTTGCTCGCCAGCCGGTGCCGCCCGGGTCGCTCACCACGCCCTGGAGCATCGAGGTGACCTGGTTGGCGGTGTCCGCGCTGATCGCCTGCGTGGTCTTGTGCGCGGGCAGCGGCACGGCCTCGCCCTCGCGGTCCACGGACTGCACCAGCCACGGGGTGATCTGCTTGCCGCCGTTGTCCAGGGTGGCGTACGCGCCGGCCATGTCGAGCACGCTCGGGGTGGCCGCGCCCAGCGGGATGGAGGGCACCGGGTCGAGGCCCGGGGTGTTGCCGGGCAGGCCCAGGGCGATGCCGGTGTCCTTGACCTTCTGCAGTCCGGTGTCCTGTGCGAGCTGCGCGAACGCCGAGTTGACCGACCAGTCGGTGGCCTGCTGCAGGGTGATCTGGCCGTAGCTCTTGTCGCCCTCGTTCGGCGGCGCGTACGGGGTGCCCTTGCCGCCGCGGACCTTCCGGCCGCTGGTGCCGTCGTACACGGTGCGCGGGGTGACGGTGCGGCCGTCCTGGGTCTTGGCGTCGTTCTCGAAGGCGGCGGCCAGCGCGATCGCCTTGAAGGTCGAACCGGCCTGGTAGTCGCGCCGGGTCGCGTTGTCCACGTAGTGCTTCACGTAGTCGACGCCGCCGTACAGCGCGACGACCGCGCCGGTCTTCGGGTCCACCGAGGCGGCGCCGGCCTGGGCGGAGGCGTCCTTCTTCCGCTTGTCCGGGTTCAGGGTGTCGCGCAGCTGCGCCTGGACGGAGTCCTGGAGGGCCTGCTGGCGGCCCGGGTCGATGCTCAGCTTGATCGTGTAGCCGCCCTTGGCCAGCTCGGTCTCACTGATGACGTTGGTCGAGGTCAGGTACTGGGTGGCCGCGTCGACCAGGTAGCCGGCCTGGCCGGAGAGGCCCGGGTTGGGCTGCGGATCCCGGACGTCCGGGAAGGTGGTGGCGGCCCGCTCCTCGGCGGAGAGCCAGCCCTCCTTGACCATGCCGTCCAGCACGTAGTTCCAGCGGTTGACGGCGTTCTGCTTGCCCGCGGCCGTCGCGGTGGCCACGTCGTAGGCGCTCGGCGCGTTCAGCAGGGTGGCCAGGTAGGCGCCCTGCGCCGGGTTGAGCGCGGAGGCGTCGACGCCGAAGTAGGCCTGGGCCGCGGCCTGGATGCCGTAGGCGCCACGGCCGTAGTACGAGGTGTTCAGGTAGCCGGCGAGGACGTCGTCCTTGCTCTCGGTGGCGTCCACCTTGATGGCGATGAAGAGTTCCTTCACCTTGCGGGTGATCGACTGCTTCTGGTTCAGGTACGTGTTCTTCACGTACTGCTGGGTGATGGTGGAGCCGCCCTGGGTGCCCTCGCCCTTGGCGGTGTTGACCGCGGCCCGGACCAGGCCCTGGACGTTGACCGCGCCCTCGTTGTAGAAGTTGCGGTCCTCGGCTGCCAGCGCGGCGTGCTGGGCGGCGGGGGAGACCTTGTCCAGGGTGACGTTCTGCCGGTTGGTCTGGCCGGTGCGGGTGATCACCGAGCCGTCCGAGTAGAGCCAGGTGTTGCTCTGCGCGGTCGCGGCGGCGTGCGCGTCCGGGACCTTCACCAGCGTGATCCCCAGCACGAACAGACCGATGCCGAGCAGCAGCGCCGAGGCGAAGCCGAGCAGGGTCAACCGCCAGGTGGGTATCAGCCGGCGCCAGCCGGTGCGCTTCGGCCGACGCGACTTCCCGCCGGCGGACCCACCGGACCCACCGGACCCACCGGGTCCGCCGGAGAAGCCGGCCGCGCCGGTGGAGCGCACGAAGCGCTTGACCGGCCGGAGACTGATCGGCGGCGTGCGACGGCCGCTCTGGGCGTTTCGGGACAAAGCGCGGCCTTTCCTGCGGGCGGACCGAAGCAGCCTGCACGGGCGGGGGACATCGGCGGTCGGGGACCTTTGTCCCGATTCCGGTTTTACTGCCCTGACGAGCAGGACGGGCCTGATGGCTCCGTCGGGGCACCAATCGAGACCGACATCACACGCAAATCGGACTTCGAGGGCCAAAAAATCGGGGAGCCCCTCGCTGCTGCGAGAGGCTCCCCAACTGTCCGTGCGCCGCCAGGGACTCGAACCCCGGACCCGCTGATTAAGAGTCAGCTGCTCTAACCAACTGAGCTAGCGGCGCCTGCTGACCTGGAAAACAATACACGGTCCGGAGGGGTGCCTCGAACCGTTTCCGGTGGCAGCCGTCCGACCCGTCCGTTTCCTCCGGGTTGGGCCGGAGTTCGCCGCTGGTTAGGGTGGAACCGTGCCCAGCCCCCAGCCAGGACACCGTGCCGGGCGGACGACGGTCGCCGTCCTGCTGCTGCTCAGCGCCGTGGCGTACACCGCCTGGGTGCTGGAGGTCGTGCTGAGCACCGGTCTCGACCCGGTGCAGGCGTACATCAGCGAACTCGCCGCCGAGGACCAGCCGCTGGGCGGTCTGTTCCGGGCCACCGACCTGGTCGCCGGGCTCTGCCTGCTCGCCGCCGCCGGTACCGCCCTCGCGAGCGGGCTCGCGAGCGGGACGGCCGAGGGGAAGGCCCCCGGGGAGGGCCCCGGACGGACGGCCGGGCGGGCCACCGGGCGGACCGGGGGCTCCCGGCGCTGCCGCTGGGCGCTCGTCGGCTGGTCCGCCCTGGCCGTCTTCGGCGCCGCGACCACCGCCGACTCCCGGCTGCCGCTCAGCTGCACTCCCACCAGCGACGAGATGTGCGCCGCCCGCGAGACCGCCGGGCTCGTCCCCGCGACCCACACGGCACACGCCGTCACCAGCAGCCTCGCAGTGCTCGGCGCGCTCACCGCGCTGGTCGCGCTCACCGTCGCCGCCCGTCGTCACGGCGGGTGGCCGCCGGTGGGCCGGATCGGGCCCTGGCTGCTGGGCGCCGAACTCCTCGCCACCGGCTGGAGCCTCGCCGCGATCGCCGCCTTCCAGGCCGGGCGCGGCACCTGGGCGCTCGGGGCCGGCCAGCGGCTGCAGGTGCTGCTGGTCGCGCTCTGGCTGGCCGTCCTGGCCGTGGGCGTCGCCCGGTCCGCCCGGCGGGACCGGCCGGAGCAGCACCCGGCCCGGCCGCTCCCGGAACGGAGGCCGACTTGACCGGACCCGGCGACCCCCGACAGCCCAGTGACCCCCGAACCTCCGGCGATCCCGGCGGCCCCGGCGGCCCCGGCGGCCCCGGCGGTCCGGGCGGTCCTGGCACCCGGGCGCGCTTCCTGCGCATCGACGGCGTGCCGCTGCACGTCCGCACCGAGGGAAGCGGCCCGGTCTGCCTGCTCAGCGGCGGCCTCGGCAGCAGCTGGTTCGACTGGGACCTCGTCGTCCCGTTCCTCACCCCCTACCGCACCGTGGTCCGCTACGACCGCCCCGGTTACGGGCTGAGCGCCGGCGAGCCCGCCACCGGTCGGCCCGCTCCGACGGCGGCCGGCGAGGCCGGGCGGATCCTGGCGGTGCTGGACGGCCTCGGGCTGCAGGAGCCCTGCACCGTCGTCGGCCACTCGCTCGCCGGCTTCCACGTCGAGGCCTTCGCCCGGCTGCACCCCGAGCGGACCGCCGGGCTGGTCCTGGTCGACGGCAGTGTCGAACCGGCGGCCCGGCCGTACCCGGCGCCCGCCGCCCGCGACCTGGCGGCCCGTGCGCTGGCCGGCGCCGCCACCGCCCTCGCCGTGCCCTACCTGCTGGGCCCGACCGTCCGCCGGACGGTGGCCCGGCTGTCCACCGTCCGGCGCGAGGACCTAGCCCCGGAACCGCTGGTCCGGCACTGCTACCGCACCGGCCGGGCGCTGCGCGCGCTGCTGCGGGAGAACGCGCGCTACCTGGACACGGCGGCCGAGCTGGACGGGCTGCGCCGCACCCGGCTGCTGCCGGAGGACCTGCCGATCACCGTCCTGGCCGCCGACGACGGCTGCCGGAACCGCCGGACCGAGGCCTGGCTGGCCGAGCAGCGGGAACTCGCGGCACTGCTCGGCGCCGACTTCCGCACCACGGCCCCGGCCGGGCACCTGGTGATGTTCGACCGCCCGGACGCGGTGGCCTCGGCCGTGCTCGACACCCGCTGAGGCCCGAAGCGGAGGGGCCCGGACCGGAGTGGACCGGAGCCGCAGCGGTCAGCTGTTCAGCGACTGGTTCCGCCGGGCCACCACCCGGGTGACGGCCCGGGGGACGGGCAGGTTGCGGGAGAGCTGCCGCACCGCGCGACGGGTCGGCTCGCCCTCCGGTCCCCGGTACTGTCGGCGCTCCAGCCGGGCCGTTCCCATCAGTCCGGCCAGTTGGTGGTCCCGCTGCTCCGTCGGGGTGGTCGGGCCGGAGCCGGCGGTCCGGGCCAGCGTTGCCGCGACCCGTTGGGCGATCAGCACCCCGACGTCCGGCCGGGTGGCGGTCCAGCGGCGGCGGGGCAGCCCGAGGAAACCGGGGGTGCGGACGGTGAGTACGCCCTGGTCGGTCAGCCGGTCCAGGTACCGCCGGGGGCGGCTGTGGTGGCCGAGGGTGCTCAGCACGTGGTCGAGGGTGGTCCGGCGACGGCTCCCGTCCGCCCGCTCCAGCGCGGCCAGGACCCTCGTGGCGAACTCGTCGCCTTCGTCCGTCTGCCGGAACGCGGTGATCCTGCCGTCCTCGACGGTGATCGTGCCCATCAGCTGCATCTCGGCGAGGACGGCGCCCGCGATCGCGGTCGGGAAGGTGGTCGGGGAGCTCAGGCGCCCGGTGGTCGGATCGGCGCAGAGCAGCAGCAGTTCTTCGGCCAGCGGGCGGGTGTCGGAGGTCATGGTGGGAACGTCTACCCGTTCCGGAAACGCCTCAGGCCGCCCACCGGAGTGGACGGCCTGAGACCTTGCCATGTGCGCCGCCAGGGACTCGAACCCCGGACCCGCTGATTAAGAGTCAGCTGCTCTAACCAACTGAGCTAGCGGCGCTTGCTGACGTCGAAGACATTACACGGCGCGGGCCCGATCCACCGAATCGTGCGCGGGTGGTCACCCGACGTGACCGCCCGCGGGTGGTCCCTCCGGGTGGTGGCAGGCCGCCTGGTGGTCCGTGCGCGGGGGGCCGCCGATCAGGGCGGGCCGTTCCTGCTCGCAGCGGGTCCGGTCGGCCGGGGCGGTGAGCGCGGCGTAGCGCGGGCAGCGGGTGCGGAAGGGGCAGCCGGTGCGGCGCTCGGTGGGGGAGGGCGGGTCGCCGGCGAGCAGGATGCGGTCGCGGGCGCGTTCCGCGGCGGGGTCGGGGAGCGGGACGGCGGAGAGCAGGGCGCGGGTGTACGGGTGGCGGGGGCGGTCGAAGACGGCGGAGACCTCGCCCTGTTCGACCGTCCGGCCGAGGTACATCACGCTGACCCGGTCGGCGAGGTGTCTGATCACCGAGAGGTCGTGCGAGACGAACAGGTAGGAGAGCCCGAGTTCGGCCTTGAGCGCCTGCAGCAGGTTGAGCACCCCGGCCTGGATGGAGACGTCCAGGGCGGAGACCGGTTCGTCCAGCACCAGCAGCCTGGGGCTGACGGCGAGCGCCCGGGCGATCGAGACGCGCTGGCGCTGGCCGCCGGAGAACTGGTGCGGGTAGCGGACGGCGTGGCCGGGGTCCAGGCCCACCTGGCGGAGCAGTTCGGGCACCCGGCGGGCGATCTCCGCGCGGGGGGCGCGCTGGGCGAGCAGGGGTTCCGCGATGATGTCGCCGATCGGCATCCGGGGGTCGAGGCTCGCCATCGGATCCTGGAAGACGATCTGCAGTTCGCCCCGGAGCCGGTGGGCCTCGGCCCGGGTGAGCTTTGCGGTGTCGTGGCCGAGCAGTTCGATCCGGCCGGTCTCCGGGGCGCCGAGCCGCAGCAGTTCGAACAGCGTGGTGGACTTGCCGGAGCCGGACTCCCCGACCAGGCCGAGGGTCTCGCCCTCGCGCAGGTCGAGGTCGACGCCGTCCACCGCGTACACCTCGCCGACCTTGCGCTTGAACACCGCGCCCTTGAGGAGCGGAAACGTTTTTCCGAGGCCGCTCACCGCCAGCACCGGCGCCAGGTCAGCGCGGTCCCCGGGAGCGGAGGCGGCGGGCAGCTCCGGTACGGGGTAGACCTCGGCCGGCGCGGGCCGTCGCTCGGCGAGTTCCGCCGACCGCACGCACGCCGACAGGTGGTCGGCCGGGCCCTCCAGGACCGGCTCCGACACCGAGCAGCGCTCCTCCGCCAGCGGGCAGCGCGCCGCGAACGGGCAGCCCGGCGGCAGCTCGGCCATCGGCGCGGGAGCGCCGGGGATCGGCACCAGCGGACCGCCGCGCCCGTCCAGCCGGGGCAGCGCGCCGATCAGCCCGAGCGAGTACGGGTGGTGCGGGGCCGTGAACAGCTCGTCCACGCCCGCCGTCTCGACCACCCGCCCCGCGTACATCACCGCGACCCGGTCGGCCGTTCCGGCGATCACCCCGAGGTCGTGGCTGACCAGGACGAGCGCGGCGCCGGTCTCCCGGCGGGCGGTGCGCAGCACGTCCAGCACCTGGGCCTGGATGGTGACGTCGAGCGCGGTGGTGGGCTCGTCGGCGAGCAGGATGTCGGGCTCGTTGGCGACGGCCATGGCGATCATCGCGCGCTGGCGCATGCCGCCGGAGAACTCGTGCGGGAAGCTGTCCAGGGCCCGGTCGGGCGCCGGGATGCCGACCAGGTCGAGGAGTTCGGCGGCCCGGCGCCGTGCCGTGGCCTTGTCCACCCGCTGGTGGACGCGGACCGCCTCGGCGATCTGGTCGCCGATCCGGTAGACCGGGGTGAAGGCGGAGAGCGGGTCCTGGAAGACCATCGCGACCCGGCGGCCCCGGATCGCCGCGAGCTCCTTGCCGGGCAGTCCGACCAGCTCCCGTCCGTCCAGTCGCACCGATCCGCTGACCCGTGCCGTCCCGGGCAGCAGGCCGAGCACGGACAGCGCGGTGACGGACTTGCCGGAGCCGGACTCGCCGACGATGCCGAGGGTCTCGCCGCGCCGCAGCGTGAGGTCCACCCCGCGGACGGCGGGGACCGGGCCGTGCGGCCCGGCGAAGTCCACCCGCAGGTCCCGGACGGCGAGCAGCGGGGTTTCGACGGTGGTGGTCACGGGCGCTTCCTACGGCTGTCGGAACGGCGGTTGCGACGCGAACGGCGGGGCGCGGCCCCCGAGGTGGGGTCGAGGGCGTCGCGCAGCCCGTCCCCGATCAGGTTGACGGCGAGGACGAACAGCACCAGCAGGCCGGCGGCGAAGTAGAACAGCCAGGGGAACACCGGGGCTTCGCTGGTCCCGGCGGCGAGCAGGGTGCCGAGGGAGACGTCCGGTGCCTTGACCCCGAAGCCGAAGTAGGAGAGGGCGGTCTCGCTCATCACGGCGCCGCCGACCGCGATGGTGGCGTCGATGATGAGGAAGGAGGCGACGTTCGGCAGGACGTGCCGGCTGATGATCCGCAGCGGCCGCACGCCCATGAACCGTGCGGCGCGCACGAATTCGCGCTCGCGCAGGGAGATGGTCATCGAGCGGACCACCCGGGCGGTGATCATCCAGTTGAACAGCGCGAGCAGCAGCACGAAGGCGATCCAGCCGGCGCTCTTCAGCCGCGAGGAGACGATGGTGATGACCAGGAAGGCGGGGAAGACCAGCAGCAGGTCGACCAGGAACATCAGTGCCCGGTCGGCCCAGCCGCCGAAGTAGCCGGCGCAGGCGCCGACCACGGAGGCCAGCACGGTGGAGAAGAGTGCCACCAGCAGGCCGATGACCAGCGACTTCTGCAGCCCGCGGAGGGTCTGCGCGAAAACGTCCTGGCCGACGCCGTTGGTGCCGAACCAGTGCTCGGCGGAAGGGGGTCGGTGCAGCGCGGAGAAGTCGGGGGTGGCGTAGTCCCACGGCGTGAGGAGCGGCCCGCCGAAGGCGAGCGCGAACAGCAGCAGCACGAGGGCGGCTCCGGCGAGCGCCCCGCGGGCGGCGAGCAGCCGGGCCAGCACGAGCCGTCCGCGGCCGGCGGCCCGGGGTGCGGCGGCGGGAACGGGCAGTTCGGCGGTCCCGGTGGGCTCGGCCGGTTCGGCGGAGAGGGTGGTCATCTCGGGTCTCCTCCGATCAGGACCGCACGCGCGGGTCGAGGGCGGCGTGCAGGGTGTCGGCGAGGAAGCCGGAGAAGAGGACGACGACGGCGGTGAACAGGTTGATCGCCACGACCGAGTTGACGTCCTGTTCGTTGATCGACTGGATCAGCCACTCGCCCATGCCGTGCCAGCCGAAGATCGTCTCGGTGAAGATCGCGCCGGTGAAGATGCCCAGGAAGCTGTAGGCGAACATGGTCGACATCGGGATCACGGCGGTGCGCAGCCCGTGCTTCAGCAGTGCCCGCCCGCGGGTGAGGCCCTTGGCCTCGGCGGTGCGCAGGTAGTCGGAGCCGAGTACGTCGAGCATGGTGCCGCGCTGGTAGCGGCTGTAGGTGGCGAGGCCACCGAGGGCCAGCGAGATGGTGGGCAGCAGCAGGTGCAGCGCCCAGTCGGCCAGGTGGGTGCCGAGGCCGCCGGTGAGCCCGGGGGTCTCGTAGCCGGTGAACGGGACCACCTCGTGGCCGGCCGCGTCCTTGGCGGCGATGGCGCCGTTCTTGAGGAACAGCGCGACCAGGAAGACCGGTGTGGAGAGCAGGACGAAGGACACCACGGTCAGCAGCCGGTCGGAGATCCGGTACTGGCGGACGGCGCTCCACGCCCCGGCGGCGACGCCGAGGAGGATGCCGAGCAGGCTGCCGATCAGCAGCAGCCGCAGTGAGACCCAGACCCTGCGGCCGAAGTCGTCGGAGACCGGGGTGCCGTGGATGGTCCGGCCGAGGTCGCCGTGCAGCAGTCCGCCGGCCCAGTGGCCGAAGCGCTCGACGACCGGGGTGTGGTCGTTCAGGTTGAGCGCGGTGAGCTGCTGCTCGACCGACGCAGCGGACGGGCGCGGGACCTTGGCGTCGAAGTAGGTGCGCGGCTGCAGGGCGGTCGCGGAGATCGCGTACGCCAGGAACACGGCGGCGATCAGCAGCACCGCGTAGTAGCTCAGCCGCTTCGCCAGGTAGCGGAGCATCAACGGCCGCCCGGGGTGGGGGCGGGGCCGACGCGTCTGGTGGGCATCGGGTTTCGGCCTTCGGTCGGGGCCCGGTCGGGCCGTCAGGTGGCGGTGTTGGCAGAGGAGTCGGGAAAGCGCAGGTCAGAGTGAAGCACTCGGGGACGGCGGCGGTGTTGCGGCGGTATTGCCTCCTGTGACGTTTGGATCAGGCGCACGCTCCTCCCCCTGGTGGCGGATCTGATCCGCTGTTACGTTCCTCTGGCTCGATGCCGGATTGAGTGCCCATGCTCAAGCCGAGTCATGCCTGTCGTGCCGCAACTCCCGTTCCGCAGACCTCACCAGGGGGACCCTCATGGACGCTTCCACCACGGCCCGTCGCCTCGGCCGGGCCACCGCCCTCGCCGTCGCCGCCGCGCTGGCGGTCACCGCGTGCACCTCGGGCGGGGGCGGTTCGGGCGACGGCGTGGCCAAGAGCGAGCCGCCGAGACAGGACTCCCAGGACATCAACGCCAAGCCGCTGGACCAGGTCAAGGACGGCGGCGAGGTGCGCTTCCCGCTGTACCAGTGGATCACCCAGTGGAACCCGTTCCAGGTGGACGGCCGGTACGGCGACGCCGTCGAGATCATGCGCACGCTGGAACCGGACCTCTTCACCACCGACGCCTCCGGCAACTTCCAACCGGTCACCGACTACCTGCAGGAGGCCAAGGTCACCTCGTCCTCCCCGCAGGTGATCACCTACAAGCTCAACCCCAAGGCGAAGTGGTCGGACGGCAAGCCGCTGAGCTACCTGGACTTCAAGGCGGACTGGGAGGCCAGCAACGGCAAGAAGGACGGCTACAACATCGCGGACTCCGCCGGCTACGAGCTGATCTCCGCCGTCGAGCAGGGGGCGGACCCGACCGAGGTCAAGGTGACCTTCTCCGAGCCGTACGCCGACTGGCAGAACCTGTTCCGCCCGCTGATCCCGGCCGCCGGCATCGGGACGGCGGACGACTTCAACCAGGGGTGGGTGGAGAAGTTCCCGATCACCGCGGGCCCGTTCAAGGTCGGGACGGCGGACAAGACCGCGCAGACCTTGTCACTGGTCCCGGACCCGGCCTGGTGGGGGACGAAGCCCAAGCTCGACCGGATCACCTTCCGGGTGATGTCCCAGTCGGCGACCACGCAGGCGTTCCTCAACAACGAGATCGACTTCGCCGCAGCCGGCACCGCGGCCGCGTACGGGCAGCTCAAGGACTCCAAGGACGCCGTGATCCGTGCCGCGAGCCCGTGGGACGAGGTGCACATCTCGTTCGGCCAGGGCGGCGCGTTGGCGGACCAGAAGGTCCGCCAGGCACTCGGGAAGGCCCTTGACCGGTCGGCGCTGATCAAGATCGCGAACAACGGTGTCCCGGTGGAGTTCAAGCCCCTCGGCAACCACATCATCATGCCCAACCAGACGGGTTACCAGGACAACTCCGGCGACTGGGCGAAGTTCGACGCGGCCGCGGCGAAGAAGCTGCTGGACGAGGCCGGCTGGAAGGAGGCCGACGGCGGCCGGCCGCGCACCAAGGACGGGCAGCAGCTGGAGCTGCACTGGGTCATCAACGACGCCACCCCGCAGGCCCAGCTCGACCTGGCCACCGCGGCGGCGGCGATGTGGCAGGCGGTGGGGGTCAAGGTCGACCTGGACAAGGTGGCGTCCAACGACTTCTTCACCAAGTACGTGAACCCGGGCAAGTTCGAGATCGCCAGCTGGCGGAACACCGACTCGTTCCCGCTCTCCAGCTCGCTCACCAACTTCCGCCTGCCGGTGGGGGACAACGTCTTCGGCAACTACTCGAAGCTCGGCACCACGGAGATCGACGGGCTGCTGAAGAAGGCTGCCGGAACGCTCGACCCGGCGGAGGCCGCGAAGCTCTACAACCAGGCGGACGCGAAGATCTGGGAACTCGGCCACACCGTCGAGCTCTACCAGCGGCCGACCGTGGTGGCGGCTCGCAAGGGCCTGGCCAACTACGGCGCGTTCGGTCTGGCCGGCACGGACTACAGCAAGGTCGGCTGGGAGAAGTAGCCGCTGCGGGCACGGCGACGCGGGCCGCACGGCAGGCGCTGGCGAGCAGCGCGGTGATCACGAGGCCGGTGGTGCGGACACGGGAAGGCCGGCTCTGCCGCCCCCGCTGTCCCGCCACCCGCCTTGACCTTCCGCGTTGCCCGCAGACCGCCCGTGTCATGGGCCCCGCAGGGCCCGCGCTCTTCCGACCGGGGATGAATCTAGCGGCGCCCCGGCCCCTCGCGGTGCATCACGCGGGGCGCGTCCGGAAACCCGCCGAGCTGTCACCCACTTCGCGCACCGGTGCGTCAACTACGGCTGACGGCAAGGGAAGAAAGGGGCATTCGGGTTCTTCGCCGGCGGGGTGCGGCGGGTCCCGGCAGGGGCGCACCACCCGGCGCACGCGCCGTGCCGGTGCGTGCGCCGGGCCCGGGGCGCTGTCAGGATGCGCGGGGACGATCCGCCCCTCCCGACCCCGGAGCAGCCCCGATGGCCAGTGATCCCGCCGCCCCGGCACCCCGCGCGCACCACGTCGACCCGCCGCCGGTGCGCCGGATGGTCCCGCGCGACCGCCACGAGCCGCACCGGGTCGCCACCCCGCTGGAGCTCTTCTTCGACCTCTGCTTCGTGGTCGCGGTCGGCCAGGCCGGGCGCGAACTGGCCCACTCCCTCGCGGCCGGGCACTACGGCGACGGCCTGCGCGGCTACACCCTCGCCTTCTTCGCGATCTGGTGGGCCTGGATGAACTTCACCTGGTTCGCCTCGGCGTACGACTGCGACGACGTGCCGTACCGGATCACCACACTGGTCCAGATCGCCGGGGTGCTGATCCTCGCCGCCGGGGTTCCGCGGCTGTTCGCCACCCAGGACCTGACCCTGGCGATCACCGGGTACGTGGTGATGCGCCTCGCGATGGTCACCCAGTGGCTGCGCGCGGCGGCCGGCGAGCAGGGGGAGGCCCGCCGGGTCGCGCTGCGGTACGCGGTGGGGATCACGATCTGCCAGATCGGCTGGGTGGTGGTGGTGTTCCTGCCGCAGGACGTCCGGCCGTACGTCATCCCGATCGGCGTGCTGTGCGAGCTGGCGGTCCCGGTGATCGCGGAGCTGCGGATGCAGACCTCCTGGCACCCGCACCACATCTCCGAGCGGTACGGACTGTTCACCCTCATCGTGCTCGGCGAGACGGTCGCGGCGGCGACCGTCGCGGTCCAGTCGGCGGTGGACGAGCACGAGGAGCTGGGCCGGCTGGTGCCGGTGGCGGTCGGCGGTCTGCTGATCTGCTTCGCCGCCTGGTGGATCTACTTCGCCCGGCCCGTCCACGAGCACCTGCGATCCAACCGGCAGGCCTTCGCCTGGGGTTACGGGCACTACGTGGTGTTCGCCTCGGCGGCGGCGATCGGCGCCGGACTGGAGGTGGCGGTGGAGTCGGCGGTGCACAAGGCGGAGATCTCCGACACCGCCGCGACCGCGACGGTCACCGTGCCCACCGCGGTCTACCTGGTCACGGTCTGGTTCCTGCACTCCCGGCACACCAAGCGCGGCGCGGTCGCCCAGGCGGTGGCGCCGGTCGGGGCCGCGCTGGTGCTGGCCTGTACCGCGTTCGGCGGCCCGGGAGTGCTGGCGGCTGGCCTGGTCTGCGCGCTGATGGTGGCGGCGGGCGTGCTGATCCACGGCCGGGAGAGCAGGATCGCCGGGGTGTCCTGACTCCGCCGCGGCGGAGTCCCGGCCCGGACCCCGGGGGTGTCCCGACTCCGCCCCGGGGGCGTCCTAGCTCCGCCCCAGCAGGACGGGTTCGTGCCGTGACAGCCAGGCCAGGTAGGCCGGGTTGACCTTGGCCAGGTCCAGGTAGGCGGCGCGCAGTTCGCCGTACAGCGCGTCCAGCGCGGGCGGGCTGAGCGCGCGCGGCCGCCAGGTGAACAGCAGCCGGACGGCCAACGGGTCCCCGTGCACCGGGCGGACGACCGTGCCGGGCCCCGGCGGGGAGGTCGGCTGACAGGGACGGACGGCCTCGCCGGAGGCGACCAACTCGGCGGCGGTCGCGTTGTCCCGCACCTGCAGCACGCGGGGGTTGAGCCCGGCCCCGCTGAACACCCGGCGCATCGCCGCGTACTCGTGGTCGGCGGTCGGGTCGACCATCCAGGTGTCCTCGGCGAGGTCGGTGAGGCGGACGACCTGGCGGGCCGCCGCCGGGTGCCCCGCGGCGAGCTCGACGTACTGCGGCTCGCGCGCCATCAGCACCCGCTGCTCGGCGTCCGGCGGCACCCGCAGCGGGAAGCCCTCGCTCTCGTGCACGAAGGCCACGTCCAGCTGGTCGGCGGCGACCATCCGCAGCAGCGCGCTGGCCGAAACGTCGACGTGGATCGTGGTGTCGGTGTCCGGCAGCCGCTCGTGCACCCGGCGCAGCCAGGCCGCGACCGCGCGGCTGCCGACGCTGCCGATGCGCAGTCGCCGGTGCCGGCCGGACCCCGTCGCGTCGCGGGCCTCCTGGCGGGCGGCGGCCACCAGCGCGGCCATTTCGGTGATCACCGGCCTGGCCCGGGAGAGCACCGAGTGGCCGAGCGGGGTGGGCCTGCTGCCGGTCTGCTCGCGGGTGAACAGGGTTCCGCCGATGGCCCGTTCGATGCGGTGCAGCTGGGTGGTGAGGGAGGGCTGGGTCATGCCGAGCTGGAGCGCGGCCTTGCGGAGGCTGCCGCTGTCGGCGATCGCGCACAGCACCCGGAGGTGTCTCACGTCGAGCTCCACGTTCCGGAGCATAGACGCCTCCGCGCCGGATCGCCAAGGACATGACAGGCAGTCAAGGGTGCCTCGACGGAACGTGTGACGGGTCCCGGCAGGTATGCGGCGGTGCTATCGCCGGTTGACATCATCCGCGACCGGCCCGGGCTGTCCGAAGCTCGGGGGCAGCAACCCGCCGCGGCCACCGGCCCCGGCGGTCCCCCACCGCGCGCCGCCGCCGTGCCCGGCCCCCACCGGTCCCGGCGGGGCGGCGCACCGCGAACCCGGAGCCCCCACATGAAGCGATCCGTGCTGTCCGCCGCCCTGGGCCTCGCCCTCGCGGCCGGCCTCGCGACCCTGCCCGCCACCGCCGCCGTCGCCGCGCCGGCCGCACCCGCGACCCCGGCTGCCCCGGCCGTCCAGGGCTACACCCCGGCCACGTACGCCGGTTCGGCCGCGGAGGCCGCGAACAACCGGGCCTTCTTCCGGGCCGTGGTGGCCTCGGTCGAGGCCAAGCGGGCCGCGAACCCCTGGCTGCGGACCGTCACCATCACCTACGACACCGCCAACGCGCCCTCCTTCGCCGACCAGATAGCCGGCGCCGCACGGATCTGGAACGGCTCGGTGCGCAACGTGCAGCTCCAGGAGACCGGCGGCAACGGCGACTTCTCGTACTACGAGGGCAGCGACAGCCGGGGCTCCTACGCCAGCACCGACGGCCACGGCCACGGCTACGTCTTCCTCGACTACCAGCAGAACCAGGAGTACGACTCGCTGCGGGTGACCGCCCACGAGACCGGGCACGTGCTCGGCCTGCCCGACGACTACTCCGGCCCGTGCAGCGAGCTGATGTCCGGCGGCGGCCCCGGCCCCTCCTGCACCAACCCCTATCCCGACGCCAGCGAGCGCAGCCAGGTCGACGACCTCTGGGCGAACGGTCTTGCGGCAGCGAACAAGGCTGCCCGGTAGAGGAGTTCGGGCGCGGCGGGCCGCTCGGCCGGAATCAAGCGGCCCGCCGCTCCGGGTACTTCCCCGCCTCGGAGCCTAGCCGCCACCGGAACGGAATGCCAGGGGCACGGTTGAGTCAAGACGAGGAAAAGACGGCTCAAATCGGCCGTGCCCCAGGGGTATTGCACCGAGCTATCGCGGGTTGACATCATCCGCGCGCCCGCCGGGCTGTCCGAAGCTCTGGGGACATCACCCGTTGACCAGGTGTCCCCCAGGGCCGGCCCCCAACCGGCCACGACACCACAGGAACCGGAGACCCCCACATGAAGCGATCCGTGCTGTCCGCCACCCTCGGCCTGGCCCTCGCGGCCGGCCTCGCCGTGCTGCCCGCCACCGCCGCGGCCGCCGCCCCGGCCGCCCCGGCCACGCAGGGCTACACCGCCTCGACGTACGCCGGTTCGGCCGCCGAGACCGCGGACAACCAGGCCTTCTTCCAGGCCGTGATGGCCTCCGCGAAGGCCAAGCAGGCCGCCAACCCGGGCCTGGCGACCGTCGTGGTGACCTACGACGCCAGCTCCGCCCCGACCTTCCGCAACCAGATATCCCAGGCCGCGCAGATCTGGAACAGCTCGGTCGGCAACGTCCAGCTGCGGTCCGGTTCGGCCGCCGACTTCCGCTACTACGAGGGCAACGACAGCCGGGGCTCCTACGCCAGCACCGACGGGCACGGGCGCGGCTACATCTTCCTCGACTACCAGCAGAACCGGCAGTACAACTCGGTGCGGGTGACCGCCCACGAGACCGGGCACGTGCTCGGCCTGCCGGACCACTACTCCGGCCCGTGCAGCGAGCTGATGTCGGGCGGCGGCCCCGGCACCTCCTGCACCAACCCCTACCCGAACAGCACCGAGCGCAGCCGCGTCAACTCCCTCTGGGCGCGCGGCTGATCCACCGGACACCCCCGGGCCGGCCGCACACCGCTGCGGCCGGCCCGGGGCGTCGCGCTCCCGGCTGCCGCCGCTGCCACTGACGGCGGCGGTGGCGGCGGTGGCGTGTGGCGGCGGGACTGTCGGTGCCGCGTGCGAGCATGCGGGCGAGACCCCTCCGCCCCCGATCGCAAGGTGCCGCCATGACCCGCTCCGTCCCCGACCGGCTCGACGACCTCCCGTACGCCGAACTGCTGCGCCCGCACGCCGGGCCGCTGCGCAGCGACGAGCGGTACGACACCGTGCACTTCGACGGCGGCGAGCACACCGACGAGTCCGTCGCCGGGGCGGCCTTCCTGGAATGCGCCTTCACCGGCGTCGCGCTCAGCGGGGTCAAGCTGCGCCAGGCCCGGTTCAACGAGGTCTGGGTGCAGGCCGGCCGCTGGGTGGCCTGCGACCTCAGCGAAACCGAGTGGCAGGACAGCTCGTTCGTCGGCGGCGTGCTGGCCGGGGTCGCCGGGTACGGTTCGGCGCTGCGCCGGGTGGTCTTCCGCGGCTGCAAGCTGGAGGCGGTCAACCTGCGGTCGGCCGTGCTGCGGGACGTCGTCTTCGAGGACTGCCTGCTGCGCGACGTGGACTTCGGCGAGGCGAAGCTGACCTCGGTGTGCTTCCCCGGCTCGACGCTGGAGGAGGTCCGGCTGCGCGGGGCGACGCTGAGCAAGACCGACCTGCGCGGGGCCGTCCGGCTCGGGCTGGCCGACGGGCACCAGGGGCTGCGCGGCGCGGTGATCAGCTCCACCCAGCTGCTGGAGCTGGCGCCGCAGTTCGCCCAGGCGCTGGGGATCGACGTCAAGGACCGCTGACCGGGCCCCCTCCGTCCCTCCCCGGCGTTTCCGTCCCGCGTTCAGCCCGGCGTCGCTCGGTGACCGCAGGACGAACAGTCCGCCAAACCTGGTGCACGCATCTGGTGGCCCGCTCCGCACGCGGTGGAGACTGCTTCGCGATCGATGAGCCCCGACTTGTGTACACAACATCGCCAGCGAAGGGACGGGCCGGGCTGATGGCCGAGCTGAGTCGTAGGAAGTTCGTCACGCTCTCCGGGGCGGCCGCCGCAGGTCTCGCCGTGGCCGGCACCGGTGCCGCGGGCGCCGCCCCGGGCGCTCCCGCGGTGGCCTCCACCACCACGCTGCGGCAGAGCGGCACCATCGGCGACGTGCAGCACGTGGTGATCCTCATGCAGGAGAACCGCAGCTTCGACCACTACTTCGGCACGCTGCGCGGCGTGCGCGGCTTCGCCGACCGCAGCGCGATCCAGATCGCCGGCGGCTACAGCGTCTTCAACCAGCCCAACGGCCTGTTCAGCCGCCAGTACCCGTGGCAGTTCAGCCAGACCAAGCCGGCCGGCGGCGCCGACCCGGAGCGCCTCGCCCAGTGCAACGGCGACCTCAGCCACGGCTGGAGCGACCAGCACAGCGCGTGGAACAGCGGCAAGATGGACAACTGGGTCTCCGCCAAGGGCAACGTGCGCACGCTCGGCTTCCTCACCCGCCAGGACATCCCGTTCCACTACGCGCTGGCCGAGAACTGGACCATCTGCGACGCCTACCACTGCTCGGTGCTGAGCGCGACCGGCCCCAACCGCACCTACCACTGGTCCGGCCAGATCGACCCGTCCGGCGCCGCCGGCGGCCCGGCCTACGACGGCGGCGACGAGAAGGGCCTGCGCTGGCAGACCTTCGCCGAGGCCCTGGAGAACGCCGGGGTCAGCTGGAAGGTCTACCAGAACGCCGCCGACAACTACGGCGACAACGCCCTCGCCTACTTCAACCAGTTCTCCGGCGCTGCGGCGGGCAGCCCGCTGGCCGTCAAGGGCATGGGCTCGGTGCCCAAGGTCACCGGAAGGACCCCGGACGACATCGCCGCCGCGATCAAGGCCGACGTGCTGGCGGGCACCCTCCCGCAGGTCTCCTGGATCGTCCCCGACCAGGCCTCCTCGGAGCACCCGTACGCCACCCCGGCCGACGGCGCGCACTTCGTCCACATGGTGATCGACGCGCTCAACGCGGACCCGAACGTCTTCAACTCGTCCGTCCTGTTCATCAACTACGACGAGAACGACGGCTTCTTCGACCACGTGCCGCCGCCGGTCGCCCCGGCCGGCACTCCGGGCGAGTTCTACAACGGCACCAACATCGGCCTCGGCTTCCGCGTCCCGATGATCGCGGTCTCGCCCTGGACCCGCGGCGGCTGGGTCAACTCCGAGACCTTCGACCACACCTCGGTGCTGCGCTTCCTGGAGGTCTGGACGGCCGCCCTCGGCAGGCCCGCCACCAGCCCGAACATCAGCGACTGGCGCCGGCGCGTCTGCGGCGACCTCACCAGCGTGTTCGACTTCGCCAACCCGGTGTACGGCCTGCCGGCGCTGCCCGACACCTCGCAGACCATCGGCCTGTCCGCCTGCGGCCCGCTGCCCAACCCGGCCCCGGTGAACAACCAGCTGCCGTTGCAGGAGTCCGGCACCCGCCCGGCCCGCGCCCTGCCGTACCAGCCGAACGCCAACCTGGACCACCTGGAGTTCGGCTCGGGCGGGGTGATGAAGGTCTGGATCGCCATGGCCAACGGCGGTTCCAAGTCCTCGCACTTCGCCGCCTACGCCAACGCCTACCGCAGTGGCGGCCCCTGGCAGTACACCGTCGACCCGGGCGGCAGCACCAGCGACTTCTTCAACTGCGGCACCGGCTTCGGCGGCGGCCCCTACGACCTGTCGGTGGTCGGCCCCAACCGCTTCCTGCGCCGCTTCAAGGGCGACGCGACGAAGGCGGGCAAGAACGCGGCGGTCACCGCCTCGTACGCGGTGGAGTCCGGCACCGGCAAGCTGGCCCTCTGGTTCAAGCTCACCAACAGCGGCAGCACGCCGATGACCTTCACCATCGCCCCCAACAACTACCGGACGGACGGCCCCTGGACGTACCAGGTCCCGGCCGGCGGCAACGTCAGCGACTACTTCAACGCCGTCGCCTACACCAACGGCTGGTACGACTTCACCGTCACGGTGGACGCCGACAGCAGCTGGTCGCAGCGCTTCACCGGCCACCTGGAGACCGGCGCGGCCAGCATCAGCGGCTGACGGCCGCTCCCTGCGCACGGCTCACGGGCCCCACGACCCGCCGTCGGGTCGTGGGGCCCTCGCGTCACCTGCGCCAGAACAGGTGGTGCGTGACGCCGCTCGGGCTGGGCACGACCTCCAGGTGGAACCGGTCGAGCAGCTCCTCGGGGGACTCCCAGAGCCGCAGTCCGGACCCGAGCTCCACCGGTGAGACGGCGATGTGCAGGGTGTCGACGAGGTCGGCGGCGAGGAACTGCCGGATCGTGGTGACACCGCCGCCGAGTCGGACGTCCTTGCCCCGCGCCGCCGTCCGCGCGCGTTCGAGGACGGCGGCCGGGTCGCCGCCGACGAAGTGGAAGGTGGTGTCGGAGAGCGTGATCGACGGACGCACGTGGTGGGTCATGACGAACACCGGAGTGCGGAACGGGGGCTCGTCACCCCACCAGCCACGCCACTCGTGGTCCTGCCAGGGCCCGCGCTGCGGCCCGAACTTGTTGCGGCCCATGATCTCGGCACCGATGCTGCGGGCGAAGTCCCGGGTGAAGTAGTCGTCCAGACCCCGGCTGCCCCCGGGATCGGTGCGCATCGGCCAGCTCGCGGTGGCCCCGGCCCAGGCGAACAGCCGCTCGGGGCCGTCGAGGCCGAACGGCCGCTCCAGACTCTGGTGCTCACCGGCACCGATGCCGTCACTGGAGACGTTGAAGTTCATCACTCTGAGCAGTTGGTCCACGGGTTCCTCGTCAGGTCCGGTCGCGTCCTCGTACGGCGGGGCGCCGCACACCCCGTCGTCGGAGCGGACGCGGCCGGATTGACATCGGCCCGCGAGGGTTTTTCAGAGCGCGCCGAACTCGCCGGATCGGACGGCGGAGACGAAGGACTGCCAGGCCTCGGCGGGGAAAACGAGGGCCGGCCCGGCGGGGTCCTTGGAGTCGCGGACGGGGACGGTGTCGGACGCGACCAGGTTCCCCGCGACCTCGACGCAGTTGCCCCCATTGCTGCTGTACGAAGACTTGAACCACTGAGGCTCGGCGGTCACGGCAGGTCCTCTCGTAGCTGGCTGATCAGGGCCACGGACTCGGCTTGTGAGAGAGCCAGGGCCTGCAGCTGATAGTAGGCCGTGAGCATCGGCGGCACCGCGCCGCTGTCTCGTTCCAGGTGCCCTTGGTGCGCCGATTCCGCGTAGGACATCAGCGATCGGTCCGGCAGGGTCAGGATGTTCACCGGCAGGTCAAACGCTCGTTCCTCGCCGAGGGCGAACGGAGCCACCTGGAGAACGGTGTTGGGCATCCGGGCGAAGGCGATGAGCTCTTCGAGCTGGGCGGCCATGGTGGCGTCCCCGCCGACCGGCCGCCGGAGGCAGCTCTCGTCCAGAACGGCGTGGATCAGTGGCGGGGATTCTCGGCGCAGGTTGGACTGTCGCCGTGCGAGATAGGTGACCCGCTCCTCGGCCTGGTCCTCCGTGATACTGCCTCGCCGGACCGCGCCCGCCGCAATGGCCCGTGCGTAGGCCACGGTTTGGAGCAGTCCCGGCACGATGCCCAGGTCGAACAGCCTCAGCTCCACCGCCTTGGACTCGTGCGCGACGTACTCCGGGAAGCCTTCGAGGATGGTCGACGACTTGAGATCGCGCGACTTGCGGACAAATACGTTCTCGAATCCAAACGCCTTGTCAAGTTCGCGTGCCAGACGAGCGGTTGGAGGGCGGCGACCAGTTTCCACGGCCGATACATGCGTCGGCGAGTAGCCGATGGCATGTGCCAGTTCATCCTGGGTCCACCCCCGTGCCTCCCGTGCGCTGCGGACATCTGAGCCGAACTTGGCGGCAGGAGACGAATCAGGGTCCAGTTCAACCTTGTTCATGGGTGTCGATTCCATCTCCCCAAGCAGATCCGACAGGTTGAAGACCTCCTCACTCTAGACCACAGTTGGCATCTCTGAGTAGTCATATGGCTACGGAAGGGAGTTGGCTCGTGACGCGCAGGACGTCTCCCGTGGGGCCGCCGCCTTACTGCCCGCAGGTGGGCGAGCTGGTCAAGGACGTGACGACCGATCAGGACGTCGTCTACATGGACACCCGGGGCGGGCTCGCCTACGTGCGGCCGGTGGGCGGCGGGCTGGAGCGGACCGTCGATCCCGCCCGGATCCACCCGCTCCCGGGCGGGCCGACGGTGGTCCTCCGCCTCGTCCCCGCCAAGCGGCGCGGCCGACCCCGCGTCGACACCGAGGGCGCCGCGTGAGCCGCCGATGACCAGCCCGACCTGTCCCGCGCCGAACTGCTGCTCGCCGGTCGACGTGCTCGGCGACGCCACCGAGGCCGGCCGCACGTGGAACTGCCCGGAGTGCGGCCGGTGGGGCGTCGCCTGGTCTCCGGCCTACCTGGCGAACCAGCCCTTCGAGGAGCCCCTGATCGCCCTCGGCCGCCGCCTCCGCTTCCGGAGGAGGGACGAACCGTGCTGACGATCTCCTTCCTCGGCCGCACGGTCCTCGGCCTGATCCGTGAACCCCGCAGCACCTGGTCCTGGGTCTGGGGCGGGTACCTCCGGTTCGCCGCGCCGGTCCTGTGGTTCAGTCCCGAACGCCGTCGCGCGGTCGCGGCCGCAGCGCGGATGCTCGCGGAGGAGCGGCAGCTCCGAGAGGCGTGCCGCGAGGCCACCCGGGACGCGCTCCTCGCCGAGTTGCGGGAGGCAACGGAACGGCTCCGCCGGGCCGCGGCACGGTACGCCGCGGCCCGGGAGCTCGCTGCGGTGCCCCGCCGCCGTCGGCCTCCCGCGTCCCGGCCGCCCAACCGGCCCGACTGACGGGGCGGCCCGGCGGCTCACGCGTACGGGCCCCGGGGAAACCACGGGTCGTGGACCTCCCGGGGCCCGTACGGCGTCAGCAGGGTGAGGGTGTGCACGCCCGCCGCGTACTCGGCCAGCTGCACCGAGCCGTGCCGGGTCTCCAGCTCGGCCTGCACGGGCACCGGCAGCTTGGTGAGCGCGCGCCGCAGCTGCAGCGCGTCGCGCCGGCTGATCGGCTGCGGGGAGCGCAGCACCAGCCGGAGCGGGCTCAACGGGCCGGACACCGGCACCCCGCTGCCCAGTTCGTAGCCGACCGCGCCGATCGGACCCCAGGGCATCCGGTGGTCCGCCACCAGCCGGCCGACTTCCGGCAGCAGCGCCAGCGCCGGGATCCCGGTGAGCCGTTCGGGGGACAGCCGCTCGCGCCGCTCGGCCAGCTGCTCGGGCCGCAGCGTCCGGGCCACCGCCGCCCAGGGCGCCAGCGCGTCCAGCCGCTGCCCGTGACGCGGGCCGCGCACGGTGACCGGGAACCAGAGTTCGGGCGCGGCCTCGGGGTCCCGGGTGCAGCGCTGCGGGTGCGGCAGGTCCGCCGGGTTGCCGACCACCGCGGGCGCCCGGCCGACCGTCACCCAGGGGTGTGCCCGCAGCACAGCGCGCGCCCAGTCCGGCAGCTCGCCGCCCGCGAGGGGCCGCAACGAGCTGGGGCACTGCATCAACAGGAGGTCGTGCGCGCCGGGCAGCCGCCCGTCCAGCGCGGCCAGCGGGCCGACCCGGCGGCGCGGTCCGTCGTGCGGGTCCTCGGCGGTGCGCCGGGCGTGGCTTCCGGAATGTACGACGGTCACAGCGGGCTCCAACGGTGGCGTCAGTTCGGCCGACGGCTCCACCCTCCGCCCGGCGCGCACCGCCCCGCTACGGCCGTTGGGCGCGTTCACCAGGGACCAAGGGCTCAACCGGGGCCCGAGGTGCGTCGGCCCGGTCACGGTGTGAGAGTGGGGGCAGCCCGGTAGTCCGACGTTCCCCTCCGGAGGAGGAGTCATGGGCATCTTCGACAGGTTGTTCCACCGGCCGCCGCACCACGAGGCCACCGGCGAGGACGCCGCCCAGCGGGCCGCCCTCGCCCACGACGAGGCCGCGGACGCGTTCGGTGACGACGTCGAGCGGAGCAGGGACACGCAGGAGCGGATGGCCCGGGAACGGATCTCCCAGGAGGAGGCCGACCGGCGCGCCGCCGAGAACATGACGGCCGAAGGCGACCCCTGGGACTGAGACCGCCCGCCGGCCACCGCCCCCGCCGGCCACCGCCCACGTGCCGGTCACTGCCGCCCCCGCTGGTCACCGCTCCCGCGGTGGCAGCGGCGGGCGCCGCAGGTCCGGCCGGGCCGTGGACTCCGGCGGGGGCACCGCGGCGGGCGCGTCCTCCAGCAGGTCCAGGGCCAGCTGGACGGCGGTGACCAGCTCGGGGTGGCGCCCCCGGGCCCAGTCCCGCGGGGTGCGCAGCACGTGCACGTCCGGTTCGACGCCGTGGTTCTCCACCGACCAGCCGAGGCCGCCGTCGAACCAGGAGGCGTTCTTCGGCACCGAGATCTGCGTGCCGTCGCCGAGGGTGTGCCGCCCGGACATCCCGACCACGCCGCCCCAGGTGCGGTTGCCGATCACCGGGCCGAGCCCGAGCAGCTTGATCGCCGCGATGATGACGTCCCCGTCCGAGCTGGTCGCCTCGTCCGCGAGGGCCACCAGCGGGCCGCGCAGGGCGTGCCGCGGCCACCGGACCGGTTGGCGGTCCCGGGTGAAGTCCCAGGCCAGGACGTGTCGGGTGAGCTTCTCCAGGACCAGTTCGGAGACGTTGCCGCCGGCGTTGCCGCGGACGTCCAGCACCAGCGCGGGCTTGTCCAGTTCGCGCCGCAGGTCCCGGTTGAACTGCGCCCAGCCGGAGCCGCCGAGGTCCGGGATGTGCAGGTAGCCGCACCGCCCGTCGCTGAACTCCCGCACCAGGGAACGGCGTTTGGCCACCCAGTCCTGGTAGCGGATGGGCCGTTCGTCGGTCAGCGGGGTGACCGCGATCCGCCGCACCGGGCCGTCCGGGCCGCTGCGCAGGGCGAGTTCCACGGTGGTGCCGCCGGTGCCGGCCAGCAGCGGGAGCGGTCCGCGCACCGGGTCCAGCGGGCGTCCGCCGATCGAGAGCAGTTCGTCGCCGTCGCGCACGCCCTGGGCGGCCAGTGGGGCGCGGGCACGCGGGTCGGAGGACTCGCCGGGCAGCACCCGGTCGACCAGCCAGCGCCCGTCGGGCGTGCGGTGGGCGTTGGCACCGAGCAGGCCGAGCGGCTGCTGGCCGAGCGAGGGCCCCTCGGCGCGCCGGGACGGGGTGACGTAGGCGTGCGAGGTGCCCAGTTCGCCGAGGAGTTCGCGCAGCAGGTCGGCGAAGTCGTCGGGTGAGCAGACGCGGTCCAGCAGCGGCTCGTACTGGGCGACCAGCGCCGGCCAGTCCAGGCCGGACATCCGCTCGTCCCAGAACTGGTCCCGGACGATCCGGGCGGCCTCGTGGTAGGCCTGGCGCCATTCGGCGGCCGGGTGCACGGTGTGGGTGATCCGGCGCAGGTCGACGGCGGTGCCGGCGGAGGGGGCGGTGACCGGGACGACCCGCAGCGTCCCGGCCGAGTAGACGGCGATCGAGCCGCCGTCGCCGGAGACGGCGTAGCCGTCGAGCTTGTCCGCCAACGTGCTGCGGCTGCCCCGGGCCAGGTCGAAGTACTCCAGCGAGGGGCGGCCCGAGGTGTCCTCCGGGCTGGCGAAGGTCTGCCCGAGGGTGCCGGCGATCGGCCAGCGCAGCCAGACCAGGCCGCCCCGCACCGCGTCGGTGGCCGAGTACTTGGAGGCGATCACCGGGAACTGCAGCAGCCGGTCGCCGATGCCCGCGGGCTCGACCCGGACGGTGCCGTCGCCGCCGCCGTCCCCGCGCGGGGCGCCGTCCTCGACCGGTGCCGAGAACGGCGAGGGCGTGTCTGCGGTGAGCGGGACGAGGTACGGGCGGCAGCCGACCGGGAAGGAGAGGTCGCCGGTGTGCACGTCGTGGACCGGGTCGAAGCCGCGCCAGGAGAGGAAGGCCAGGTAGCGGCCGTCCCGGGTGAACACCGGCTGCTCGTCCTCGAAGCGGCCGTCGGTGACCTCGGTGACGGGGGCGGGCGCCTCGGTGCGGGTGAGCCGGATCCGGCGCAGCGAGCGCCCGGCGACCGGCTGGGACCAGGTGATCCAGTGCGAGTCGGGGGAGAAGCGGGCGCTGGAGACCGGGCCGTACTCGGAGGCGGCCAGCTCGCGCACCTCGCCGTCGGCGGCGGAGACCAGCAGCAGCCGCCCGTCCGAGGCGACGGCGGCGAGGCGGCTGCCGTCGGGGGAGGCGGTGAGCTCCAGGACGCGGCCGAGCCGGCCGGAGGCGAGGATCCGGTGGCGGTGCTTCTCCGCGCCCTCGTGCCCGGGCAGCGGCATCACCTCGATCGCGTCGGCGCCCTTCGCGTCGGTGACCCAGGCCGCCTCGCCGGTGTGCCCGAGCACCACCGGCAGCCGGGTCCGCACCCCCGGGGTGTCGGCGAGTGCGCGGGCCGGACCGTCCTTGTGGGTGAGCCAGTACTGGCTGCCGCGCACGGTGATCACCCCGGCCCGGCCGGTCTGGTCGCAGGCGAGGTCCTTGACCTGGGAGGCGGCGCCGACCTGGTACGGGCGGCGGCCGGCCCGGGCGCCGCCGAGCGGGACGGGCAGCCGGCGCGGGGCGGGGGCGTCCAGGCCGTCCAGCAGCCAGAGGTCGCCGGCGTGCTGGTAGACGATGCGGGTGCCGTCGGTGGCGGCCTCGCGGGCGTAGTAGGAGGCGTGGTCGGTGTGCCGGCGCAGGTCGGTGCCGTCCGGGCGGCAGGAGTAGAGGTTGCCGATGCCCTCGTGGTCGGAGAGGAAGGCCACCCGCCCGGCGACCGGCATCGGGGCGGCGAGGTGCCCGGTGTGTGCGGGCAGGATCTGCTCGCCGTCCGCCCAGAGCCGGCCGACGGCTCCGCCCCGGTAGCGCTTCCAGGCGGCCGGGTCGTGCGGGGCGGCGCCGGTGAGCAGGACGGTCCGCTCGCGGCTCATCTGGGCGTCGCCGACCGGGCCCCAGGGCATCCGGCGGCCGGGGGAGCCGTCCGGCGGCAGGGCGTGGGCCCAGGTGTAGTGGCCGAAGGGCTCGTGGAAGGAGGTGACGGCGAGCACCTCGCCGTCCGGCAGCCAGCCGCGCACCCGGGTGTCCTGGCTGCCCCAGAAGCTGAGCCGGCGGGCCTCGCCGCCGTCGACGGGTGCGGTCCACACCTCGGGGGTGAGGCTCAGCCAGCTGGTCCAGGCGAGGGTGGTGCCGTCGGGGGAGAACCGGGGGTGGCTGACCCGGGTGCGGTCGCAGGTGACCCGCCAGGCCCGGCCGGTGACGGCGCCGTCGGTGTCCAGCGGGGCGATCCAGACGTCGTCCTCGGCGGTGAAGGTGAGCAGGCCGCCGTGCAGGTGGGGGTGGCGGAGGTAGCCGGGCGGGGTCACCCCTCCATCCTTCGACGGGGTGTCACACCCGGCAACCGGAAGGGGACCGGGGAAGGCGTCAGGACCGGTCTGGACCATTGACAGGGCATCGGCGGATCCACTTCAGTGGTCTAGTCCAACTAGGGTGCCAGGCCGGGCCGCTCCCCCCACTGGCGCGTGCACCGGCGTGCCCTCGGACGTCCCCCACGACCGCGCCATCGCAGGAGCACCCGCATGCGCAGAACCCTGAGAAACGGCCTCGCCGCCGGCACCGCCTCCGCCGTCGCCGCTGCCACCCTGGTCGGCATCACCCTGGGCCTGGCGCCCACCGCCTCGGCCGGCGAGTTCCTGGTCAACGGCGGTTTCGAGTCCGGCTCGCTCGGCCCCTGGAGCTGCTCCGGCGGCACCGGCAGCGTCGTCTCCGGCCCGGTGCACGGCGGCAGCCGCGCGCTCGCCGGCGCGGCCACGGCCGGCGACACCGCCCAGTGCAGCCAGACCGTCACCGTCACCCCCGGCACCACCTACACGCTCAGCGCGTACGTCAACGGCTCGTACGTCTACCTGGGCGTCGACGGCGGCGGCCCCAGCACCTGGACGCCCGGCACCGGCGGCTCGTACCAGAAGCTCAGCCTCAGCTTCACCGCCGGCGCCACCCAGACCAGCGCCACCGTCTACACCCACGGCTGGTACGGCCAGGGCACCTACTACGCGGACGACGTGTCGCTCGACGGCCCGGGCACGCCCAGCCCGACGCCCACCGCGACGCCCACCGCGACGCCGACTCCGACGCCCACCGCGACCGCCTCGCCGACCGCGACGCCGACCGCGACGCCGACGGGCACGCCCACCGGTACCCCCACGGGCACGCCGACCAGCCCGCCCGCCGGCAGCCACGCCCTGGTCGGCTACCTGCACGCCAGTTTCGCCAACGGTGCCGGCTACACCCGGATGGCGGACGTCCCGAACTCCTGGGACTTCATCGACCTCTCCTTCGGCGAGCCCACCTCCGTCACCTCCGGCGACATCCGGTTCAACCGCTGCCCGGTGACCGAGTGCCCGACCGTGGAGTCCGACGCCGACTTCAAGGCCGCCATCGCCGCCAAGCGCGCCCAGGGCAAGAAGGTGCTGATCTCGATCGGCGGCCAGAACGGCCAGGTCCAGCTGACCACCGCCGCCGCCCGGGACACCTTCGTCAGCTCGGTCTCGGCGATCATCGACAAGTGGGGCCTGGACGGCCTGGACATCGACTTCGAGGGCCACTCGCTCTCCCTCGCCGCCGGCGACACCGACTTCAGGAACCCGACCACCCCGGTCATCGTCAACCTGATCTCCGCGCTGAAGACCCTGAAGGCCAAGTACGGCCCCGGCTTCGTGCTGACCATGGCGCCGGAGACCTTCTTCGTCCAACTCGGCTACCAGTACTACGGATCCGGGCCCTGGGGCGGCCAGGACCCGCGGGCCGGGGCGTACCTGCCGGTCATCCACGCGCTGCGCGACGACCTCACCCTGCTGCACGTCCAGGACTACAACTCGGGCTCCGTCATGGGCCTGGACAACCAGTACCACTCCATGGGCGGCGCCGACTTCCACGTCGCGATGACCGACATGCTGCTCAAGGGCTTCCCGGTGGCGGGCAACGCGAACAACGTGTTCCCGCCGCTGCCCGCCTCGAAGGTCGCCATCGGCATGCCGGCCACCACCAACGCGGGCAACGGCTACGTCGCCCCCGCCGAGGTGGACAAGGCGCTGGACTGCCTCACCAGGCTCGCCAACTGCGGCGCGTACGTGCCGCGTTCGGGTGCCCAGCCGAACCTGCGCGGGCTGATGACCTGGTCGATCAACTGGGACCGGTTCGGCGGCGGGGAGTTCTCCAGGAACTTCGACGGCTACTTCGGCCGCTGACCCGACGGCCACGGTCGGCCGCTGACCCGAGGACCACGGGACCGTGCTTGAACCTGACACCGGTGTGAGGTTCGAGCATGGTCCCCATGGCGACCACACAGCTCCCGGCTCCCGCACCCCACCGGCCCTTCCCGCTCCCCTCCCTGCTCGCCCTGGCGACCGCCGTCTTCGTCACCGCGCTCACCGAGACCCTGCCCGCCGGGGTGCTGCCCGGCATGGGGGAGTCCCTCGGCGTCGGCGAGTCGGCGGCCGGGCAGACCGTCACCGTGTACGCGATCGGCACCGCCGTCACCGCGATCCCGCTCACCGCGGCCACCGCCGGGCTGGGCCGAAAGCGGCTGCTGCTCGCCGCGATGGGCGGCTTCGCGCTGGCCAACACGGTGACCGCGGTCTCCGGCAGCTACCCGCTCACGCTGGCCGCCCGCTTCCTCGCGGGCGTCGCGGCCGGCCTCGCCTGGGCGGTGCTGGCCGGGTACGCCCGCCGGCTGGTGCCGGTCGGGCAGCAGGGCCGGGCGATGGCCGTCGCGATGGCGGGTGTGCCGGTGGCGCTGTCGCTCGGAGTGCCGATCGGCACCTTCGTCGGCCGGATATCCGCCTGGTGGGTGCCGTTCCTGGCCATGACGGCACTGGCGGTGGGCGTGGTCGGCTGGATCGCGGTGCTGCTGCCCGACCAGCCCGGACAGCCGGACGGCGAGCGCTCGCCCGTCCGGCGCGCGCTCGCCGTGCCCGGCGTGGCGCCGGTGCTCACCGTCACGGTGCTCTTCGTGCTCGCGCACACCGTCCTGTTCACCTACATCGCGCCCCTGCTCGACCGGGCCGGCCTCGGCGGCGCCACCGGCACCGTGCTGCTGGTCTTCGGGCTGGCCTCGCTGGCGAGCATCTGGCTCACCGGTGCCCACATCCACCGCCGGCTGCGGCAGTTGACGATCGGCGGCGCGCTGCTGGTCGCGGTGACGGCGGGCGCCCTCGCGGTGCGGTCCGGCAGCGCGCCGGCGGTGTACCTCGCGGCGCTGCTCTGGGGCCTGGGCTGGGGCGGCGCCCCCACCCTGCTGCAGACCGCCCTCGGCGACGCGGGCGGGGAGCACGCGGACGCCGCCCAGTCCGTGCTGGTGACCCTGTGGAACGTCGCGATGGCGTCCGGCGGGGTGGTCGGCGGCGTCGTCCTGGGCGCATTCGGCACCGCCGCCCTGCCCTGGACGGTCCTCGCGCTGATGCTCCCCGTCCTCGCCGTGGTCGTCGGCGCCCGTCGCCACGCCTTCCCCCCGGTCCGGTAGGCCCCCGGCGTCGGGCCGCAGGCCTGGGGTCCTAGCGGAGCAGCAGCCGGTTCGACAGCAGCTCGGCCACCAGCTCGGGCGGGGCCGCGGCGGTCGAGCCCGCCGAGTACGGCGGCTGCGGGTCGTACTCGATGACCAGCTGGATCGCCTCCGCCACTCGGTCGCCGGCCAGCCGGCCGGTCAGCGTCAGCGCCAGGTCGATCCCGGCCGAGACGCCGGCCGCGGTCGCGTACTTGCCGTCGACCACGACCCGCTCCGTCCCGGTCGGCTCCGCACCGAAGCGGGGCAGCTGGTCCAGGCAGCACCAGTGCGAGGTGGCCCGGCGCCCCTCCAGCAGCCCGGCGGCGGCCAGGATCAGCGAGCCCGAGCAGACCGAGGTGGTCCAGGTGGTGGTCGCGTCCACGGCGCGCACCCACTCCAGCACGGCGGGATCGGTCAGCCGGGCCTCCGTTCCGGGCCCGCCGGGCACGAGCAGCACGTCGGCCGAGTCAACCTCGTCCAGTGCGGCGTCGGCGGTGAGCGCCAGGCTCCGCATGTCGGTGCGCACCGGCCCGCGCCGGGCGGCGGTGAACACCACCTCGGAGCCGGGGATCCGGGACAGCACCTCGTACGGGCCGACCGCGTCCAGCGCGGTGAAGTCGTCGTACAGCAGGATGGCGGTGCGCATCAGTGTCCTCCGTGGTGACTCGGGTGGAAGCGGCGTCGGTACTCGGCGGGCGGTGCGGCCAGCACCCGGACGAAGGCGCGCCGCATCGCCTCCGGGGTGCCGTAGCCGCAGCGGCGGGCGATCTCCTCGATGCCGTCGTCGGTGTCCTCCAGCCGACGCCGGGCGGCCTCCAGCCGGACGCCGTCCACGTACCGGCCCGGGGTCACCCCGACCTCGGCGGTGAAGGCGCGGGCGAAGTGCCGCGGCGACAGCGCCGAGCGGCGGGCCAGCGCCTCGACCGAGAGGTCGGCCTCCGGGTGCTCGGCGATCCAGCGCTGGACCTCGCGCAGCGGCTGCCGGGCCGCCACCTGGGCGGCCAGCTGGGTGCTGAACTGGGCCTGGTTGCCCGGGCGGCGCAGGAAGACCACCAGGTGACGGGCGATCAGCAGTGCCGTCTCCCGGCCGAGGTCCTCCTCGACCAGGGCGAGCGCCAGGTCGATCCCGGCGGTGACGCCGGCCGAGGTGGCGATTCGCCCGTCCCGGACGTGGATCGGGTCCGGGTCCACCTCGACGTCAGGGAAGCGCCGGGCGAGTTCCTCGCAGTACGCCCAGTGCGTGGTCGCCCGGCGCCCGGCCAGCAGTCCGGCCTCGGCGAGCAGGAAGGCCCCGGTGCACACCGACACCACCCGTTCGGCCCGTCCGGCCAGCTCCCGGATCCGCGCCACCAGTGCGCCGTCCGGGTGCTCGGCGCCCGTCCCGCCGGGGACCAGCAGGGTGTGCACCGGCCCGACCTCGGCGAGGTCCGCGTCCGGCAGCAGCCGCAGCCCGCCGGTGCTGCGCACCGGCTGCCCGCCCGGCGAGGCGGTGACCACCCGGTACGCCCCCGGCTGCCCGGAGGCGGCGCCGGCGCCCGTGAACACCTCCACGGGGCCGGTCACGTCGAGGCTCTGCACGCCCTCGTAGAGGAGGACCAGCACGCTGCGCGCTCTCATGCGGCCAGCCTGTCAGCGGGCCGTGGTGGCAGCAATGACCTGATTCCCACCTTTCCTGCCACCCCTCCCGAGTGGCCCGTTGCCCCGGCCCCGGCCCCGGCCCCGGCCCTGGAACCGGCAACGGCGACGCCCCCGGAAACGCCGGAAGGCCCTTCGCTCTCGCGAAGGGCCTTCCGGCTGTCTGTGCGCCGCCAGGGACTCGAACCCCGGACCCGCTGATTAAGAGTCAGCTGCTCTAACCAACTGAGCTAGCGGCGCTTGCTGACGTGGAGAACATTACCTGGTCAGCGGCCGAATCACACAATCGGCCCGGGCGGCCCCCGCTCAGGCGGTCAGCACCACCTTGCCCCGGACGTGGCCGGTGCCGACCAGCCGGTGGGCCTCGGCCGCCTTCTCCAGCGGGAGCGCCTCGGCGATCTCCAGCCGCAGCCCGCCCGCCTCCCACAGCCGGACCAGCTCGGCCAGCCGGGCGGCCGTGCGCTGGGTGCGCAGCGGCCGGACGCCCAGCCGGCCGGCGCCCTCGAAGTCGACAACCGTCCCGATCCGGTCCCGGTCGGCGACCAGCTCGACCGAGGCCTCCAGCGCGCCCCGTCCGGCGGCGTCGAAGGCGGCGGTCACCCCCTGCGGTGCGACCGCCCGGACCCGCTCGACCAGCCCCTCCCCGTACGCGACCGGGATCGCGCCCAGCTCGCGCAGGTACCCGTGGTTGCGCTCGCTCGCGGTGCCGACCACGGTGGCGCCCCAGGTGCGGGCCAGCTGGACGGCCACCGTGCCGACCCCGCCCGAGGCGCCGTGCACCAGAACGGTGTCGCCGGCGCCGACCCCGAGCAGGGCGAGCGCCGTGTGCGCGGTCTGGCCGGAGGCGGAGAGGGAGCCGGCCTGCTCCCAGGGCATCCCCGCGGGCTTGGCCACCAGCTGGTCGGCGGCCACCGTGACCAGTTCGGCGTGGCTGTCCAGCAGCCGGAACCCCAGCACCTCGTCGCCGACCCGCCAGTCCCCGCTGTCGGGCCCCAGCCGGTCCACCACCCCGGCGAACTCGTTGCCGAGGACGAACGGCGGTTCGACCGTCAGCCCCGGCGGCCGGAACCCCTCCCGGACCGCCAGGTCCACCGGCTGCACCCCGGCCGCGTACACCCGCACCCGCACCTCGCCCGGGCCCGGCTCCGGATCGGGCACCACCCGGACCCGCAGGACCTCCGGACCGCCGGACTCCGTGACGACGACCGCCTTCATGTCTGCTCCCGCCCCTCGACCGTTCGACCGCTCTCGTCGACCGGTGCCGATCCTTCAACCTGAAGCGTGCTTGAGGTCAAGCCGTCGTACGGTGTGCCTTCACGGATGGGCGCATTGTCAGATTTATCCTGGCGGCGCTCAGCCGTCCGCCGTCGAGAGGAACCTTCCCGTGGGCCAGCTGCCCCTGTTCTTCCTGGTGCTGCTCGCCTCCGTGGTCACCATGCCGCTCGGACGCAGGACGGGCGTGCCGCAGCCGGTCCTGATGACGCTGCTCGGCATCGTCATGGCGCTCGTCCCGCAGATCCCGGACGTCACCATCGAGCCCGAGCTGATCCTCCCGCTGGTCCTGCCGCCGCTGATCTTCGCCGTCGCCCGACGCTCCTCGGTGCGCTACTTCAAGGCCAACATCCGATCGATCCTGCTGCTGGCCGTCGCCCTGGTGGTGGTCACCACCGCCGTGGTGGCCAGTACGGTGCACTGGCTGCTGCCCGCCCTGCCGATCGCCGCCGCGATCGCGGTCGGCGCGCTGGTCTCCCCGCCCGACCCGGTCGCCGCCGTCGCGGTGGCCGGCAGCGTCGGCCTGCCCCGCCGCCTGGTGTCGATCCTGGAGAGCGAGGGCCTGTTCAACGACGTCACCGCGATCGTCATCTACTCGCTGGCCATCGAGGCCGTGGTCAGCGGCGACTTCTCGGTCGGCCACGCGGTGCTGCGCTTCGTCCTGTCCGCGGTGCTGGCCGTGGTCGTCGGCGTCGCGCTCGGCTGGATCAACGCCAAGCTCGCCGAGCGCCTGGACGACCCGACCCAGCAGGTCGCGCTCAACCTGCTGGTCCCGTTCGCCGCCTACACCATCGCCGAGGAGATCCACGGCTCCGGCGTGCTCGCCGTCGTGGTCTGCGCGCTCTACCTCGCCGAGCGGGCCTCCGACGCCGACGCCGTCTCCTACCGGCTGGTCGGCAACGCCTTCTGGGAGGTGGTCGAGATCCTGATCACCGGCGTCGCCTTCGGGCTGATCGGCCTGGAGCTGGCCACCGTGCTCAAGGAGGCGGGCCGCGGCTGGACCGGCTTCATCGGCGACGCCGCCGTGGTGATCGCGGTCGTCGTGGTGGTCCGGCTGCTGTGGCTGCTGCCGGCCGGCTGGGTGTCCCGGCGGCTGCGCAGCGGCGACGACGAGGACACCCCGTTCAGCTGGAAGGAGAGCGTGGTCCTCTGGTGGTCCGGCATGCGCGGCGTGGCCACCGTCGCGCTGGCGCTCGCCATCCCGCTCACCCTGCACTCCGGAGCGGACTTCCCCGAGCGCGGACGGCTGGTCTTCATCGCCTTCAGCGTGGTGCTCTTCACCCTGCTGGTGCAGGGCCTGACCCTGCCCTGGGTGGCCAAGCGGCTCCGGCTGGACATCGACCAGGACAAGCACGAGCAGGCCGTCCGTCAGCTCTGGTGGCGGGCCGCCAAGGCCGGGCTCACCCGGCTCGGCGAACTGGAGGAGCAGGACCGGCTGCCCGCCGAGGTCGCCGACCGGCTGCGGGACCGTCAGCACGACCGGCTGGCCCGGCTCTGCCCGGAGAACTACGCCGAGGAGGAGGCCGCCGAGGCCAAGCTGCGCCTGTCGCAGTGGCGGGCCGCCCGGGAGGTCGAGCAGGAGATGATCGCCGCGTCCCGCCGCGAGATGCTCGTCGCCCGCAGCGAGCTGGGTGCCGACCCGGAGCTGGTCGACCAGGTGCTGCGCGGGCTCGACCTGCGCTCGGAACGGAAGTGACGGCGGGCCGGGCCGCTCCGAGGTGACGGGTTGTCCGCCGCCGGGCGGAATGTGCGCGACCGCCCCCGAGGTTGCATAGGCTGAGCCCGGGCAGGCCGTCAACGGAGTCGGCGCACCACCAGTACCCGCACGACCTCGCGAAGAACCCTCACGCCTGGCCCTGCCGGTTTCTGCACCCAGATGAATCGAGGACCCACCGATGTCGGAGACCCGCGCCGACGCCCGCACCCCGCTGGACCGCACCCCGCAGTGGGGCGCCCTGGCCAAGCACCGGGCCGAACTGGGCGACACCCACCTGCGCGAGCTGTTCGCCGCCGACCCGGAGCGCGGCCGCCGCCTCACCCTGCAGGTCGGCGACCTGCACGTGGACTACGCCAAGCACCTGGTCACCGACGAGACGCTGGAGCTGCTGCGCGACCTCGCCGCGGCCACCGGCGTCGCCGAGCTGCGGGACGCGATGTTCCGCGGCGAGAAGATCAACAACACCGAGCACCGCGCCGTCCTGCACACCGCCCTGCGCGCCCCGCGCGGCGCCGTGATCGAGGTCGACGGCGAGAACGTGGTGCCCGTCGTGCACGCCGTCCTCGACAAGATGGCCGCCTTCGCCGAGCGGGTCCGCAGCGGCGAGTGGAAGGGCTTCACCGGCAAGCCGATCCGCGCCGTCGTCAACATCGGCATCGGCGGCTCCGACCTCGGCCCGGCGATGGCCTACGAGGTGCTCCGCTCGTACACCGAGCGCGACCTCGACGTCCGCTTCGTCTCCAACGTGGACGGCGCCGACCTGCACGAGGCGGTCCGCGACCTCGACCCGGCCGAGACGCTGTTCATCGTCGCCTCGAAGACCTTCACCACCATCGAGACCATCACCAACGCGGTCTCCGCCCGCGACTGGCTGCTCGGCGGCCTGGGCGGCGACCCCGCGGCGGTGGCCAAGCACTTCGTCGCGCTGTCCACCAACGCCCGGGGCGTGCAGGACTTCGGCATCGACACCGCCAACATGTTCGAGTTCTGGGACTGGGTCGGCGGCCGCTACTCCTACGACTCGGCGATCGGCCTCTCGCTGATGATCGCCATCGGACCGGACGCCTTCCGCGAGATGCTGGACGGCTTCCACCTGGTCGACGAGCACTTCCGCACCGCCCCGGCGGAGCAGAACGTCCCGCTGCTGCTCGGCCTGCTGGGCGTCTGGTACGGCGCGTTCTTCGACGCCCAGGCGCACGCGGTGCTGCCGTACTCGCACTACCTGTCCAAGTTCACCGCCTACCTGCAGCAGCTGGACATGGAGTCCAACGGCAAGTCGGTGACCCGCGACGGCACCCCGGTGGACTGGCAGACCGGCCCGGTGGTCTGGGGCACCCCCGGCACCAACGGCCAGCACGCCTACTACCAGCTGCTGCACCAGGGCACCAAGGTGATCCCGGCCGACTTCATCGGCTTCGCGAAGCCGGTCGCCGACCTGCTCCCGGGCCTGGTCGCCCAGCACGACCTGCTGCTGGCCAACTTCTTCGCGCAGACCCAGGCGCTGGCCTTCGGCAAGACCCCCGAGGAGGTCGCGGCCGAGGGCGTGCCCGCCGAACTCGTCCCGCACAAGACCTTCAAGGGCAACCACCCGACCACCACGATCCTGGCCGGCGAACTGACCCCGTCGGTGCTCGGCCAGCTGGTCGCGCTGTACGAGCACAAGGTGTTCGTCCAGGGCGCGATCTGGAACATCGACTCCTTCGACCAGTGGGGCGTCGAGCTGGGCAAGGTGCTCGCCAAGCGGATCGAGCCGGTGCTGCTCACGGGTGAGGGCGCCGAGCAGCTCGACAGTTCCACCGCCGAGCTGGTCGCCCGCTACCGCGCGCTGCGCGGCCGCTGAGCCCCGGCCGGGCCGTCCGCTCCGGCGGGCGGCCCGGCCGACCTGCTTCCCGGGGGCTCCGGTTCCGGACCCGGTAACGGGCCCGGAACCGGCGACGGCCCCGGAAACGCCGGAAGGCCCTTCGCTTTCGCGAAGGGCCTTCCGGCTGTCTGTGCGCCGCCAGGGACTCGAACCCCGGACCCGCTGATTAAGAGTCAGCTGCTCTAACCAACTGAGCTAGCGGCGCCTGCTGACAGAGAAGACTCTAGCAGCGCCGCGCGTCCGAGCCAAAATCGAATACCGGTCGCCCGGCGTTCATCCGCCGGTCACGACGGCCGCCCCGGCGGGGACCGGCGCGCCCGGCTCGCGCGCCGCCCGGACGCAGGCCCACAGCACCACCGAGGCGCCCGGCAGCCAGGGCTCCCGGTCCTCCGGTGCGACGATCCACCGGCCGGCGCCGTGGCCGGGGGAGTCCGGGCTGTTCACCATGCGCTGCATCGGCGGCACGGTCACCGCGTCACCCTTGCCGTGGCAGAGCAGCGGCGGCACGTCCCGGGCCCACTCCTCCCAGGCCAGCAGCCGGCGCAGCCGGGGCGCCGCGCCCGGCTGGACGAACAGCAGGGTCCGCCCCCGGTAGGCCGCGACCGGCCCGCAGCCCGGACCGGAGGCCCACAGCTCGTCCAGCACCCGGCGGCCGAACAGGGCCGGCATGCTGATCACGTCGAAGGCGCGCCCGCAGGGCAGTACCGAGGGCGCCCACGGGCGGGTCTCCCAGAGGGCGCGCATGCTGCGCGGGTACTCGCTGGCGGAGGCGAGCCAGGCCTCCCCGGCCACGCTGACGTACTCCACCGACTGATGCGTCCAGATGTCCACGCACAGCAGCCTGCGCCGTGCGCGCCGCCGGCAGGGCGGAAAGCCCCGTTCGCCGGACAGCGCGGCGGGGGACGGCGTACCCTTCCCGCCGCGCATATGCCAGCGGCCCGTGTCCGGGCGTGATGCGCGGGGCGCGGCGCACCGGACGCGGGCCGCTGGGCAGGGGAACTCCGGGGAGCGCTCAGTCCTCGTGGCGGCGCGGCTGGAGCAGCGTGCGGCCGTACTCGATCATCTTGGTGGCGTAGTCCGGGGTCCAGTCCGCCCGCGCGGCGATCTCGGCGTCCGACAGGGCGTCGAACCGGCGCGGGTCGGCGAGCTGGGCGGCGGCGACGGCCTGGAAGTCGGTGGCCCGCTCGGCCGCCGCCCGGAAGGCCAGGGCCAGCTCGGTGGAGCGGCGCAGCAGCTCCGCCGGGTCCTCGATCGACTCCAGGTCGAAGAATCGTTCCGGCTCCGGTTCGGCGGACTGCGGCTCGAACAGCAGCTGCGCCGGACGCACGCGCCTGGTGGGCTCGGTCGACTCTGCAGGGGAGTCGGGCATGGACGGACACCTCCGGGGTCTCGGTGGGGCGGGCAGAGAGCTGCTCCGGGCTGCGCCGCCCGGGTTGTGGCCGTCGTCCATTGTCTCGCGGCGAGGGCCGGTAGCGGAACGGTGCGCGTGCGGGCGCTATTCCCCGGCGCGCGCCGCAGGCGTGCTCCGAGTGCCGCGCATCCGGATCGCGTGCGAACCGGTTGTGCCGGTGCGGTTCCGTGTAGTCCAGTCACCCACAGATCGGGGAGATCCCATGCACGTGCGGACGATCCTGCGCTTCGTCCTGCCCTTCGGCGCCCTGTCGGCCGCCTCCGCCCTCGGCCTGGCCGCGGCGGCGCCGGCCGTCGCCGCCGAGACGGCGGTGGTCGTGCAGGGCGGGGTGAGCGCCCCGGGCGGCCTGTCGCAGGCGACCTGCCCCAGCGGCACCCACCTGACCGGCGGCGGCTACCAGCTGCCGGCCGGGACGCACGACACCGTCACTTACAACGGCCCGTCCCAGGACGCCCGCAGCTGGTACGCGCAGGCCGACCACACGGCCGTCAAGGCCTTCGCGGTCTGCGAGACCGAGGACTGACCGGGGGCCCCGGCCCCGGCCCCGGCGCCGATGCCCCGGACGGAGCCGGGCCGCTACCGCAGGCGGACCCGGTGGCCGGCCAGGTGGTGCAGCACCTCGTGGTTGGCCTCCCAGCCGTCCGGGAACGCCACCGGCACCCCCAACTGCACCGGCTCGGTGGCCGGGTGCTCGTCCAGCAGCTCGGCGATCCCGGCCCGGGCCACCACGATGCAGGCGTGCCGGTGCCGGGAGGCGAGCACGCAGAGCCGTCCGGTCTCCAGGTGGAAGGCGGTCGCGTCGGGGCGGCCGGAGAGCGGGTGCAGCACCACGGTGACGTCGTACTCCCGGCCCTGCAGCCGGTTGGCGGTGTCCACCGTGACGGCGGGCCCGGCCGTGCCGTCCACCGGGACGCCGACCTTGAGCAGGGCCGCGCGCACCGCCGCCGCCTGGTCCCGGTGGGCGGTGCCGACGGCGATCCGGTCCGCGGTGAGCGGCGCGTCGCCCTGCTCGGAGTGCGCCGTCAGCCCGCGCTCCAGCAGCCGGCGCACCGTCGCCGCGACCGCGGCGACGGCCTGCGGGTCGGTCCGGACGGTGTGCCGGGCGGGCAGCTCCAGCAGCGCCCAGCCGTGCTCGGCGGCCCGGTCGATCGCCGCGTCCAGCGCCGAGCCGTCGGGACGGACGGTGCCGGTCAGCCGACGGTCGTCCGGGCCGGTGCCGGAGCGGAACGGGGTGTACGGGTAGAAGGCCCGGGAGATCAGCGGCGCCGCGCTGGCGGGCAGCCGCCAGGAGACCGGCAGCCGGTGCGGCTCGATCTGCGGGTTGTGCGCCAGCATGGTGACGACGGCGCTGCCGGACGGGTCGTACGACAGACCGGCCCACTGCTCGGTGCCGACCACGGTGAACGGGTCCAGCTGGCCCGGGTCGCCGACGAACAGCGCCCGCTCGAACAGCCGGGCCACCGCGAGCAGGGCGTCCGAGCGCATCTGGTACGCCTCGTCGACGATCGCGTGCCGCCACGGCGCCTCGGCCCGCACCCACTGCCACTTGGCCGAGGTGGAGATCACCACGTCGTGCTCGACCAGGTCGGCGATCTTGTCCGAGGGCGTGACCCCGGCGTGCTTCAGGACCTCCGGGCCCGGACGGGAGTCCGCCGCGTGCAGCCGGCCGATCGTCAGGTCCGGCGCCTTCTCGGCCAGTCGGCCGACCAGGTCGTCCACCTGGCCGTTGGTCTGGGCGACGATCATCAGCCGCTCGCCGGCCTCGACCAGCTCGCGGGCGGCCCGCACCACGAGCGTCGACTTCCCGGCGCCGGGCGGCGAGTCCACCACCACGCCGCGCGGGGCGCCGGCCGGCGGGCGGACGGTCGCGGCCAGGATCCCGGCCACGGCCGCGTCAGCGGCCGCTCCCGGGGCCTGGTCGGGGTCCGGCCGGCCGTGCCGGTCCGGCTGGGGGGTCGAGGCGGTCATCACTCCCACTCCTCGGAGGCGGTCGCGGCGGGTACGGGCGGTGCGGCGCCGGGCGGGCCGCCGTGCGTCCAGGGGGTGTCGTCCGGCTCGGGCAGCGGCGCGGACTGGCGGACCGTCAACTCGAACAGGGTGAAGGTGACCGGCTCGCCGGGCTCGGGCAGGCTGCCCGGCTCCGGCTCCTTCCTGCGGCCCATGCCGGACAGCACCCGCAGCGTGATGGTGCCCTCGGCGGTGTCGACCGCCACGATCTCGGCCTTCTGCGCGGCCGGGCTCCCCGACTCCGGCCGGGGGGAGCCCCACACCCGGTGCACCTCCCGGCCGAGGTCCGCGTGCGGGCGGTCGGCGGTGCGCAGGGTGACCAGCGGGCGGGGCTTGGGGGAGCGGCCGGTCGTGTCCCAGTCCGGCACCACCTCCGTCACCTCGCCACTGAACGCCTCGCCGGCCAGCCGGTGTTCGGCCATCGCCAGCGGGTCGTCCAGCGCCTCCTGGACGTCCAGCCGGGCCTGCTCGCGCTCGCGCTGGGCGAGCTTGCGGGCGGCGGTGACGGCGTCGTCCTGCCGGGGCTGCGGGGGCTCGCCGGCCGCCAGGCGGTCCCGGTGGCCGGTGTACGACCAGCGGTCGCCCGTCCAGCGCTCTTCCAGGTGGCCGCCCGGCGGCAGGCCGCGCAGCAGGTCCAGGCCCTGCCAGACGTCCCGCCAGGTCGGCAGCAGGACGGCCGTCAGCACCTCCTCCAGCTGCCCGACCGCGGCCCGCACCGCTGCCCGGGCGCGCTCGGCGGCGTCCTCGTCGTGCTGCTCGGTGCTGTGCCGCAGGGCGCCCACGGCGGAGTCGTAGCGGGCGATCGCCGGGGCGAGCACGGCCTCGTCGAAGCGGGGGTCGGTGGCCGGGCCGGCCGGCGGGTGCAGCAGCTGCCCGTGCTCGTCCCGCGCGGACTCGGCCAGCTCGGCGGCCCCGGCGCCGGTCAGGCCGGGCGGCGGGCGGTGCCACGCCAGCCGGGCCGCCAGGTGCTGGTCCTCCAGGTGGCTCTGGCCGGTGGCCCAGTGCCGCGCCAGCAGACCGGTCATCGGCAGCAGCATGCTGGAGCCGGGCACCTGGGCGCGCTCGCTGAGGTGGGTCAGCCAGCGGCCCAGCAGCGGCACCCGGACCGGGGCCGGGTAGGGGCCCGGCTCGTCGTCCTCGACGGTGCGGCGGAAGCGGGTCGAACGGCCGATCAGGGCGAGGTGGTGGATCCCCGCGCCGTTCGGCACGACCAGCTGCGGGGCGTCCGCGCACAGCTCGCGGAACACCTGGGTCTTCTCGCCGGTCTCCGGGTCCTTCTCGGAGCCCTCGATCTGCTCGACGTCGTCGGCGAAGGACTCCAGGTAGGGCAGCAGGTCGGCGGCCAGCTCGGCCAGGAAGTCGAACCGCAGGGTGCGGTTGAGCGGCTGCGGCACCAGGTGCAGCCGGGGCGCGTCGCGGTCGGTGCCCAGCATCATCGCCAGCGGCGCGCCGGCCTCACCGGCGGCGGTCAGCGGGACGAGCACCATCGGGCGGTCGGACAGGTGCCGGTGCCGGACGGTGGCCAGCGGCTCGGCCCGGCCGCTGCGGACGGCCTCCAGACGGGCCAGGGTGGTGAGGAGACTCATGCCTTCCCCAGGGCTTCCGCGCGCAGGGCGGCCGCGTAGGCCAGGCGCTCGGCGGCGTCGTCCGTGCCGTCGTCCGTACCGCCTGCCCCGTCGGCGCCCGTCCCGCCGGTGCCCGCGCCGCCGCCGGTGGCGGCAGCCAGGGCCTCGGAGACCGTCCGGATGCTGCCCAGCTCGCCGCGCACGCCCCGGCCCAGCTGCTCGACCCGGTCGCCGCAGCGGGCCCGGGCCCGGCAGTGGAAGCCGAGCTCGCACGTGGAGAGGCAGTCCGGGCTGTACGCGGCGGGCACCGCCTCGACCGCGGCGACCAGCTGCTCGGCGGACCGCGCCGGCGTGCCCGCCTCGTCGGACGCCAGGTCGAAGTCCGCGTCCGGCGGCAGCGCGTCCAGCAGCCGGCCGATGCCGGTCATCCGGCTCAGCTGGCGGCGGGTGGTGGCCAGCTCTCGGCGGACGTCGACGGCGACCGCCGTCGGCCGGTTGCCGAAGTCCTTGGGGCAGACCAGCAGCACGCTCGTCCGGGGGCTGCCGGGCAGAGCCTGCTCGGTGTAGGGGTCGTCGTCCAGGGGCAGCCCGGCCGCCGAAGCCGCGGCCCGCTGGAGCGCCAGCACGTACACGGCGGCCTGGCGGGCGGCGGCGCCGACCTTGGCCGGGTCCGCGCTGCCGTCGACCACCGGGAACGACTTGATCTCGACCACCGTGCACCGACCGCCGTGCACCACGAGCGCGTCCGGCTCCAGGTAGGCGGTGCTGCCGGCCACCTCCAGACGCAGCAGCGGGTGGTCGAGCAGCGTCCAGGACTCCGGGTCGGCGGCGGCCCGGGCCAGCGCCTGCGCCGTCCGGTCGGCGCGGACCGCCGGGCCGGAGCGCTGCAGCAGGTCCGGCACCGCCAGCGGGGCGTGGCCGTCGACCGGGAGGTCGAGGTGGCGGCGGAGCGGCTCCAGCAGCGCGGCGTAGTCGTCCGCCTTCAGCCGGGACTCGAAGATCACGCCGCGGGCGATCGCGAAGGGGGACTGGCCGAAGGGGGCGGGGCGGCCGAGCCGGGCGGCCAGCGCCGACTTGTCGATCCCGGCCGCGTCGAGCACCGCACGGCGGTGACAACCCGGATTGGCCGCGAGCGCGGCGAGGGAACGGGCGTTCAGACTGCGCTGGAGGGCCGGTCCGCGCAGCTCGGCGAGCCGCTGGGCGAGCGGCTCAGCGGACCCGCCGGGCGGGACGTTCGTCGAGACGTTCATGGTGCGGCCCAGTGTCGCATCCGGGTCCGACAACGCGGTGCGGACCGGCCGCGGCGGACCGTGCGGGTGGCCTTGCGGGTGGCCTTACGGGTGGCCGGAAGCGGTGCCCCGCGACCGTTCCCACGGCTCGCGCCCCGTCCGCACCGGCCCGCGATCGTGGCCGCCGCCCGGGTGGGGGATCATGGAACCCGGTGCTCGATGGTGAGACCGACCGTTGCACCGCCCCGTTGCGAGGAGCCCCCCATGCCCGCCCGAATAGTGCTGGTCCGCCACGGCGAGACCGAGTGGTCCGCCACCGGCCGTCACACCGGCCGCACCGACATCCCGCTGACCGACGAGGGCCGCGCGATGGCCCGGGCCCTCGGTGCCCGCCTCGCCCGGGCCCCCTGGGACGGCCTGCCGGACGCGCTCGTCTACACCAGCCCGCTCGGCCGCGCCAAGGAGACCTGCGCCCTGGCCGGCTTCGGCGACCGCGCGGTGGAGCGCCCCGAGCTGATGGAGTGGGACTACGGCCACTACGAGGGCCGCACCGGCGCGGACATCCGGGCCACCGACCACCCCGGCTGGCTGATCTGGCGGGACGGCGTGCCCGGCGGCGAGAAGCTGTCCGAGGTGGCCGCCCGGGTGGACGACTTCCTCGCCGGCCTCCACCAGGAGCACGGCGTCCCCGAGCCGGACACCACCGTGATGCACTGCGCCGACCGGGACGTCGTCCTGTTCGCGCACGGCCACCTGCTGCGCATCCTGGCCGCCCGCTGGCTGGGCCTGCCGCCCGAGTTCGCGCAGCGGTTCAAGCTCGGTACGGCGGCGCTGTGTGTGCTGTCCTGGGAGTACGGCGCCCCGGCCGTGGAGATCTGGAACGACCTCTCCCACCTGGACGCCCTGAACGCCGGGCACTGACGCCCGGCCGCACCCCCGCCCCCGGCGGCCGCCGCAGCTCCGGCTAGGCGGCCGCCGCCCGGTCGTACTCGGCCAGGAACCGCCGCACCTCGGGCACCGCGGCGTGCGGGCGCAGCCGTCCCGCCGTGTCCGCCAGCATGCTCCGGATCCGGGCCGAGCGGACGTCCGCGAACAGCGCGACGGCGGACGAGCCGTGGTGCGCCGCGCCGGCCAGGTCCCCCCGGCCCAGGCGGTCGTGGGCCAGCTCGGCGGTGTACAGCACCCGGTTGCGCAGGAAGTGCGGCTCCTGCAGCGTCATGGCCAGCCCGGCCTGCTCGCTGGCGCGGTCCCAGTCGCCGAGGGCGGACCAGCACTGCGACTGGAGGCCGGCGATCTCGGCCTCGCCGAAGAAGGACATCCACTCCGGATCGGCCTCGGAGCGACCGCGGCCGAACAGCGCGTACGCGCGGCCGAGTGCGCGTTCGCAGGCGGCGCGGTCCTGCAGCAGTGCCCAGGCGCCGGCCTCGCGCATCGCCAGCAGTGCGAGCAGTCGCTCGGAGCCCAGGCCCCGGGCGGCGACCTGCCCGGCCTGCGCGGCGCGCAGCGCCTCCCGGGGGCGGCCGGCGTCCCGGGCGAGGAAGGCGCTGTTGCAGAAGACGTGCGCCTCCAATGCGGAGTCCCCGGCCATCCGGGCGGTGGCCAGCGCCTCGGAGTAGAACGAGCGGGCGTCCGCGAGCCGGTTCGAGTCGTGTGCCAACCACCCTACCGAGATGGCGAGTTCGCCGGCCCCGGCCTGCAGCCGGCGTTCCGTCGCGGCGCTGTACTCGCCCTCGTTGAGCAGGACGTACGCGTTGCGCAGCGACTGCCCGGCGAGCTCGTAGAGGGCGTCGGCGCCGTGCGCGTCGTCGGCCAACCGGATGTCCCGGACGGCCTGTTCGACACCGAACACCTCGGCGGCGCCGACCCGGCGCAGCGGCGGCACCGGCCCGGGCCGGCCGGGCACCGGCGGGTCGGCCGACAGCAGCGACGGCGCGGCGAACTCCGCACCGGGAAGGGCACCTCGGCCGGTGAGGACACCGGAGGCGCCGTCGGTACCGGCCGGCCGACCGGTGGCCGTGGCCGGCCGGTCGATGCCGATCACGGCGGCCAGCGCGGTGGTGCCGCTGGCCAGGAACGTACGGCGACGCACGTCGTCGTTCTCCTCGTCGAGATAGGGCGATCCATCGGGCCCCCGGGGCACCGCGCCGGGACTCGGCCAGGGGGGGCCTTCCGGGGCGGTTGGATCCGCGTACGGCGAGGCAGCGTACGGGAGTTGAGTGGAGAGTGGTGAGCGCGGGGCGGGCAGGGGCGGGAACGGCGGGTGGAGCGGAGGCGGCTCGGCCCGCCCGGCGCCGCCGTCCGCCGAGCGGCGGCGGACGGCGGTCCGGGGGGCGAAGCCGAGGTCGCCGAGCGTGCTGCCCGGCCACATGTGCCGGAAGACCCGCTCGTAGGCGTAGTTGGGGCAGCGGATCTCACCGGACTCGACCCGTCCGACGTAGCGGGCGTCGCAGGAGACGTGCTCGCCGATCTCGCGGGCCGCCCGGCGCACCGCCATGGCGAACTCGCCGGGAGAGCGGTCGCCGCGCAGCGCGCGCATCACGGTGTTGGGGGACGGTCGGTTCGGCTCGGCCGGTGGGGTGGCTGCCATGGCGCCGAGAGTACTCGGAGTCACCGACCGGACACATGGGGTTCGCGGGAGATATGAGGGCAATCCCGGGCAGAGCGGGCGATGTTGCGGGATATCTGCCATGAAATGCCATGCCTTGCTGTAAGGCGCCCCGTGGCCTGGAGTGCATCCCCGGCGTTGTCCTGATACGTGGAAGCCCAGGCCGTCGCCCCGGCCCGTCCCAGCCCGGTGGCCCCTCCGGGCGGCGGTGCTTCCGGATCCGACGAGGTACAGGAGGGCCCGTGATGGCCACCGGACTGCCGCAGCACCGACCCGTCGGCGGGGGCGTGATCGCCGGCGCAGTCCCCGCCCTGCTGCCCGATCCCGCCGACGACCGGATCCCCGGCCGGGGTCCGGTCGAGGGCGGCCACGGCCCCCGCAGCGGCCCCCGGCGCGAGCGCCTCGCCGACGAGGGCACCCTCGTCACCGCCTGTGACACCGTGACGGTCGCCCTGCGGCACGGTCTGGAGGCCGTCGACATCCTGAGGCTGCGCCGCGCCTGCGGAGTCGTGCTGCAGAGCCGCAACGGCAGCACCGTCTCCTTCCTCGTCCCGGCCGGCACCTGGGAGACCTGGCACCTGCCCGGCAGCTCCTGTACGGCCGGCGCCCTCGTTCCCTCCGCCACCGACCCGCGCTGGGTGATCCCGCCCGCCGGCTCCGGCCCCGCCGCCCGCCCGACCGACGCCTGGGTGCTCCGCTCCGCCCTCTGCGAGGCCGCCTGCACGCTCACCGCAGGCGGCCTCGGCCCGTTCTAGCGGCCGTGCCGCGCGGATCCCGCCGGGCCGCGAGCACCGCTCGCCCCTCCGGCCCGATCCCCGTGGCACGGCCCTGACCGGCGGGTGTGCCCTCTCGGCGGCGGCGCTTCCCCTGCGCTTGCAGGGGGCGGCGGCACCGCCTTCCGGCCTGCGGCGGCACCACCCTCCTGGCCTGCTGCGGCACCACCCTCCTGGCCTGCGGCGATAATGGCCGACATGGGACGAAGCAGTAGGGCCGCGGGTGGCGGCGAGGCGGCGGCCACGACCGGCGCGGGTGGCCGCACCCACGCCCAGGGGCCGCTCACCCGCCCCGTCGGGTCCGGGCTGGCCGAGCTGCGGCCCGACCGCGACCGCCCCGCCGCGTGGTCGCTGCTGATCGACGGCGCCCCGCAGTCCATGGTCGACCTCGCCGATCCCACCCACCTCGGCTTCGAGTACCAGCGGCGGCTCGGGCACCTGATCGACCTGGTCGCCGCGCCGGGCCGCCCGTTGACCGTCCTGCACCTGGGCGGCGGCGCCCTCACCCTGGCCCGGTACGTCGCCGCCACCCGGCCGCGTTCCCGCCAGCAGGTCGCCGAGATCGACACCGCGCTGACCGAACTCGTCCGCGCCGAACTGCCGTTGGACCGCGGCTGGCAGATCAAGGTGCGCGGCGGGGACGCCCGCAGCGTGCTGGAGCGCACCCCCGAGGGCACCGTCGACCTGGTCATCACCGACGTGTTCTCCGGTGCCCGAACCCCGGCCCACTGCACCACCGTCGAGTTCACCACCCTCGCCGCCCGCGCCCTGGCCCCCGGCGGCTGGTACTCCGCGAACATCGCCGACGGCGGCGCCCTCCCCTTCGCCCGGTCCCAAGTGGCCACCCTCGGCGCGGTCTTCCCCGAACTCTGCCTGATCGCCGACCCGGCCGTGCTGCGGGGCAAGCGCTTCGGCAACCTCGTCCTGGCCGCCGCCCACACCCCCCTCCCGGTCGCCGACCTCACCCGCCGCGCCGCCTCCGACCCCGCTCACGCCCGGGTCGAACACGGCCGCGGCCTCACCGACTTCGCCGCCGGAGCCGCGCCGGCGACGGACGCCACGGCCGCGCCGTCCCCGGAACCGCCGCCGGGCGTCTTCCGCTGACGGCGGGCGGGCGCCGTCCCGCCCCGTTGGGCCGTCGAGCCCCGCCGTGCCGGGTACCGCGCCTCGGCAGCTGCTCCCGTGCGCCCCGGTCCCGGGTGCGAACTCCCTTCGACGGCGGCGGAAGCCGCCAGGTCGGGGCGCCCCGCTAGTGGCCGCGCGGCAGCCCGCGGTGCTTGCACATGGCCGCCCCGGTGAGCAGCAGCCCGGCGGCGATGGGGGCGAGTACGGCGGTCGCGGTGGCGGAACCGTGGTGCACGGGGGTCACCGTGGCGGTGTCGGCGATGGCGAGGGTCTCGGGCGTTCGGCCGGCGCCCGGTGCGGCAGGGGCAGCGGGGGCCGGCGTCGCGTCACGGTCGGTGGAGGCCCCGGTCGCCGGGTCGGTCTCGGAGGCTTCCAGGACGGGTGGGGTGTCCGCGTCCTCGCGCTGCCGCGGCACGGTGGAGCGGGTGGCGCCGGGGTGCGTCTCGGCGGAGGGCGGGGCCGCGGGCTCGCCGTCGCGGACGGCGCGGGCCTCGGCCGGGTCGGCCTGGGCGGGGTCGGTGTCGAGCAGGCCGGAGGCGAGCGCGAAGGCGTCGGGGACGGCCGCCCGCTGGCCGGGGAGGGGCAGTCCGCCGGCCCGGATCCGATCCCGCAGGCTGCCGCCGGACGTTCCGGCGGCCCCGCGGGCCGAGCCGTCGGCGGGGTCCCCGAGGGGACCGGGGGAGCGGCGCGGTGCCTCGCCCGCCGACGGTCCCTGCCCGACGGGGCGTTCGGCTGACTGCCCGTCGAGTGCGGGGGCGCCGGGTGCGGCCGCGTCGAGCGTCGGTGCGTCGAGGGCCGGTGCGTCGAGGGCCGGTGCGCCGTGCGGGACGCGGCGGACGGCGGGTCGGACCGGTTCCGGCAGCGGGTCGGCGGACGCCGCGTACGCTCCGGCCACGCCGAGGCCCCAGAGCTGTGCGAGCAGGGCTCCGGCGGCCGCCACCGCGCGGGGGCGGGGCAGCCACCGCGCGATCCCGCCGCGGGCTCCGGCGACGCCGTGGGGGGCGGGTTCCCGGGGCTCGGTCGCGTGATTGGCTCGCACGTGAGTTGAGAACGAGCGGACGGGCGGTGAGGTCACGCCCGTCGTCACGGACAGTCATCGCGCGAGCGGCCCCGGGCCGGCGTTCCCCGGGGCCACCGACCGCGCGGCGGTCAGGAGTTGGGACGCAGGGTCCAGGTGACCGTCATCACACCGGTGACGGCGCCGTCGGCGCGGGTGATCTCGACGGTGACCGGGAACTCCGGGCGGTCGCCGGCGTCCAGCTCGGCGACGATCTCGGCGGCCGGACGGCCGAGCACGGCGGTGGCGGTGACCTCACCCATGGCGAGCTTCTTGTACGCGATCTCGGCGTTCACGGCCAGCGGCACGGCGCGGGACAGCTGGTCGCCGAAGGCGGCGAGCACGATGCAGCCGCTGGCGGACTCGGCGAGCGTGAACATCGCGCCGGCGTGCGGGCCGCCGACGTGGTTGTGGAACTCGGGCTGGTCGGGCAGCCGGAGCACGGCGCGCTCCGGGGTGGTCTCCAGGTACTCAAGCTTCAGGGTGTGCGCCATCGGCACGGTGGCGTCGAGCATCTGGCCGATCTCAGGTGTGGTCATGGCGACGATGTTACTAGCCGGTAGCTTCCGGCGGCAGGGGCCGATCGGAAAAGCCGGGCCACCGGGCGCAATTGAAGGGGCGCGAGATCGGGGAACGCGAAAACGCCCGAGGGGCCGATCTCTTGAAGAGATCGGCCCCTCGGGCTCTGGGGTGAGTGACGGGACTCGAACCCGCGGCCACCTGGACCACAACCAGGTGCTCTACCAACTGAGCTACACCCACCATCTGTCCGGTTCGTTCCCGCTCTCGCGTTCCCGTTCCGACAGGAAGAACTCTACAGGATCCGAGAGGGTGCTCGCGCCAGGGTTCCGTTCCGGCGGACGCGGCACCCCCGCGGACCCCGATCCGGGCCGCCGCCAGGTGCTCCCGGGTGCTCCGGGGTGCTCCCGGGTCAGCTCGTGGGGGCCTGGTACTTCGCGGCGATGGTCCGCGCGGTGTCGGCGTCCGGGCCGGGCTGGGGGACGAACACGGCCTCGCGGTAGTACCGCAGTTCGTCGATGCTCTCCCGGATGTCGGCGAGCGCCCGGTGGTTGCCGCCCTTCTGCGGGCTGTTGTAGTACGCCTTCGGGTACCAGCGGCGGGCCAGCTCCTTGATCGAGGAGACGTCCACGATCCGGTAGTGCAGGTGCTTCTCCAGGGCCGGCATGTCCCGGGCCAGGAAGCCGCGGTCGGTGGCCACCGAGTTGCCGCACAGCGGCGTCTTCCCGGCCTCCGGCGCGTGCTCGCGCACGTACGCGAGGACCCGCTCCTCGGCCTCGGCCAGGGTCACCCCCTGCTCCAGCTCCTCCAGCAGGCCGGAGGCGGTGTGCATCGCGCGCACCACCTCCGGCATGTTCGCCAGGGCCTCCGCCGGCGGCCGGATGATGACGTCCACGCCCTCGCCGAGGACGTTCAGCTCGGAGTCCGTCACCAGCACCGCGACCTCGACCAGGGCGTCCCGGTCGAGGTCGAGGCCGGTCATTTCACAGTCGATCCATACCAAACGGTCATTCACGCAACTCACCCTACGGCGCGATCACGCGCCGCGGGGACCGGTGGAGCCGAGCGGGGTGCCGGAGCGCAGCCTTCGGCCTGGTGCTCCTCCGTCCCGCCGTGCGCGCCGCGGCCGTCCGCGTGCTCGCCCTCCCGGCCGGTGCGGACGGCGTGTCCGTCCCGTCCGGCACGGGCCTCGCGCGCCGTCCGGGCACCGTCGGCCGCGGGCCGACCGCCCTGGGAGCGGACCTGCGGCGCCCGTGCCTGCCGGCCGCGGAGCTCGCCCGTCCCCGCCCCCGGCGCCGGCTGCCCGGTCGGGGCCGGCATCCGTCCGGCGGCCGCACCGTGACCGCGACCGGCCGCACCCGGCTCGTCCGCGGGCCGTTCGACCGCGCTGCGGTGCCCCTGGCCCTGACCGCGCGCCCCCGGCTGGGGCAGGCCGTCCTCGGCCGCCGCGTGCTCGGCGGTGCGCGGCGGACGTCCCGCACCCGACCCCGCCTGCGGCGGGACCAGCGGCGGCCGCACCGGACCGCGTCCCGCCGCACCCTGCTGCCCGGGGTGCGGCTGCTGCGCGGCGGTCTGGTGCGGGTACGGCTGACCGGCGCGGGCGTGGAAGGCCTGGGAGGCCGGCGTCCCGGCCTGTCCCGGACCGAACCCGACCGGCTGGCCGTGCGCACCCGGCTGACCGTGACCGACCGGCTGCCCGTGCACCGGCTGTCCGTGCGGACCGACGGGCACTGCCCCCGGCGCGAACGGCTGTGCCGACGGCCCGCCGTGCGCCCCGCCGAACAGCGCTCCGCCCGCCGCCGAGGAAGCGGCCGCGTGCGACAGCGCACCGGGCAGCCGCAGGTCACCGCCGTGCGCACCGGCCGCCCCGGGCGACTGCTGCCCGGGACGACGCGCCCGGTAGCTGGTCCGGTACGCGGCCGGGGACACCCCGAGCTGGCGGCGGAAGTGCCCGCGCAGCGCCACCGGCGAACGGAACCCGCACCGGCGCGCGACGTCGTCCACCGACAGCTCCGAGGTCTCCAGCAACCGCTGTGCCTGGAGCACCCGCTGGGTGATCAGCCACTGCAGCGGCGCACTGCCGGTGAGCGTGCGGAACCGCCGGTCGAAGGTGCGCCGGCTCATGTACGCGCGTGCCGCCAGCACCTCGACGTCGAACTGCTGGTTGAGGTTCTCCAGCGCCCAGGTGACCACCTCGGCCAACGGGTCGTTGCCGATCTCCTCCGGTAAAGACTGATCGATGTACTGGGCCTGTCCTCCGCCGCCTCGGCGACTGGGCACCACCAGGCGGCGGGCCAGCGCGTTGGCCGCCTCGGCGCCGTGGTCGCTGCGCACCACGTGCAGGCACAGGTCGATGCCGGCGGCGGTGCCGGCCGAGGTGAGCACGTCGCCGTCGTCGACGAAGAGCTCGCGCGGGTCGACGTGGACCCGCGGGTAGCGCTTGGCCAGGGTCGGCGCGTACATCCAGTGGGTGGTGGCCGGCCGACCGTCGAGCAGGCCGGCCGCGGCCAGGACGAATGCGCCGGTGCAGAGGCCGATGATCCGCGCGCCCTCGTGGTGGGCCTTGCGCAGGGCGGTGATGGCCTCGACCGGCGGGGGCTGGGAGATCGAGCGCCAGGCCGGTACGACGATCGTGCCGGCCCGGGCGAGGGCCTCCAGGCCGTACGGGGCTGAGAGGGTCAGGCCGCCGGTGGTCGCCAGCGGGCCCTCCTCGCCGGCGCAGACCAGCAGGCGGTAGCGGGGCACCCCGGCGTCCTGGCGGTCCACGCCGAAGACCGAGAGCGGGATGGAGCTCTCGAAGATCGGGGCGCCGCCGAAGATCAGCACCGCGACGGTCTCGCGGCGGCGTCGGCCCGACAGCTTGCGCGGCGCGGCGGCCGCCACCGCGGAGAGCGAGCCGTTCGCACCGGGTCCGCCGCCGTGGCCCAGCGGTCCGTGGCCGGGGGCGGAGCCGAGCGCGAGTCCGCCGAGCGGGCCGCCGACGGCTCCGGAGGCGCCGTTGGGGCCCGGAGCGCCGCCGGGGTGGGCGGGGTGGCCGGGATGGCCGGAGTAGGCGGGGTAGCCGGGGTGACCCGCGTAGCCCGGGTGCTCGCCGCCGTAGGCCGGGGTGTGGCTGACGAGGCCTCGGCTGACGGGCTGTCCGCCGGTCGCTTGGGCCCCGATCGGCTGGCCCCCGATCGACTGGCCGCCGACGACGACGTTCCCGCCGCTGACGGGGTGTCCGGCGGGGTGCAGGCTGCCGGTGTTCTGCCCGGGGCCGTTCTGCCCAGGGCCGTTCTGTCCGGAGCTGCTCTGCCCGGCGAACGGGGGCTGGCCGCCGTACGGTGCCGCCGCGCCGTGCTCGGCGGCGGCCGGGTTCGCGCCCGGGCCGCCGGCGGGGGAGTTCGCTGCGGGGTGCGAGGGGTACGGGACGGCGCCCGGGGTGCGGGTGCTGGCGGCGATCGCGGAGGTGGCGGAGGTGCCGGTGCTTCTCGCGGACCGACCCGCAGTGCCGGCCACCGCCTGGCCGCTGTCAGGACCCGCGTCGCTCCTGCTCACCCTGCTCAAGGCGCTCAAGCCCCCTCGGTGGTGTGGTGTGGGTGGTGCGGCACTGCTGGCCAAGATCGAAATCTATCGGGTGGACCATTGCCGTTGTGACAAGTTCACCATCCGACGCTATGTCGACATGGCAATTTGGCGTGATGCATTCGATCACGAAGCGTGGCACCCGTCGACCCTTCTGGGAAGAGGGCCGGGGCAACGGTGGCTGGTTGTCGCGGGGCCGTTCCTGGGGTGTCCGGCCCGCGTGCGCCCGATCGGCGGGTCTGGGCTGCGGATTTGCCCAAGGGGGAGGGATCGGCGCGAAATTGACCGAAAATCGGCGGTGCACGAGAGGGCGCACGGGCACGAGTCGTGCGCCTCCCAGGCTTCATCCGGCCAAGCCTGGTGCGGCGGAACCGCTATCCGGACCGCCGGGTTACGGTCCTGCCGTGAACAGCGACAGCCGGCTCGAACGGGCCAACGACAACGCCGCCGCCTTCTGGCTCGCCCAGGCCCGGGTGCACGGCTGGCGGTCCCGCGTCCTGCCCGGCCTGACGGCCGTCCGCTGCGCCCGCACCCCGGACGACGCGCACCGCATCCTGGTGACGCGCCCCTACGCCGAACCCGGCCCGGTGGAAAAGGAGTTGGCGGACCTGTTGAGCGCGTGGTCGACCACGCACTTCACCGTGGAGGACCCGTACGGCGGGCTCGACCTCTCCCGCTTCGGGGCGACCCGGATGCCGGAGATGCCGGTGATGGTCCGGGACCCGGGCCCGGTCGAAGGTGCGGCGACCGTCCTGCCCGCGGTGTACGGGGCGCACGGGGTCGGTAGCCTGACGGCCGGTGAGGTGCTGGACGGGGACGGCTTCGCGCTGGTCGAACGCGCGATCGTGGAGGGCTTCCCGCTGCCGGCCCGCCGGCCGTGGGTGCGCGGTGAGGCGCTCCCGGAGCAGTTGCTCGGCGAACCCGGGTGGCGGGCGTGGCTCGGCCGCGTCGACGGAGCCGTCGCGGGCACCTGCCTCACCTACGACGACGGACGGGCCACCGGCGTGTACTGGGTCGCCACCCTGCCCGACTGGCGCGGCCGCGGAGTCGCCAAGGCCGTCCTGCGGACCGCGTTGGCCCACGCGCACCCGGACCGCCCGGCCACCCTGGTCGCCACCACGCTCGGCGAACCGCTCTACCGCAAGCTCGGGTTCGTCGAGCAGGCCCGAACCCGCTGGTGGAGCCGCACGTCGGCGGAGGGCTGACGGACGCTACCCGGCAGCCGCCGCGACGCCGGTGCGGGCGTCGGCGATCACGGCAAACCCGGCTGATCGGTTTCGGACACCGGACCCGGCTCCGGTGCCCGGCGCGCTGCCCGCCCCGGCGTTCGCAGGAACGGGCGCATTCGGACCCGCCGGGGCGGACGCCGTCGAACGTGCGCCGGACCGTGCGCCGACCAGCGCCTCCTCCGTCCCCACCGGCGCTCCGGCAGCCCTCCGCCTGGCGGGGCCGCCGCTGCGGATCCCCGGCCGGGGCGACGGCGCGTTCCGCGCGGCGAGCACCTGGCCGACGGCCTCCGGCAGCCCGGCCGCCTTCAACGTCGGCCGGTAGCCGCTCTCCGCCCACGGCCGGCCGTGGTGCAGCCAGACGCTGCGCAGCCCGGTCAGTTCGGCCCCGGCGATGTCCGCGGGCGCGTGGTCCCCGATCATCCAGGTGTGCGCGGCCCAGTCCCCGGTGGGCGCGATGCCGCAGCGCTGGGCGGCCATCTCGAAGATCAGCGGATCCGGTTTGACGCAGTCCGCCTCCTCGGAGATGACCCAGCCGTCGACCAGTGGCCCCAGACCGGTCCGCCGGATCTTCTCCAACTGAGGCCGGGTGCCGCCGTTGCTGACGATCCCGAGCGTCCACCCGGCCGCCCGCGCGGCCTGCAGGGCCTCGATGTGCCGGGGCGGGCAGTGGATGTGGGAGTTGATGCCGCGTCGGTAGTGGGCGAGCAGGAAGTCGGCGGAGACGTCCAGGCCGTAGCGGCGCCGAACCGCGGACAGTACGGTGCTGCGCGGCACGTAGCCGCCGCCGTCGATGGTGACGAACCAGTCGAGGTCGCCGGGCGGAAGGCCGTGATCGGACAGGAAGTCCTGCGCCCACGCCCGGAAAGCGGCGTCCCGGGGGAGCAGCGTGTTGTCGAGGTCGAACAGGAGCAGGGGCATGCCGAGCATGGTGCCAGCGCCTGCGGCTATGCACCTGGCAAATGCCAGAGCGCGTCGCGAAGCCGTACCAAGTGGCTGGATCGGGCTCCGACAGCTGGCGTACGGATCCCGTCCGGGCCGGGTGCGGGTGGTGCAGGGGCAGGTCGGTGGGGCTGTCGTGACTGCCGGGGCGTCACGGTTCGCGACGTGCCGCAACGGATCGTCGCCGATCAATGACAGTCCGGTCACGGTGTCCCGCGGGCCTGTTGCGCCGCCCGGTCCGCTCAGTCAAGCTCCAGGGAACCTCCTTTCCGGAGGGGGCGCGATCGCCTGCGGACAGGGCGCACTGCCACGGCGGGCGCATCCCCCTTTCGCGGGAACAACGTCGCTCCGGGGCTTCGCCGCTGGGCCTGGCCCCGCGCCCGTCGTACTCTGAAAGGAACAGGTCACATACGGTGCTGCGCGGTGCAGACCGACGTCATCCCGTGGGCGGGCCTGCCGCCCGGGCAGCGTTGTCCTCTCCTGTCGGCCCCTCTCCCTCGAAGAGCCGTGAGCCATGGCTGGTTTTGAGCCTCCCCGACCGGTCGAACCGGACTCGCCCCGCAGTGCGGGAGCGGCGACCGGGAGTGGAGACGGCGTCCGCACGAACCTCGGTCCGGTGGACGGGCACGCCGTCGAGCGCACCGTCGGCGGCACGGGTGATCTTGCGGACGGCCCCGCGGACCGCGGAGCGGACGGAGCGAACGGCGGCCCTGCCGACGAGCACCGGGACGCGCACGCCGCTGGCCACGCCGATGGGCATGCCGGTGGGCATGCCGGTGCGTACTCCGAGCCGCGAACCGTTGCTCGCGGGGAGGCCCCGCGGCGCGTCGAGGCGACTCGGCCTGCTGAGTCGGCCGCAGGTGGCGACGGACCCCACGGTCTCGCGCGCGCTCTGCGTGGTCTCGCCCGCCGTGGCAGCCTCGCCCGCCGTGACCGCCCTGGGCCCCGCCAACGGCGCGGAGCGGCCCCGGCCGACCCTGCGGGGCCTCCGGTGACGGGCCGCCTGGGCCCGGGCGCGGAGCGTCCGGAAGCGTCTTCCGGCGCGGCCGACCCGTTCGACGGGCTCATCGAGCCGTCGGCGCAGGACGCCCCCGCGCCGTCGCTCGACCCGACGTTCCAGCACGGTGTGGTGGTCGGCTTCGACGGCTCGCTGTCGAGCGAGCGCGCGCTCGCCTACGCGGTCGGCATGGCGCGCCGTTCGCAGTGCGGCCTGGTGATCGTGCACGTGGCCAACCGTCTGCCGGCCACGGTCTGGGCCGGCTGTGAGCCTCCCGTCTTCGTCGACCTCCCCGACCACCGGACCGAGGTCCTCGGCCTGGAGCTCGCCTGCGCGGACTTCCTCGCCGGGGTGCCGTGGATCCTGGTCGAGCGCGGCGGCGACATCTGCCACGAGATCGAGGAGGTCGGCCGCGAGTACGCCGCCGACGCGATCGTCGTCGGCACGACGCACGGCCTGCTCGGCAAGATCTTCGGCTCGGTCTCCGGCCGGCTGGCGCGGCGGGCCAACCGCCCGGTGATCGTGATCCCCTGAGGGATCGTCCGGTCGTCTCCTGCTGCTGCCCCTCCTGTTGCCTCCTCCGCCATGGCCCGCTCCTCAACGCCGTTGATGGAGCGGGAGGTTGACTCGGCAGGCTCGGCTCAGGCCGCGACTGCCGCGGAAACCTCCGCAGCCGTCACAGCCGTCACAGACGCCGCGGCCGTGACGGTCACGAAGGCGCCGTCACGGCCGCGCGGGTCACCGACCCGACGGTCGGCGACCCGCGGTCACGAGGTGATGCCGAGCTCCCGGGCGATGAGCATCCGCTGGACCTCGGACGTGCCCTCCCCGATCTCCAGGATCTTGCTGTCGCGCCAGAAGCGCGCCACCGGGAATTCGTTCATGAAGCCGTACCCGCCGTGGATCTGGGTCGCCTCGCGGGCGTTGTCGACGGCGGCCTCGGACGAGTACAGCTTCGCGATCGCGGCCTCCTTCTTGAACGGTTCACCGTGCAGCATCCGGGAAGCGGCGTCCCGCCAGGCCAGGCGGGAGGTGTGGGCGCGCAGCTCCATGTCGGCAAGCTTGAACTGGACGGCCTGGTTGGCGCCGATCGGCCGGCCGAAGGCCCGGCGCTCGCCGGCGTACTTCACGGACTCGTCGACGCAGCCCTGGGCCAGGCCGGTGGCCAGGGCCGCGATCGCGATGCGGCCCTCGTCGAGGATCCGCAGGAACTGGGCGTAGCCTCGGCCACGCTCGCCCAGCAGGTTGGCCGCGGGAACGCGGCAGTCGGTAAAGGACAGTTCGCGGGTGTCGGATGCGTTCCACCCGACCTTCGAGTACTTCTTCGAGACCTGGAACCCCGGGGTCCCGGTGGGCACGATGATGGAGGAGATCTCCCGCGTGGGCGAGCGGAATTCGCCTTCTTCACTCGAACGAGCGATCGGTTCGGTGAGCGCGGTGACGGTGACCAGGCCGGTGATGTCGGTACCGGAGTTGGTGATGAAGCACTTGGTGCCGTTGATGACCCACTCGTCGGTGGTCTCGTCGTACCGCGCGGTGGTGCGGGTGGCGCCGGCGTCGGAGCCGCCCTCCGGCTCGGTGAGGCCGAAGGCGCCGAGGAGTTCGCCCGAGGTCAGCCGGGGCAGCCACTCGCGCTTCTGCTCCTCCGTGCCGAAGCGGTAGATCGGCATCGCGCCGAGCGAGACGGCGGCCTCCAGCGTGATCGCCACCGAGGAGTCGACGCGGGCGAGTTCCTCCAGGGCGAGGCCGAGGGCGAAGTAGTCGCCGCCCATGCCGCCGTACTCCTCCGAGAAGGGCAGGCCGAAGAGGCCCATCCGCCCCATCTCGCGGACGATCTCGTAGGGGAACTCCTCGCGCTCGTAGAACTCGCCGATCTTCGGCGCCACCACGTCCTGGGCGAACTCGGCGACGGTGCGCCGGAGGTCCTCGTACTCGCTGCTGAGTCGGTGGTCGAGCATGGTGATCCTCCTGATGCCCGGCCTGGTGGCCGCGGGCGTGAGCGGGACGACCGGCGTCGGTCGGTCGGACGGACGCGCGGGTGCGGTCGGGGGTGGGTGGGTGAGGGACGGGCGGGGTGGGTGGCGCCGGCCGGACCGTACGGGCGCGGCCGGCGCCGGAGCGGGGGCGGGGCGGGGCGGTCAGCCCCGGGCGGCGCCGAGCAGCGCCTGGACGGTGCGGGACGGGCTCGGGCGGCCGAGGCGCTCGGCCATCCAGCCGCTGGTCGCGACGAGGGCGCGCAGGTCCACGCCGGTCCGGACGCCGAGTCCGTGCAGCATCCAGACCAGGTCCTCGGTGGCCAGGTTGCCGGTGGCGCTCTTCGCGTACGGGCAGCCGCCCAGGCCGCCCGCCGAGGCGTCCACCGTGGTGACGCCCTCGCGCAGCGCCGCCAGGGTGTTGCTGAGCGCCTGGCCGTAGGTGTCGTGGAAGTGCACGGCGAGCCGGTCGGCCGGCACCCCGGCCCGGGCGAAGCCGGTCAGCAGGGCGCTCACCTGGCCCGGGGTGGCCACGCCGATGGTGTCGCCGAGGCTCAGTTCGGAGCAGCCCATCTCCAGCAGCCGGACGCCGTGGCGGACCACCTGCGGGATGGGGACGGGCCCCTCCCACGGGTCGCCGAAGCACATCGAGAGGTAGCCGCGGACCGCGACCCCCGCCCCGGTCGCCCGGGTCACGACCGGCTGGAACATCGCCATGGCCTCGTCCGCCGAGCGGTTGAGGTTGCGGCGGGCGAAGGTCTCGGTGGCGCTGGCGAACACCGCGATGTCGCCGGCGTGGTGGGCGAGCGCGCGGTCCAGGCCGCGCTCGTTGGGCACCAGGACCGGCAGCCGCAGGCCGGGGTGGCGCTCCGGCAGCTCGGCGAGCCTGGGCATCAGGTCCTCGGCGTCGGCCAGCTGGGGCACCCACTTCGGGTGCACGAAGCTGGTGGCCTCGACGGTGCGCAGGCCGGCGGCGGCGAGCCGGGCGATGAACTCGGCCTTGACCTCGACGGGCACCATGGCGCCCTCGTTCTGCAGGCCGTCGCGGGGGCCGACCTCGTGGATCCGGACCTCCTCGGGCAGGCCGGGGGCGCGGACGGGGTCGGGCAGGCCCAGGTCGAGGGCGTCGGGCTCGCGGGTGGGGGTGGTCACGACCGCACCTCCGCGGGTTCGGCGGGCGCGGTGGCAGTCCCGGCGGCGGTCTCCCCGGACGCGGCCGCCTCGACCGGGGTGACCACGACCAGCAGGTCCTCCATCGCGACGGTGGCGCCGGCGGTGGCCCGCAGCTCGGCGACCACGCCGTCGTGCGGCGCGGCGATCACGTGTTCCATCTTCATGGCCTCCAGCACGAGCAGGGGCTGGCCCTTGCGGACCGTCTCGCCCGCCGTGGTCTTGACGACGGTGACCGTGCCGGGCATCGGGGCGGTCAGGGCGCCGTGGTGGGCGCCGGCCCCGGCGGCGCTCTCGACGGCCGGGTCGTAGGCGTGCAGCGGCCAGGCGTCGCCCTCGATGCCGAGCCAGGTCACCGGTCCGGCGGCGAGGCCGGGGGTGGCGTCGGTGGCCAGCGAGAAGGTGGTCTGCAGGCCGTCGACGGTCAGGTGCAGCCGGTCGCCGGCCAGGGCCGCGCGGGCGCGGTGCACCGGCCCCTCGCCGAGCCGGAGCTCCACCTCGCGGGCCCGCCCGGCGGAATTGTCAGTGGCGTCGACTACGTTGCCCGCAGTGATCGAACGGATGCGCACCGACACCGGGTCCTGGCCGGGGGTACGGAGTCGGTGGGTGGTCCAGGCGGGGGTGCCGCTCAGGCGCCAGCCGGAGGGAAGGGAGAACGGGTCGGTCCAGCCGCCGGGGGTGGCGGCCGGGGTGAGTTCCAGGTGCCGTGCGAGCGCGGCCGCGAAGTAGAGGAGGTGCGCGGGCGACGGCGGTTCGGCCGCTGCGGCGTCGGTCCCGTTCCCGGGGTGGGCGGGCGTCGTGGCCTCGGCCGGAGCGGTCGCGTTGACGGGAGAGTACGACGCGGTGAGCAGGGCTGGCTGCTGCTGGGCGGTCTGCTCCACCAGGCCGGTGTCCAGTCGGCCGGCGGCGACCTCGGGGTGTGCGAGGAGCCGCCGCAGGAAGCCGGTGTTGGTGGTGACGCCCAGGATGCGGGTGTCGGCCAGCGCGGCGCGGAGCCGGCGCAGCGCGGTCGGGCGGTCGGGCCCGTACGCGATGACCTTGGCGAGCATGGGGTCGTAGGCGCTGGTGATGACGGTTCCGGGGGCGACCCCGGAGTCGACGCGGATGCCCTCGCCCCGGGGCTCGTCCAGGGTGAGGATGCGGCCGCCGGTGGGCAGGAAGTCCCGTTCCGGGTCCTCGGCGCAGATGCGGGCCTCGATGGCGTGGCCCAGGAAGGAGACGTCGGACTGGGCGAAGGAGAGCCGTTCGCCGGCGGCGACGCGCAGCTGCCACTCGACCAGGTCCAGCCTGGTCGCGTCGGCGCCGACGGCGACGGCGAGTTCGGTGACGGGGTGTTCCACCTGGAGACGGGTGTTCATCTCCATGAAGAAGAAGTCCCGCACCCCCTCGGCGGCGGAGGCGGGGGCGTCCGGGTCGATGCCGGGGACGATGAACTCCACGGTGCCGGCCCCGGTGTAGCCGCAGGACTCCGCGGCGCGGACGGCCGCGGCGCCCATCGCGGCGCGGGTCTCGGCATTGAGGAGAACGGAGGGAGCCTCTTCGATCAGCTTCTGGTGGCGGCGCTGCAGGCTGCACTCGCGCTCGCCGAGGTGGACGGTGGTGCCGTGGGCGTCGGCCAGCACCTGCACCTCGATGTGGCGCGGCCGGTCGATCCAGCGCTCCAGCAGCAGGGTGTCGTCACCGAAGGCGGTCCGTGCGACGCGGCGGGCGCCGGCGATCTCGGCGGGCAGCTCGGCCCGGTCCCGCACGAGGCGCATGCCCTTGCCGCCGCCGCCGGCGGACGGCTTGAGCAGCACCGGGTAGCCGATCTCGTCGGCGGCGGCGACGAGTTCCTCGTCGGTGGGCGCGGTGGCCTGGCTGCCCGGGACCACCGGGACCCCGGCGGCCCGGACGGCTTCCTTGGCGTTGATCTTGTCGCCCATCAGCTCGACCGCACCGGGAGGCGGTCCGATGAAGACGAGGCCGGCGTCGGCGCAGGCGCGGGCGAAGCCGGCGTTCTCGGCGAGGAAGCCGTAACCGGGGTGGACGGCCTGGGCACCGGTGCGGCGGGCGGCGGCGAGGATCTGGTCGGTCCGCAGGTAGGTCTCGGCCGCCGAGCTGTCGCTGCGGTCGGCCGGGCCGAGCCGGACCGCGACGTCCGCCTCGCGGACGTGCGGAGCGTCGGCGTCCGCGTCGCTGAACACGGCGACCGAGCGGACACCGAGCCGCCGCAGGGTGCGGATCACCCGGAGGGCGATCTCGCCGCGGTTGGCGACCAGAACTGTGTCGAACATGGGAGGCGTTCCTCCGGGTCGAGGGGAGCCGTACGAAGGAGGTGGCGGTGGGCGGTCGGGCGCCGGCCCGGGGTCGGACCGGCGCCGTAGACGTCACACCCGGAAGGGAGGGATCACGAACGCAGGGGCGCCATGACGAGGAATCACATGCGGAAGACGCCGTACGGGGCCGGCGGTGCCAGCGGGGCGTTGGCGCAGGCGGTGAGCGCGAGGCCGACGACGGTGCGGGTGTCCATCGGGTCGATCACACCGTCGTCCCAGAGCCGGGCGGAGGCGTAGTAGGCGTTGCCCTGGCGCTCGTACTGCTCGCGGACGGGGCGCTTGAACTCCTCCTCCGCCTCGGTCGGCCACTGCTCGCCGTGCGCCTCCAGCTGGTCGCGGCGGACGGTGGCGAGCACGGAGGCCGCCTGCTCACCGCCCATCACGGAGATCTTGGCGCCCGGCCACATCCACAGGAAGCGGGGTGAGTAGGCCCGGCCGCACATCGAGTAGTTGCCGGCCCCGTAGGAGCCGCCGACCACCACGGTGAGCTTCGGGACGCGGGTGCAGGCGACGGCGTTGACCATCTTGGCGCCGTGCTTGGCGATGCCGCCCGCCTCGTACTGCCGGCCGACCATGAATCCGGTGATGTTCTGCAGGAAGAGGAGGGGGATGCCGCGCTGGTCGCACAACTCGATGAAGTGGGCGCCCTTGAGGGCCGACTCGGAGAACAGCACGCCGTTGTTGGCGACGATGCCGACCGGGTGGCCGTGGATCCGGGCGAAGCCGGTGACCAGGGTTGCGCCGTACTCCGCCTTGAACTCGGCGAAGCGGCTGCCGTCCACCAGGCGGGCGATCACCTCGCGCACGTCGTAGGGCGTGCGCGGGTCGACCGGGACGGCTCCGTACAGGCCCGCCGGGTCCACGGTCGGCGGTTCGACGGGGGCGAGCGGCCAGGGCTTGGCCGCGCGCGGGCCGAGCCCGGCGACGATGGTGCGGACGATGGAGAGGGCGTGGGCGTCGTCCTCGGCCAGGTGGTCCGTCACGCCCGAGGTGCGGGAGTGCAGGTCGCCGCCGCCGAGCTCCTCGGCGGTGACCACCTCGCCGGTGGCGGCCTTCACCAGTGGCGGCCCGCCCAGGAAGATCGTGCCCTGGTTGCGGACGATCACGGCCTGGTCGCTCATCGCCGGGACGTACGCGCCGCCGGCCGTGCAGGAGCCGAGTACCGCGGCGATCTGCGGGATGCCCGAGGCGGAGAGCCTGGCCTGGTTGTAGAAGATCCGGCCGAAGTGGTCGCGGTCCGGGAAGACCTCGTCCTGCATCGGGAGGAAGGCGCCGCCGGAGTCCACCAGGTAGACACAGGGCAGCCGGTTCTCCAGCGCGACCTCCTGGGCGCGCAGGTGCTTCTTCACCGTCATCGGGTAGTAGGTGCCGCCCTTGACGGTGGCGTCGTTGGCGACCACCACCACCTCGCGTCCGGCGACCCGCCCGATGCCGGCGATCACCCCGGCCGCGGGCGCCGCCCCGTCGTACATCCCGTCGGCGGCCAGCGGGGCCAGCTCCAGGAAGGGCGAGCCCGGGTCGAGCAGGGTGTCCACCCGGTCGCGGGGCAGGAGCTTGCCGCGTGCGGTGTGCCGGGCGCGGGCCTTGGCGCCGCCGCCCTGGGCGGCCGCGTCGAGCTTCGAGCGCAACTCGGCGACCAGCTCCTGGTGCGCCTCGGTGTTGGCGCGGTAGGCCGCGGAGCCCGGGTCGACGGAGGTGCCGAGCCGGGGCGCCGGTGCGGCGGCTCCGGGCGGTGGGGCGGTCGGCGCCGCCGCCGTGCCGTTCGCCGCGCTGAGCTGGATGCCGGTGGGTGCGCCGGCGGTTGAGATGACCATTCCCAAGAGCTCCCTTGCCCTCGGCACCAGGTGGGCGCCTCGGCGCCCATGGAGTCCCACGTTAATTAACGTTAACTTACGCCGCCCAGGTTAACGACCGATAACCCGACTGTCTACGATGGACGGCATGCCGAACGTCCCCGCAACCTCTGCGCTCCCACGCCGCGACCAGATCCGCCGGGAGGCCGCGCGACTGTTCGCGGCCCGGGGCTTCCTCGGCGTGGGCGTGGACGAGATCGGCAAGGCCGTCGGGATCAGCGGTCCCGGGCTCTACCGCCACTTCGCCGGCAAGGACGCGATGCTCGCCGACCTGCTGATCGGCATCAGCGAGCGCCTGCTGGAGGAGGGGCGCCGCCGGGCGGGCGGTGGCGACGGTCCGGTCGCCGCACTGGACGCGCTGATCGGCGGCCACGTCGACTTCGCCCTGGACGACCGCGACCTGATCACCCTGCACGACCGCGAGCTGCTGAACCTCAAGGAGGAGGACCGTCGTACGGTCCGCCGGCTCCAGCGCGGCTACGTCGAGCTGTGGGTGGACGTGGTCCGGCAGGCCTACCCGCCGCTGGCCGAGCCCGCCGCCGAGCCGGTGGCGCGCGCCGCCGTGCACGCCGTCTTCGGCCTGATCAACTCGACCCCGCACAGCGTCGGCTCGAACCCCGGCCAGGGGGAGCGGTCCGGCCAGGGCGACCGGTCCGGTCTGCAGCGCGACGGCATGGCCGCCCTGCTGCACACCCTCGCCCACGGCGCCTTCGCCGCCGCCGCGGACGCGGCCGGCTCGGGCTCGTCGGTGCCCGAGTAGGAGCGGAGCCGTTCCGCCGGGAGCGGCGTCGTTCCGCCGCGCCGCGCCCTTCTCCCAGGCCGCGCCCTTCTCCCAGGCCGCGCGCTTCCCCAGGCCGCGCGCTTCCCCGGGCTGCGCGCGTCCCGCCGGGCTTCGCTTCCCGCGGGGCACCGGCCGCTTACGTGCACGTCCCCGCCCGGAGGCCTAGGCCGAAAGGACTGCGCCGGACCGCCCCCGGTCGCTGGGCACCTGCACGGGCGGTCGGCGACCCTGGATGCGGGCGGCGGTCGATGCCGGCCGCGCGGATGTTCGATCGGGAATCTCCGCCGGCCGCGAGCTGTTGCCCAGTCCGCCGGACCGGACGATCCGGGCTGCCGCGGCCCGCCCCGAACCCACCCGGGTTGGAAACGCCGTAGCGGCCACCCGACGAAATGGTTAGCATCCCTAAATATGCCTGAGACTCACGGATCCACGGTGGAGCAATCCCCGAGCGGCCCACCGGCCCCCGGCTCGACGACCCCGGAGGCCGTCGTCGGCGAGCGCGCCGCCGGGACGGACCCCGCCGACGGGCGAACCGAGCCCGCCGGCTGGCTGCGCCGCCTCGTCGGATACAGCTGGCGGTCGCGCCGCAGCCTGCTGCTCGCCTTCGGCGCCTCGCTCCTCGGCATGGCCGTCACCGCGCTGGTGCCGCTGGTCACCAAGCTGATCATCGACGACGTCATCGTCGCCCACACCCGCTCGCTGGCCCCCTGGGCGGTGGTGCTGCTGCTGGCCGCCGTCGTGGTCTTCGGCTGCACCCAGGTCCGCCGCTACTACGGGGGCCAGCTCGCCCTCGACGTGCAGCACGACCTGCGCAGCGACCTGTTCCGGTCGCTCGGCCGGCTCGACGGCCACCGCCAGGACCGGCTGGACACCGGGCAGGTGGTCGGGCGTGCGACCTCCGACCTCCAGCTGGTCAACGGCCTGCTCTCGATGGTGCCGATGATGACCGGCTACCTGCTGATGTTCGTCATGTCGCTGATCGTGATGCTCTGGCTGTCCCCGCCGCTCACCCTGGTCGCCCTGGTCATGGCGCCCGCGCTGTGGTGGGTCTCCGTGCTCAGCCGCAAGCGCCTGTTCCCCTCCACCTGGGCGGCCCAGCAGGAGGCGGCCGCCGTCGCGGGCGTGGTGGACGGTGCGATCGGCGGCGTCCGGGTGGTCAAGGGCTTCGGTCAGGAGGCGCAGGAGCTCGACAAGCTGGAGCAGGCGTCCCGCAACCTGTTCGCGGCCCGGCTGCGTTCGATCCGGCTCAACGCCCGCTACAACCCCGCGATGCAGGCGATCCCGGCCCTCGCCCAGGTCGCCGTCCTGGCCTTCGGCGGCTGGCTGGCGGTCGACGGCCAGGTCTCGCTCGGGACCTTCGTCGCCTTCTCGACGTACGTGGCGCAGATGACCGGCCCGGTCCGGATGCTGACCATGATCATCACGGTCGGCCAGCAGGCCCGGGCAGGCGTGGAGCGCGTCCTGCAGCTGATCGACGAGCGTCCGCTGGTCCAGGAACGCCCGGACGCGCTCACCCTGGACCTCACCGCGGACCCCGCCCCGGATCCGGCGCACGACGACATCCCGTCCGGCACCACCCCGTCCGGCACCGCCCCGTCCGGCACCGCCCCGTCCGGCGCCCTCGCACACGGCTCCGTCCCGGCGGGCGACACCCCGCGGCAGGCCGCCGTCGGCCCCCGGACCCTCGACGTCGCCCTGGAGTTCGACCAGGTCGAGTTCCGCTACGACCCCGAGCACCCCGCACCCGTGCTGCACGGCCTCAGCCTGAAGCTGGCCCCCGGCGAGACCCTCGCCGTGGTCGGCGCCTCCGGCTCCGGAAAGTCGACGGTGGCCCAGCTGGTGCCCCGCTTCTACGACCCGGCCGCCGGTGCCGTCCGCCTCTACGGCCACGACCTGCGGGACCTCACCCTGGACTCGGTCCGGGCGACGGTCGGCATCGTCCCGGAGGAGAGCTTCCTGTTCTCCGAGTCGGTCCGCACCAACATCGCCTACGGCCGCCCGGACGCCACCGACGAGCAGGTGGTCGCGGCCGCGCGCGCCGCCCAGGCCGACGAGTTCGTCCGTGCGCTCCCGGACGGTTACGAGACCAGGGTCGGCGAGCAGGGCCTGACCCTCTCCGGCGGCCAGCGCCAGCGCATCGCCCTGGCCCGGGCGATCCTCACGGACCCCCGGATCCTGCTGCTGGACGACGCCACCTCGGCGGTGGACCCGCAGGTCGAGGCGGAGATCCACGACGCGCTGCGCTCGGTGATGACCGGCCGCACCACGCTGCTGATCGCCCACCGCCGTTCGACCCTCCAGCTCGCCGACCGGATCGCCGTCCTGGACCACGGCCGCCTGCTGGACCTCGGTACGCACGAGGAACTCGAAGCCCGATGTCCCCAGTACCGGGCGCTGATCACCGATCCCGAGGCGGGTCGTCCGCAGAGCGGGGTACCCGCCGAACCGCAGGCCGATCCGGCCGCCGACGCGACGGTCGCCCGGCACCAGGACTCCAGGCAGCCGTCGGCCGTGCAGGCGTCCGACCGGACACCGTCCGACCGGACACCGTCCGACCGGAAGCCGTCCGCCGAGCAGCCGACCGCTCCCACCACCCCCGAGCTCCCGACCCCCGCCCTGTCCAAGGCCGCCCGCACCGCGGACCCCGACCTGCTGGACAAGGTCGCCGCCCTCCCGCCCGCTGACGACACTCCGGCCGTCGCCCGCCCCGAGGCCGAGGCCGGCGACCCGGACTTCAGCCTGAGCCGCCTGCTGCGCCCCTTCCGCACTCCGCTGCTCATCGCCCTGCTGCTGGTCGCGCTGGACGCGGCGGCCGGCCTGGTCCTGCCGGTGCTGATCCGGCACGGCATCGACGAGGGCGTCCGCAAGGGCCTGATGTCCGGCGTCGCGGTGGCCTCGCTCACCGCACTGGTCGTGGTGCTGCTGGACTGGCTGGTGCAGGGTGCCGAGAACCGGGTCAGCGGCCGCACCGGTGAGCGCGTCCTCTACACGCTCCGGCTGAAGATCTTCGCCCACCTCAACCGGCTCGGCCTGGACTACTACGAGCGCGAGCTGACCGGCCGGATCATGACCCGGATGACCACGGACCTGGACTCGCTGACGTCCTTCCTGCAGACCGGCATGGTCACCGCCGTGGTCAGCCTGCTGACCTTCGCCGGGATCTTCGCCGCCCTGCTGATCATCGACGCAGGCCTGGCCCTGGTGGTCTTCGCGGTGCTGCCGCTGCTGGTGATCGCCACGCTGGTGTTCCGCAAGAAGTCCAAGGACCAGTACGAGCGCTCCCGCGACCTGATCAGCGCCGTCAACGCCGACCTCCAGGAGAACGTGGCCGGCATGCGGATCGTGCAGGCCTTCCGCCGCCTGGACACCAACACCGACCGCTTCGTGGCGCGCGGCATCGCGTACCGCGAGGCCCGGGTCCGCGCGCAGCTGTACATCTCGCTGTACTTCCCGTTCGTCCAGTTCCTCTCCAGCGTGGCCGCCGCGCTGGTGCTGATCGTCGGCGCCGCCCGGGTCGACGCCGGAACGCTGACGGTCGGCGCGCTGGTCGCGTACCTGCTCTACATCGACCTGTTCTTCGCACCGGTCAACCAGCTGTCCCAGGTCTTCGACGGCTACCAGCAGGCCTCGGTGGGCCTCGGCCGGATCCGCGAGCTGCTGCGCACGCCGACGACCACGGCCCCGGCGGCCGACCCGGTCCCGGTGCCCAAGGGGCTGCGCGGCGAGATCGACTTCGAGGGGGTCGGCTTCGCCTACAACGGCGGAGCGGACGGTGCCCCGAAGGTGCTGACCGACGTGAACCTGCACATCCCGGCCGGGCAGACGGTGGCACTGGTCGGTGAGACCGGCGCCGGGAAGTCGACGCTGGTGAAGCTGGTCGCCCGGTTCTACGACGCGACCGAGGGCACCGTCCGGGTGGACGGGGTCGACCTCACCCGCTACGACCTGGCGCAGTACCGCCACCGTCTGGGCGTGGTGCCGCAGGAGGCCTACCTGTTCGCCGGCACGGTCCGCGAGGCCATCGCGTACGGCCGGCCGGGCGCCTCGGCCGAGGAGGTGGAGGCGGCGGCCCGGGCGGTGGGCGCGCACGACATGATCGTCCGGCTCTCCGGCGGCTACGACCACGAGGTGGCCGGCCGCGGCCGCAACCTCTCGGCGGGTCAGCGCCAGCTGATCGCGCTGGCCCGTGCCGAACTGGTCGACCCGGACGTCCTGTTGCTCGACGAGGCCACCGCGGCGCTCGACCTCGCCACCGAGGCGGCGGTCAACCACGCCGCGGACCGGCTCAGCGGCGGTCGGACCACGCTGGTCATCGCCCACCGCCTGACCACCGCCGAGCGTGCCGACCGGGTGATCGTGCTGGACCACGGCCGGGTGGTCGAGGACGGCACCCACACCGAACTGCTCGCTCTGGACGGCACCTACGCCCGGCTCTGGCAGGCGTTCATCGCGGACGGCCACCCGGCCGCCGAGAGCGTCGCCGCCGGGTAGCCCTCGGGCTGCTCCCCGGACGGGCCCGGTCCGGGGAGCGCCCTGCCCGCGATCTGCCGGGCGGCCCGCCCGACGCGACCCATCGGGGGAGACCGTCACGCGAGACCTGCCAGGCGAGACCCGTCAGGCGGTGATCAGCGAGGTCAGCAGCCCCGAGGGGTCGATTCCGCGCGGCAGGTCGCTCACCTGTCCGTCCCCGACCTCGACCACCCGCCAGCCGGAGCCGTCGGCCCGGCTGGCGAGGTCAGTGGTGACGAAGCGGCAGCCGAGCCTCCGGACCAGCGCCCGGACCTCGGTGAGGTCGGGCTCGACGTTCCGGCGAGGGGCGTCCGGATGCGGCCCGACGAGGATCGGCCGGCCGTCCAGCCACCACACCCGCGCCTCCACGGCCCGCCCGCCCGTACCCGGTTCGTCCCCCATGCCACCGTCGGAGCCGCGGGCGCCCCCGGAGCCCTCAGCGCCCCCGGAGCCCTCAGCGCCCCCGGAGCCGCCAACGCCGCCGGCGTGCTCGAACTCCTCGTAGCGCCGCAGCACCACCCCGCCGGCCAGGAACTCGCCCTGCAGCTCGACGAACCGCCGCACCACCCGCGCGACGGCCGGCAGGTCGGCCAACTCCGGTACGTAGCAAGCCTCGTGCCACTCGTGCTTGCGGGACTTCACGTAGTCCTTGACGATCGCCGGGCCGCTCCCGCCGAGTCGGGCCGCGGCCGCCGACAGCTCCTGCGGCCCGGGCGCCACCGGTCCGTCCGACGGGATCCAGGCGCTCGTCGGCGTCGCTCCCTCGAACACGCCGTACCAGCCGGGCAGTTCATGCGCTGCCGCGTAACCGGGCGCGCTGGTCAGGAGGTTGCCGCCGCGTGCCGTGAGCGCGGCGGCGAAGCCGGCGTACCGGGCGGAGGGGAGCATCCACCCCCGGTACCAGAGCGGTCCGCTGTCCCGCGGCACCCGCCGGACCGCCTCCGGGGCCCGTCCGGCGAGCAGCGCGTCGTGGTCGACGAGGTGGTGCTCGCCACCCAACTCCCGCAGCCTGGCTTCCCACGCGAAGTGCGGATCGGGCCGGCGCGGGTTGAGCGGATCGACGGGGAAGATGATCGCGGGTACGGGCATGGCCGTCAGGGTACGGCGAACGGGCAGGTCCGGCGCCCGCGCCGGGCGGTTCGGGAGCCAGAAGGACCCGAAGGACCCCAGGGATGTGAAGGCCCCCCGAGGACTCGAAGGGCTCGAAGGGCTCGCAGCGCACGAAGGCCGGACGGAGCGACGCATCCGCTCGACGTTCCAGGGGCCCGCTGCGAGAGTGATCCGATGCGAAACCCGATGCGCAATCTGCTGCGCCCCCACAAGCGCGTGCCGCGACAGGCCGCCCGCACGGTGGTCCTGGACGAGGACGGCTCGGTGTTCCTGCTCCGTTCGGACAACGACGAGGTCGGCGTCCACTGGACGATGCCGGGTGGCGGACTGGAGGCCGGCGAGTCCCCGCGGGAGGGGGCCCGGCGCGAGCTGTGGGAGGAGACCGGCTGGACCGACCTCGAACCCGGCCCGCTGCTCTGCACCTGGGAACACGACTTCACCTGGCACGGCACCCCGGTGCGCCAGCACGAGCACATCTACCTCACCGGTGGACCACACCGCGGCCCGGTCGGTGACGTGAGCGCGGTGCACGCCGTCGACCGGATCCTCGACTGGCGCTGGTGGACCCCGGCCGACCTCGCCGACGAGAACGCCGACGCACTGTGGCCGCCCCGGCTTCCGGAGCTGCTGGACACCGTCCGCCGGGGCTGGGCCGTGGACGGCAACCCGCCGGTGCCCGTCGACCTCGGGTACGTCCCGAACGCCCCGGCGGTCCGCTGACCGTCGACCGGCAGCGGCCCACCCCCCTGCCCACCCCCACGGGGCCGGCGGTATCCGTCCGGCGGTGTCGGGGGCGGGGGTCGCCAGGCGTCGGCGCGTGCTGTCAGGGCCGCCCGCGGCGTCGGCCCCGCGCGCCCGGACCGGTCTCCCAGCCGTGCAGTTCCAGCTCCCGGTCGTGCAGCGCGCTCGGGTTCATCAGCACCGTCAGCCGGGCGCCCGCGAGCTGCTCGTAGCCGAGACCGGTCGCGGCCAGCAGCTGCTCGGTCGGCACCGAGACGGCGATGGCGGGGCGCCAGGAGGGCAACACCACCAGGCTGGTGCCGCGGCCGACCCGGATCGGCTCGGCCGCCACCCGGACCGGCGCCCGCTCCTCCGGCCGACCGACGGGCTCGGGCAGACCGGGGCTCCCACCGATCAGGATGCCGAGCTGCGGTTCGGTGTGCGGCGCCTCGGCGTGGAGGGCGCCGCCGTCCAGGTGTGCCGCGGTCGCGGCACCGGCCCCCGGCACCACCTGATCCGCCACCACCCCCGCCGTACCGCCGAGTTCGCCCGTCCGTGCGGCGCCACCCGGGAGGCCCGCCCCGGCGGGGCCGGCCGCGGCCGTCTCCCGTGCGGTCGCCTCCTGCCCGTCCGGTGCGGCCTGCGGGTGCATCCGGCGCAGTCGGCGCGAGGGCGACGGCCGCAGGGGCCCGAAGGCCCGCAGCTCCTCGCGCACCGAACGCTGCGCCGGTACGGACGGGACGCCCTCCGGCGCGACGACCGACGGGAAGCGGACGAATCCGACCTCGGCCTCGGCCTCGACGTCAGCCCCGGCCTCTGCCCCGGTGACGCCGCTGCTCCCGGCGCCGCCGTCGGCCTCCTCCTTCTTCTCCTCCTCGCCGAGCATCGCCCGGACCTCCGCGACCGGCCGACGGCACGCGGCCGCCAGCTCGGCGACCGAGCGGCCCTCGGTCCGTGCGGCCCGCAGCCGTTCGGCGAACGCCGCCCGCAGGCGTGCCGCCGTCGGGTCGCCGTCCACCGTGGAGGGGTCCGGTACGGAGACTTTCGCGGGGAGGGCGAGCGCGTCCGCATCGTCCCGGCTGCGCGGCTGCGGCACCGAGTCGTGGCGGGGCGAGGGGGCCCGGCGGACCACCCCGTCGGCGGACCCGGGTGCGACCGTGCCCGTCTCGACGGCGGTCGCGATCGAGCACATCGGGCCGGCCGCGGCGGCCGGCCCGGGTACAGCGGGCGGGGGTGCGGATCCGGCGCTCTCCCCGGGCGGGCCGGGCGGGCGCGGATCGGTTGCGGCGAGGTGGGGCGAGGTCATCGGCGGGCCCTTCGGGGGACGGTCCCGACGATCCTCCCGCACCGCGCGACCAGCTCCAAGCGTCCGACCCGGCGGTGTGCGTGCGACCACCGCACGACCACACGAGGGCATCCGGAAGGATCCGCGGGAGGACCGGCCCGGGGGCATCCGGAAGGACCGCGCGAGGATCAGCCCGAGGACTCCCGGAAGGGCCCGAGCGAGGATCGCGGAAGATCGCCGCCGCGCCGCCGCCCGTGCCGACGGCGCCCGGTCAACTGCCGGGCGCGACGAACCCCTTGAGGTCGGCGAGGACCGCGTTCGCCGCCATGACGCCGAGCCCGAGGAACCAGGTCTCGTCCGAAACCGGCCGGGCCTGCCCGGACTTGACCGCTCCGAGGGTCTTCCAGAGCGCGCCGCCCAGCACCGTGTCCTGGTTGGTCGAGCTCGGGCTGCCGTACACGCCGTAGAAGATCCAGTCGGCGTCGGCCTTGTCGATCTGCTCCGGGCCGACCTCCACCGCGAGCTCCTTGACCTGCTCGATCGTGGGCTGCGGCAGCGGAACGTCGGTGAGGACGGTGCCGATGAAGGAGAGTTCGGCGTAGAGCCGGGTGCGGCCCGGCATGAAGCGCAGGGGTGTGATGGTGGGCCGCTTGTCTCCGAGTCCGGCGCCGATCGCGGTGGCCGCCGCGCGGTAGGCGTCGAGTTGCGCCCCGGCCTCGGCCTCCAGGCCGAACGTGCTCGCGTTGAGCAGGAAGTTCTGCTTCCAGGGGTAGCCGGGGCGGAGCGAGAAGACGGTCGGTGCGATCTTGGACAGCTGTGCGTACTGGTCCTGGGCGCGCAGTTGGCTGCCGAGGATCAGGTCCGGCTTGAGCGCGGCGATCGCTTCCAGGTTGAGGCTGTTGATGGTGCCGACGGCGGCGGGGCTGCCGGCCTTGTCCTTGAGGTAGGACGGCAGGGACTTGGAAGCGTCGGCGTGGACGACGCCGACCGGCTGGATGCCGAGCGAGACGACGTTGTCGAGCTCGCCGGTGTCCAGCACCACGACCCGGGTGGGCCTGGCCGGGATGGCGGTCTCGCCCATCGCGTGCTTGACGGTCCGCGGGTAGACGCCGGGTGCGGCGTCGCTGCCGAAGCCCTTCATCTTCTCGATGACGGTGGCGTAGTCGTCGCCGCCCTGCTTGACCGACTTCCGGTCGGGCGCGGAGCCGCCACCAGGGGCCGATCCGCCGGAGCCGCCGGAGCCGGCCGAACCACCGGAGCCGCCCGAGCTGCCGCAGGCGGCCAGCAGGCCGCCGAGGCCGAGCACCGTCCCGCCGGCGATCCCGGCCCTCAGGAACCTGCGGCGGTCGGGGGCGCGGGGGACGAGGGCCAGGTCGTCGGAGGTGGGGGCCACGCGACGCTCCTTCACGGGTCGGAACGGGGAGATTGAAGTTAGGCGAGGCTAACCTATCTCGATCTGCCGTGCGCTACCGAGAGGGGGCCCGGAGGGGGTTCGGGGGAGGAGTCAAGAGGAGAAAAGTCATCGTAAGTGCAAAAAATCACCAAGAGTTGGTCTATTCAACATTCCGTGTCCGCACTTAGAGTGCGCTGGTGTTTGATCAGCAGCTCTCAGAGCACACGAGTAGCGGCCGGGCAATGGCGCCCGACGCTCCGCACGGTGCCCCGGTCAGTGGCACCAGTGGTGGAGTCCCCGACCCGGGGACGGCCGGGGGAGCGGGGGACAAGGGTCTACGGGGCGGTTCCGTGGGCCTGCTGGGCAGTGTGGTGCTGGGCGTCTCGACGGTCGCCCCGGTCTACTGCCTGACCGCGACGCTCGGCCCGACCGTCACCGCGGTCGGCGTCCGGATGCCCGCGGTCTTCCTGGCCGGCTTCCTGCCGATGCTGCTCGTCGCGTTCGCCTACAAGGAGCTGAACAAGGACTTCCCGGACTGCGGAACGTCCTTCACCTGGACCGCCAAGGCCTTCGGCCCCAGGGTCGGCTGGATGGCCGGCTGGGGGCTGACCGTCGCGACGATCATCGTGCTCTCCAACCTGGCCGGGGTGGCGACCGAATTCCTCTACCTGATGCTCGGCGAGATGACCGGCAGCGGCTGGGTCGCCGATCTCGACCAGAACACGGCCGTCCACCTGCTCACCGTCGTCCTGCTGATAGCCGGTGCCACCGCGATGAGCTACCGGGGGATGACCGCCACCAAGTGGTTCCAGTACGGTCTGGTCGGGCTCCAGCTGGCCGTGCTGCTGCTGTTCGCGGCGATCGCCGTCGGCAAGGCCGCCGCCGGTGACCTGCCCGACTCGATCGGCTTCTCCCTCTCCTGGCTCGACCCGCTCCAGGTGGGCTCGTTCAGCGCGTTCACCGCCGGACTGTCGCTGTCGATCTTCATGTACTGGGGTTGGGACACCTGCCTCACCATGAACGAGGAGACCCTCGGGAGCGCCAAGACCCCCGGCCGCGCCGCGATGATCTCCATGGTCACCCTGGTCGGCTCGTACCTGCTGGTCGCGATCGCCGCCCAGATGTTCGCCGGCGTCGGCACCACCGGCACCGGTCTGGGCAACCCGGAGACGGCCGACAACGTCTTCGCCGCGCTGGCCCGCCCGGTGCTCGGCTCGCCGTGGAGCATCCTGCTCTTCCTGGCCGTGGTCGCCAGCGCAGCCGCCAGCCTGCAGACCACCTTCATCCCGGTGGCCCGCACCCTGCTCGCGATGAGCGCCTACCGCGCCGTGCCGCCGCGCTTCGGCGCCGTCCACCCGCGCTTCCGCACCCCCGGCTACGCCACCGTGGCGGCCGGCATCGCCACCGCGGTCTTCTACGTCGGCATGAGCCTGATCAGCGAGAACGTCGTCGAGGACACCATCCTGGCGCTCGGCCTGATGATCTGCTTCTACTACGCGCTGACCGCCTTCGCCTGCGTCTGGTACTTCCGCCGCTCGCTGCGCACCGGCCCGCGCGACCTGCTGCTCAAGGGCATCGCCCCGTTCCTCGGCGGCCTGCTGCTGAGCGCGGTCTTCCTGCAGACCCTCACCGACGCCTGGGCCCCCGACTACGGCAGCGGAGCCGTCCTCGGCATCGGCTCGGTGTTCGTCATCGGCGTCGGCATCCTGCTGCTCGGCGCGCTGCTGATGACCTGCTACGGCCTGGTGCGGCCGGAGTTCTTCCGCGGCGAGACGCTGCGCAAGGAAACTCCCGCGCTGGTGATGGAGGACTGACGCTACGCTGGGGCGCATGAAGCGCTTCGTGGGCCTGTGCTGGTGGCCGTCCTAGGACGGCCACCAGCACTCGCCTGACCAGGGCCGTCCGGGATGGACGGCCCTGTTGCGTTTTCCCCGCTCTCCCGCGGGAGGGGCCCCTCGCCCCGGACGGCCGCCACACCGCCGCACCGAGGAGAACCCGTGACCACCGAGACCGCCGCCCCGCCCGTCACTTCCGCGACCTACGCGACCTCCGCGCCCGCCGCCGAGTCCGCTGCTGCCGTCGCCGCGCCCGCCGCCGCTGCGCCCGGCACTGCAGCCGCCGAGACCGCCCTGATCGACGACCCGACCGCCCACCGCGTCCTCACCGGGGACCGCCCCACCGGCCCGCTCCACCTCGGCCACTACTTCGGCACCCTGCGCAACCGCGTCCGACTGCAGGACCAGGGCGTCGAGATGTTCGTCGTGGTCGCCGACTACCAGGTCATCACCGACCGCGACCTCGCCGACCGGCTCGCCGAGCACACCGAGAACCTCGTCCTCGACTACCTCGCGGCCGGCCTCGACCCCGAGCGGTCCACGATCTTCGCGCACAGCGCCGTTCCCGCCCTCAACCAACTGCTGCTGCCCTTCCTCAGCCTGGTCAGCGTCGCCGAACTGAACCGGAACCCCACCGTCAAGGACGAGATCGCCCACTCCCGCCAGTCCGCGGTGAGCGGGCTGATGTTCACCTACCCCGTCCACCAGGCCGCCGACATCCTCTTCTGCAAGGCCGACCTCGTCCCGGTCGGTCAGGACCAGCTGCCCCACCTCGAAGTCGCCCGCACCGTCGCCCGCCGCTTCAACGAGCGCTATCCGCACGCCGACGGCAGCGCCGTCTTCCCCCGCCCGCAGGCCCTGCTCTCCGACGCCCCGATGCTGCTCGGCACCGACGGCGGAAAGATGAGCAAGAGCCGGGGCAACGCAGTCGCCCTGGGTGCCACCGAGGACGAAACCGCCCGGATCATCCGCGGCGCCAGGACCGACGCCGACCGCCGCATCGGCTACGACCCGGTCGCCCGCCCCGAGGTGTCCAGCCTCGTCCTGCTCGCCGCGCTCTGCCAGGACCGCGCCCCCGAGGCCGTCGCCGAGGAGATCGGGGACGGCGGCGCCGCCGCGCTCAAGCGCGTCGTCACCGAGTCCGTCAACGACTACCTCCGGCCATTGCGCGCCCGCCGTGCCGAGCTCGCCGCCGACCGCGGACACCTCCGGCAGATCCTGCGCGAGGGCGCCGAGCGGGCCAATGCCGTCGCCGACGCCACCCTGAGGGAGGTCCGGGAGGTGATGGGCGCCGTGATCTGAAGAACCCTCACCCCGGCGGGCCCGCACGCCGCAGACGTCCGCGCCCGGACGCCGTCCGTCGGGTCCCGTCCTTACGACCCCCGTCCTTCGGGCACCGCCCCTCGGACATCGGCCGGTCACCGCGGGGGCATATCGTCACCGGGCGGCCGCGACCACACCGCGGCCGTCCGTCCCCGCTCCCGCGCCCGAAAGGCGGCCCGGCCCATGGACCAGCACCCGACCACACCCGGCCAGGGGCTGACCCGTCCGCCGCACCTGCGCCCCGGCGACCACATCGCCGTCGTCGCCACCAGCGGCCCGATCGAACCCGAACGCCTCACCGCCGGCTGCGCCATCCTCCGCTCCTGGGGGCTGCGCGTCACCGTCGCCCCGCACGTCCTCGACACCCACCCCGCCCTCGGCTACCTCGCCGGCACCGACGCGGACCGTGCCGCCGACCTCCAGAGCGCCTGGCTCGACCCCACCGTCGACGCCGTCATCTGCGCCCGCGGCGGCTACGGGGTGCACCGGATGGTCGACCTGCTCGACTGGACGGCGATGCGTGCCTCCGCACCCAAGCCCTTCATCGGCTTCAGCGACGTCAGCTCCCTGCACGAGGCCTTCGCCCGGCACCTGGGCCTCGTCACCTTCTACGGGCCGCTGGCCGCGGGCGCCTCCTTCATCTCCGACGGCCCCACCGCCGAGCACCTGCGCCGCACCCTCTTCGACCCCGCCGCCACCACGGTCCTCACCTCGGCCACCGCCGGCCCGCTCGTTCCCGGCCGCGCCCGCGGCGTCACCGCCGGAGGATGCGTCCACGTCCTCGCCGCCGAGCGCGGCACACCGGCGGCCCGTCCCTCCTACGAGGGCAGCATCCTGATGCTCGAAGACGTCAACGAGCACCCGTACCAGCTGGACCGCCTCCTCACCCAGTTCCTGCGCTCCGGCGCCCTCGACGGCGTGGCCGGCATCGCCCTCGGCTCCTGGGAAGGCTGCGGACGGCCCGAGCGGGTCCGCGAGGTGATGCTCGACCGGCTCGGCGGACTCGGCATACCGGTGCTCTGGGAGCTGGGCTTCGGCCACTGCCCGTCCACCCTGACCGTTCCGCTGGGCGTCCCCGCCCTGCTCGACGCCGAAGCCGGCACACTCACCCTGGACGCGCCCGCGCTGGCCGAGCGGGCGGCCTGAGCGTCCGGTCGCCGGCGGCCCATGTCGTCGAAGGCCGGGGCGTCGAAAGAGGGGTCGTCGAAGGCCCGGTTCCCCCGGCCCCGGTGAGTAAGGTGCGGCCATGAACGAGGACCGCCTCACCGACCTTGCCCTCGGCTTCCTCCGCGGCCCGGGCAGCAACGCCCGCACGATCCTCGGACTTGCCGGCCCGCCCGGTGCCGGCAAGTCCACCCTGGCCCGCCACCTGGTCGCCGAGGCCGAGCGCGCCGAAGGACCGGGCACCGCCGCCTACGTCCCGCTCGACGGCTTCCACCTCTCCGGGGCCCAGCTCGACCGCCTGGGCCTGACCCACCGCAAGGGCGCCCCGGCCACCTTCGACGCCCACGGCTACGTCGCCCTGCTGCGCCGCATCGCCGCCGACCGCTTCCAGGACATCTACGTCCCTGACTTCGACCGCACCCTGGACGAACCGGTCGCCGCCCGCCACGTGGTCCGCCCGCACACCCGCCTCGTCATCACCGAGGGCAACTACCTCGCGTCCGCCGACACTCCGTGGCCGGACGCCCGCCGCCTGCTGCGCGAACTCTGGTACGTCCACGCCGACGACACCGTCCGCGAGGAGCGGCTCCTCGGCCGCCACCGCGCCGGCGGTCGCGACGAGGCCGGCGCCCGGCATTGGGTCACCGGCAACGACCACCCCAACGGTGAGTACGTGAAGCCCGGGCAGGCGCTCTGCACCCGGACCGTCTCCGGGACGGGCGGGTTTGCCTTCGAGGCCGGATAGGCGTAGTGTTTCCTAGTCGCTCGGCAGGGAGCACCGGACACGCATCGGCGCGGACGGTCCCGGGGCGGCCAATCCTCTGAAACACCACTTCCCAGGTTCGGGCTGG
>NZ_JBVJYK010000014.1:0-255611 GCF_055600605.1 Kitasatospora sp. NPDC038210 | reverse complement strand
GAGCGGATGATGCGGGACGCGAAGATCACGCAGATCTACGAGGGCACCAACCAGGTCCAGCGCATCGTCATGGCCCGCAACCTCCCGTAAGGCGGTTCGAGCGTCGTCGACGGCCGGAGCGGAGCGCGCCCCGGCCGTCGGCGCCCGGGCGGTGCGCCGGTGTTAGGTTGCCGAGAATGAGCGAGAAGGAAGAGCAGGACCTGCCCATGAACGACGGGCCCGCCAAGCCCGCGATGCGCGAGGCGCTGGTCGCCGCGGCCTTCGAGCTCTTCCTGGAGCGCGGCTTCGAGCAGACCACCATCGACGACATCGTCTCGCTGGCCGGAGTCGGCCGGCGCTCCTTCTTCCGGTACTTCCCGGCGAAGGAGGACGTGGTCTTCCCCGACCACGAGCGCAGCCTCGCCGAGATGACGGAGTTCCTGGAGTCCGGCAACGGCGAGGAGGACCCGGTCAAGCACGCCTGCGACGCCGCCCGCCTGGTCCTGCGGATGTACGCCGAGCAGCCCTCCTTCTCCGTCCAGCGCTACCGGCTGACCCGCAAGGTGCCCGGCCTGCGGGCGTACGAGCTGTCGGTGGTCTGGCGCTACGAGCACACCCTCGCGGCCTACCTGCGCGGCCGCTTCGACGACCGCCCGGACGGCCCGCTGCGCGCGGACGTGATCGCCGCGGCCGTCGTCGCCGCGCACAACCACGCCCTGCGCACCTGGCTGCGCACGGGCGGGGAGAGCGACTGGGTGGCGGAGGTGGACGCGGCGATGGCCTTCGTCACCGGCACCTGGAGCGACCGCCCGTCCGAGAGCGGCGGAGAGGGCGAGTCCGACGAGGTCGTGGTGCTGGTCGCCAGCCGGCGGGCGCCGCTGTGGCGGATGGTCCAGGGCATCGAGAGCGCCCTGGGCGGAGACACCCGCCAGGTCTGACCGGCGGGCCCGACCGGCGGTCGGGGGCGCCGGTCGGGGGCGCCGGGCTGTCAACGTTCGGTGAGCCCGGAACCCCTTCGGGGGACGGCAAGTGAACTTCCGTCGATTCACGGGTGGGCGCGCCACCGCATGCGCCATAACGGAGGGGTCCCTGCACCACCGACTCCGAGGACCCCACCGATGCCGATCAGCAACTACGGCGTGCTCGCCGCCACCGCCGTCGACCGGCGCCGCGAGGGCGGCGCCGACACCCCGCACTACCAGATCCACCTGCGCGACGGTCAGGGCGCCGACTACCGCGCGGCGGTCAACGTCCTCTCCCAGCAGGCCCCCTCCGACCTGCTCTACACCGTCGTCGAGGACTTCCGGCACCCCGTCACCGAACTCCTCCCGCCGGCCGGCAGCGGCTGGAACGCGCTGCCCTCCCGGCCGGACACGGCGAGCCTGGACTTCGTCCGCGGGCGCCTGTTCGACCCCGCCGCGATGCGCGTCCTGCCGCCCGACGCCCCGGGAGCGGACAACGACCTCGCGGACCTGCTCGACCACCACGTCCAGCAGGCGATCGTCGGCCCGGCCGCCGCCCTCTACGTCTTCGGCCAGCGCTTCGGCCCCGAACCCACCGTCCCCGACAAGGTGTTCGGCTTCCTCCCGGGCAACGGCGTCCACGACATCCACATGAACCAGGGCAACAGCGGCCGGTTCAGGGCCGACGACGGCGTCCGGCAGGACGGCGGCCTCCTGATCCACCTGCCCGCCCGGAACCGCTGGACCGCGATCTTCCTCGCCTTCCAGTCGCAGTCCTGGCACACCGACGACCGCACCGGCCACACGATCCCCGCCCGGACGCCCGTCCCGAAGCCCACCCGGCACCACCGGCCCGCCGACCGGCAGTCCTGAGGCGGGCGGGCTCCGGGCGCGGGGCACCGGAACCACCGGGTGCCCCGATGCTCGGGAGCCTCGCAGCCCCGGAGTTCCGGGGCCCTGGCAGCTCCGGGAAAACAAAAGGAACCCCAGAAGGATCTGGGGTTCCTGTCGGTGTCCGAGGGGGGACTTGAACCCCCACGCCCGATAAAGGGCACTAGCACCTCAAGCTAGCGCGTCTGCCATTCCGCCACCCGGACTAGGTGTCGTCCTCGCGGCTTCCGATCTCTCGTCCGTCGCGCTGACAGATGTAACTGTAGCAAAGATCGGCTTGGGCTCCCAAAACGGTTCCCGGCCGGGGCGCGCGGCGGGTGGCGGGAGCGGGGGCCGGCGTGTGGCGGGGGCGTGACCAGGGGGTTTCGGGGGCGTGCGGGGGGTGGATCCGGCCCGGGGGCTGGGAGAGGATGGGCGGACGTGCTCGTACGGCCCGGGTGCAGGTCCTGGGGGTGGCGCGCTGGTGCGTCGGTGCGGGCCAGAGACGAGGAGTGACCGTGAGCGAGCGGAGCGAGTCGGCGGCGCCGAAGGTGACGGCTGAGTCGGAGGTCGCCGGGATCTGTCGCGATCTGATCCGGATCGACACCAGCAACTACGGGGACGGCTCCGGCCCGGGCGAGCGCAGGGCAGCCGAGTACGTGGCCGAGCAGCTCGCCGAGTTCGGACTCGAACCGAAGATCTTCGAGTCGGCCAAGGGCCGCGCCTCGACGGTGGTGCGGATCGAGGGTGAGGACCGTTCCCGCCCGGGCCTGCTGATCCACGGCCACACCGACGTGGTGCCGGCCAACGCCGCGGACTGGACGTACGACCCGTTCGGCGGCGAGATCGCCGACGGCTGCGTGTGGGGCCGCGGCGCGGTCGACATGAAGGACATGGACGCGATGACCCTGGCGGTCGTCCGCGACCGGCTGCGCACCGGGCGCAAGCCCCCGCGCGACATCGTGCTGGCCTTCCTCGCCGACGAGGAGGCCGGCGGCACGTACGGGGCGCGCTACCTGGTGGACAAGCACCCGGGGCTGTTCGAGGGCGTGACCGAGGCGATCGGCGAGGTCGGCGGCTTCTCCTTCACGGTCAACGACCAGGTCCGCCTCTACCTGGTGGAGACGGCCGAGAAGGGCATGCACTGGATGCGCCTGACGGTCGAGGGCCGGGCCGGCCACGGCTCGATGGAGAACGACGACAACGCGATCACTGAGCTGTGCGAGGCGGTCGCCCGGCTCGGCCGGCACCAGTTCCCGCTGCGGATCACCAAGACCGTCCGGGCCTTCCTGGACGAGCTGTCGGACGCCCTCGGGGTCGAGCTGGACCCGGAGAACATGGACGAGACGCTGCGCGTCCTCGGCGGCATCGCCAAGATGATCGGCACCACGCTGCGCAACACCGCCCAGCCGACCATGCTCGGTGCCGGGTACAAGGTCAACGTGATCCCCGGTCAGGCCACCGCGCACGTGGACGGCCGCTTCCTGCCCGGCTACGAGGAGGAGTTCCTGGCCGAGCTGGACAGCGTGCTCGGCCCGCGCGTGAAGCGCGAGAGCCTGCACTCGGACAAGGCGATCGAGACCGGCTTCGACGGGGCGCTGGTCGAGGCGATGCAGACCGCGCTGCGCGCGGAGGACCCGATCGCCCGCGCGGTGCCGTACTGCCTGTCGGGCGGGACGGACGCCAAGTCCTTCCAGGACCTGGGGATCCGCTGCTTCGGCTTCGCGCCGCTGCAGCTGCCGCCGGAGCTGGACTTCGCCGGGATGTTCCACGGCGTGGACGAGCGGGTGCCGGTGGACGGCCTGAAGTTCGGCGTCCGGGTGCTCGACCGGTTCATCGACGCCTGCTGACCGGTTCGCCGTCGCCCGCTGATCAGGCGACTGGGTCGGCCCGCTCCCGGGGTTCCGGGGGCGGGCCGACCGCATTGTCGGAGCTGATGATTGTGGGACGGGTTCGGGGAGATCGACAGAAACGATTCCTCCCGGAATCCCGAGCCGATTGTTTGTGCGAGACCTCACCGTTGCGGGTGAATGGGAATCCTGTTCCGTACCCCGTTTGCCGCAGCGTCGTTCATCCCTGTGCAGCCCGCCGAACGGGTTGCGTTGTCCGTACAGGAGGAATGATGAAGGTCAACAAGAAGATCGCCGCCGTCGCCGCCGCCACCGGTGGCCTGGTGCTCGCCGCCGCCGGTGTCGCGTCCGCTCACGCGGGTGCCGAGGGTGTGGCCGCCGGTTCCCCGGGCGTCGTCTCCGGCAACCAGATCCAGATCCCGGTTCACGTCCCGGTGAACGTCTGTGGCAACACCGTCAGCGTGATCGGCGTGCTGAACCCGGCGTTCGGCAACCACTGCGCCAACATCTGAGTCGACCTCCGGGCCGCTGAGGCCCGTTGAGAGGACTCGACCCGGCCCCCGGGCGGCGGACGCGCCGCACCGGGGGCGTTCGCATGCGCGGCGCGCGTCCGCCGGGTCGTGATACAGCTCGGCGACACGATCGCTCGATCGGGTGAAGCTGCAGCGTTCGGCCCAACCTCACCGTTCGCCCCTCGTTAACTCCTGTGCAGTCGAAGACCCTGCGTGATTTACGGATGGGCAAAAATTCCGACTTTCATAAGGTTCACGTCAAGGTCAAAACCTCGTCTCGAAAACGTCAGGGGAAAACATGAGGAATGTAGCCAAGAAGGGGATCCTCACGGCCGTGGCCACCGGCAGTGTGCTGGCCTCGACCGCCGGCTACGCCTACGCGGGCGCCGAGGCGCAGGGGGGTGCCGTCGGATCACCCGGCGTCGCCTCGGGCAACTCGGTGCAGGTGCCGGTCGAGGTGCCGATCAACGCCTGCGGCAACACGGTCGACATCATTGGTGCGCTGAACCCGTCGTTCGGCAACCGGTGCGCCAACGCGAGCGGCGGCCGCCACGCGGCCCCCCAGGGCAGCCAGTCCGGTCAGTCCGGCCACGCCGGCTCCGGCACCGCGGGCTCCGGCACGGCCGGCTCCGGTGCCGGCGGGAGCCGGGGCACCACCGCCTCGGGCGCCTCGGCCTCCGGCGTCGCCGCGGGCTCGCCGGGCGTCGCCTCCGGCAACAGCATCCAGGCCCCCGTGCACGTCCCGGTCAACGCCTGCGGCAACTCCGTCAACGTGGTCGGCGTCGCCAACCCGGCCTTCGGCAACGAGTGCGGCAACGTGGCCCGGCCCGCGCCGGCCCCCGCGCCGAAGCCGAGCGACGACTGCCCGCCGGAGATCAGCCACCCGACCCCGCCGAAGACCGGTGGCGAGACCACCCCGGGCATCCCCCGCACCGGTGGCCCGTCCACCCCGCCGGCCACCACCGCCCCGGGCACCCAGGCCGTCCCGGCCGCCTCCCGGACGACGGTCCCGGCTGCCACGCCGAGCGCCCCGGTCGACAGCCAGCTGGCCTCCACCGGCGCCGGCGGCGTCGAACTGCTCGGCGCGGCCGGCCTGGCGCTGCTGCTCGGCGGCGGCGTGCTCTACCGCCGCGCCCGCGCCGGGGCCCGCTGACCCCTCGCAGCCGCGGGCCCGCGCGTCGTCGTGGGCGACGGCGCGCACCCACCGTGGAGAACGACGCACCCGCGGTCGCCGGATGAACGGGCGGCCGCGGGTGCGTGAAGGCTTCGTGCCGGTGATCGCTCGGGGCGGAGCGACCCGCCCGTCACCAGTTCCGGACCTGGCGGATGATCCTGCGCTTGAGCCGGACCGTCCGGCTGCCGTCGGGGAACAGCCTCAGTCGGTCGAGCTCCCAGTGCCCGTACTCGGCGTGCTCGGTGAGCAGTTGGCGGGCCGCGTTGCGCGTGGTGCCGCGCGGCATGCGCAGCGACTGGTACTCGTACTCCGGCTGCCGGACCGGCTTGCGTGGGGTCAAAACGCTCCTCCTGGGGATCACCTTCGGGCAAGCCTACGGCCTGCCCCGGACAGTCGGCCCGGGTATTTCCGGCCGTCCTCCCGCGCGGGAGCGGTGCCCCGGGGGCCCGCCGCCCGGACAGTCGACTGACAGTGCATCAGTTCTGTTGCTGCTGTGGAGGGGATACCCCGATCCCGGCGTGCGAAGCGGTACGCGGACGGCCCCGCCCGACCTGCTGCGCGCCCTCTGCGCCGGGCCCGCGCCGGTTCCGCAGGGGGACGTACCCGTGCAGATCGGACATCAGGGGGGAAGTTGCGGTGAAATCGCGGGTGTAGGTGACAACCGCTGTGCGTACCGACACCGCGGGGAGATAGCGTCTGCACCATGTCTGATGCCGCGCAGCCCACCATTGCCGAGGTACGCGCCGCCGCTGAGGCGGTCAAGGCCGCCATCGACCGTCATCTGGAAGCGGTGTCAAGCCCCAACACCTCCGACGATCCCGCCGTGTCCGCTGCCTACGAGCAGCTCGCGACGGCGGCCATCGCCTACGACCAGCTCCTGTACGAGGCCTACGACGAGGTCACGCCCTTCGAGATTCCCGGGGACGAGGGTCCCGGCGGGTACCACGGCCCCGAACAGCCCGAGGCGATCAGCGTGTTGATCCGCCGCGACTACCACGTCGTCGACCCCAAGCGGTTGCGCGCCCAGGCCGAGCGGCTGGACGAGTCGCTGACCCCGGGCGGCGCCGGCGCGGGCGGGGTGAACGCCGCGATCGGCGTGCTGTTCGGCGAGTACGAGCCGGACGAGATCGCCGCGCGCAGCGAGGAGTTCGGTCTGGAGGAGGCGGACTCGACGCTCTGGGTCGCGGCGGCCGAGCCGACCGAGCCGGGGGAGTGGCTGCCGGAGCCGTTCGAGCACGCCGACCCGCAGCTGCTGATCTGCCGGTTCGACGTGAGCGAGGTCTACGACGACGAGGACCCGGACGACTGACGGAGTCCGGGACGGACGACGGGCGGGCCCCCACACCGTGGGGCCCGCCCGTCGCATGTCCGCCGCGCGGCGCGGCCACGCCCGCCGCCGCAGCGGCTCCGCGGCTGCGGCAGAGCGCCGCTGCGGCCCGGCGCGGCGACGGCTCAGTACGCCGAGGCGGCGTTCTCGGCGAGGACCGCCCGCAGCCGGGTGGTGCGCGGCTGCGCCGGGCGCTCGGCCACGGCCTGGGCGAGCGCCGGGCCCGCCGCGTGCACCACGGACAGGTGCCGCTCGCCCCGGCCGAAGGCGGTGTAGACCCACTGCCGGGTGAGCCCCGGAGCGGCGTCCTCCGGGAGCACGACCACCACGCCCGGCCAACGGCGGCCGAGTGCCTGGTGGACCGTCAGTGCCCAGCCGTGCCGCAGCCGGGCGACCTCGGCGGGCGGGACGGTGCGGCGCGAGCCGTCCGCGTACTCCAGGTGCAGGCCGGTGGCGTCGCCGTCCAGCACCCGGGCCGGGTGGGTGATGCCGGGCGCCGGTGAGTCGACCACCCGGTCGCCGGGGTCGAAACCGCGGAACCGGCCGGGGCCGGGGTTGAGCCGCGCCTTGGCGGCGGCGTTCAGCACCCGGGTGCCGGCCGCACCGCCGTGGCCGGGCGTGAGCAGCACCACCTGCTCGGCGGGGATGCCGAGCGCGCGCGGGATGGAGTCGGTGAGCAGCTGGACGGCACGGTGGACGGCCTCGCCGGCGTCCTTGGCGGTCAGGAGGACCACCTCCTTGTCCGGCGCGTCGACCTGCTGGAGCTCGCCGATGCCGACACCGGAGACCAGCTCGCCGATCGGGCCGAAGTCCGGGGTGCGGGAGGCGACCGCCGGGCAGGCCTTGGCGGCCAGCAGGTCGGCGAAGAAGCGGCCGGGGCCGGCCGACCAGAGCTGGTTGGGGTCTCCGCTGAGGACCAGTCGGGTGCCGTCGGCGAGCGCCTCCAGGACGGTCGCGGCCAGTTCGACGCCCAGCAGCGGGGCGTCCAGGAGGACCAGCAGGTCCAGGGCGAGCATGCCGTCCGGGGCGCGGCCGGGGCCGGCGCTGCCGGAGAGCAGGTCGGCCAGGGTGACCACGGTGGTTCCGGCCCCGGTGTCGGCCTCGGCGCCCGTTCCGGCCCCGGCTCCGCAGAGCGCGGCGAAGGAGTCCCGGCCCTGGTCGGTCCAGGTGGCGGCCCAGGCCCGCAGCCCGAGGCCCCGGGCGGCCGCGACCAGCGCGGCCGGTTCGGCACGGGCCGCCTCGCCGCCGGTGTGCAGCACCAGGGCGCTGTCGGCGACGGCGCGGATCAGGGCGGTCGCGGAGGAGGACGGCGCGGCCTCGGCTGCGGCCTCCCAGGCGGCCGGTCCGGGAGCGGCGGCGGGTGCCGTGCTGCCCGGGGCCTCGGAGTCCTCGGCCTCGCCGGCGTCGCCCCCCTCACCGGACTCCGGGTCCGTCTCCGGGCCGGTGTCCGCGGCGTCGGCCGCCGGGTCGACGTCCTCGCCGGGAACGAAGGTCGCCATCAGCTGGACCAGGCCCTCGGCGAGGGAGTCCTCCGCCATGGCCAGCCGCTCCAGCGCGAGCAGCGTCCGGGTCGGCGGCTCGTCGTCCTCGCCGCCGGCCGCGTGCGCCTCGGCCCCGGTGAGCTCCTCCTGGGAGGGCAGCACCCGACCGTCCTCGACGGCACTCCCGATGGCTGCCGCCGGGTCCGGCATCCGGAGCCGTTCGAGCCCGGCGGCCACTTCGGTCAGTTCCAGGGCCGAGTGCCCGCGCAGCGCCGCCTGCTCCAGCAGCCACGGCACGAGCGCCTGGGCGCGGCGCTCGTCGCCCGGCCCGGAGCCGGGGCCGAGCAGCCCGCGGGCGAAGCCGTCCGCGTGCTCGGGGCGGACGCCGGGCAGGTCCAGCACCGCCCACGGGTTGGTGCGCAGCCGCTCGGCGGCGTCCTCGCCGAACTCGGCCAGGGCGGCCGCCGCCAGCTCGGCCGGGGCACCGCCGGCGGTCAGCACCGCGGTGACCTCCTGGAGCGCGTCGCCGCGGGGCCCGTCGGGGGCTGCGGCCGCCGCAGCCGGCGGGGCCTGGTCGGCCGGCTCCGCCCTCCGCGGTGCCGGAGCCGGAGCCTGCGTCGGTGCCGGAGCCGGAGCCTGCGTCGGTGCCGGAGTCTGTGCAGCAGCCCCCGGAGCCGGGGCCGGTGCGGCAGCCCTCGGAGCCGGGCCCCCGGCCCCCTGCCGTTCGACGGCGCGGATCCGCGCGGCCAGCTCGGCCAGCTCCGCCGCCTTGTCGGCCGTAGTCGCCGTGGTCTCCGCCGGAGCGCCGTTCCCCGTGTCACTCATCGTCGTCCGCTCCAAAGGTCACTCCACTGCACGTTCCGCTCGACGATCCGGCCCGGGCCTCACAGCTCGGTCCACCCCTGGTCCGGGTAGCGGTGCACGGGCGACGAGATGTCGTCCAGCGCGCCGCGGATCTCACCCGGAAGCGTAAGCGCCTCCACCGACAGCGCCGCCTGCAGTTGTGCCACCGTCCGTGCCCCGACCAGGGCGCTCGCCACTCCGGGCCGGTCCCGGACCCAGGCCAGGGCGACCGCCAGCGGGCTGCTGGCGAGCCCGTCGGCAGCGGTGGCGAGGGCGTCCACGATCCGCCGCGAGCGGTCCCCGAGGTACGGCTGGACGAAGCCGGCCAGGTACGGCGAGGCGCCGCGCGAGTCCTGCGGGACTCCGTGCCGGTACTTGCCGGTGAGCACCCCGCGGCCGAGCGGCGAGCCGGCCAGCACCCCGGCCCCGGCGTCCCGCGCGGCGGGCAGCGCCTCCCGTTCGATCCCGCGCTGCAGGAGCGAGTACTCCAGTTGGGCCGCGGCCAGCGGCACCCGTCCGTGGTGGGCGCGCTGCCAGGTGGCGGCCCGGGCGAGCTGCCAGCCGCTGAAGTCGCAGACCCCGACGTAGCGGGCGCGCCCGGAGGAGACGGCGATGTCGAGCGCGCTGAGCGTCTCCTCGACCGGGGTCGTCGGGTCGAAGGAGTGCACCTGCCAGAGGTCGACGTAGTCGGTGCCGAGGCGGTGCAGCGAGGCGTCCAGGGCGGCGAGCAGGTGGCCGCGGGAGCAGTCGAAGCGGCGGGCGGAGTCGGGGACGCTGCCGGCCTTGGTGGCGATGACGAGTTCGGAGCGCGGGACCAGGTTGTCGGTGAGCCGGGAGATCAGGTACTCGGCGCCACCGTCGGCGTACACGTCGGCGGTGTCGACCAGGTTGCCGCCGGCCTCGACGAACTCCTTGAGCTGCTCGGCGGCCTCGTGCTCGTCGGTGTCGCGGCCCCAGGTCATGGTGCCGAGGCCGAGCCGGGAGACCTGCAGGCCGGTGCGGCCGAGGTGACGCTGTTCCATCGGACGGGCCCTCCACTGGCCGGTGGCCCCGGGCGTTCCGGCAGCCCTGAAAACGCGCAGGTGGGGAGTGCGCTCCCCACGTCGGCTGAGCGTAGCGGCCGGTGCGCGGACAGGTGCGAAGACCCGCAGAACGATCACCGCCGGCGGTGGCCGGGGACGTGTGACCCGGGCCACCACTACTCGTCAGTAGCATGTCCGGCGCGGGCGCGGTTACCCTCGGCCCGACCCCAACCCACTGGAAGGTGCGGCAGATGCGACTCGGGATCAACCTCGGCTACTGGGGACTCGGCATGGACGCCGACAACATCGCCGTCGCCCAGGAGGCGGACCGGCTCGGCTACGCGGTCTGCTGGGCGGCGGAGGCGTACGGCTCGGACGCCGCCACCGTGCTCAGCTACGTCGCCGCGAAGACGGAGCGGATCGACGTCGGCTCGGCCATCTTCCAGATCCCGGCCCGCACCCCGGCCATGACGGCGATGACCGCCGCGACCCTGGACACCCTCTCCGGCGGCCGGTTCCGCCTCGGCCTCGGCGTCTCCGGCCCGCAGGTGTCCGAGGGCTGGTACGGCGTGAAGTTCGACAAGCCGCTGGCCCGCACCCGCGAGTACGTGGAGATCATCCGCAAGGCGATGTCCCGTGAGCGCCTGGTCCACGAGGGCGCGCACTGGACCCTGCCGCTGCCCGGCGGCCCGGGCAAGCCGATCAAGCTCACCGTGCACCCGGTGCGCGAGCACGTCCCGCTGTACATCGCCGCGATCGGCCCGAAGAACCTGGAGCTGACCGGCGAGATCGCCGACGGCTGGCTCGGCATCTTCTTCTCGCCCGAGCACGCCGCGATGTCCCTCGACCCGCTGACGGCCGGCCGCGCCAAGGCCGGGAAGACGCTGGACGGCTTCGACCTCTGCCCGACCGTCAACCTCGCGGTCGGCGAGGACGTCAAGGCCGGGGTCGACGCCCTGCGCTCGTACGCCGCGCTCTACATCGGCGGCATGGGCAGCAAGGAGAAGAACTTCTACAACCAGCTGACCCGGCGGATGGGGTACGAGCAGGCCGCCGACGAGATCCAGGAGAAGTACCTGGCCAAGGACTACGCGGGCGCCGCGGCCGCCGTCCCGCACGACCTGGTGGACGCCACTTCGCTGATCGGCGACACCGCCCGGATCGCCGACCGGATGCAGGCCTACGCCGACGCGGGCGTCACCACGCTCACCCTGGCCCCCGCCGGGTTCACCCTGGACGAGCGGATCCGGGCGCTGCGCACCGGCGTCGAGGCCCTGGAGCGCGCCGGACTGGCCTGAGGCGCCGGGGTGCGGCCCGGGCACCGGGGGAGCAGGCGGCGCTACAGCCAGTCGTGCCGCTTGAACACCCGGTGCAGCACCAGGCAGACCACGGCCATCAGCACCAGCACCGCCGGGTAGCCCCAGACCTGGTGCAGCTCCGGCATGTCGTCGAAGTTCATCCCGTAGATGCCCGCGATCATCGTCGGCACGGCGGCCAGCGCCGCCCAGGCGGAGATCTTCCGCATGTCGTTGTTCTGTTGCACGCTGACCTGCGCCAGGTTGGCGTTGAGGATGTCGGACAGCAGCCGGTCCATGCCGTCCACCTGGTCGTTCACCCGGGCCAGGTGGTCGGCGACGTCCCGCAGGTAGGGCGCCGTCTCCGGGCGGACGAAGCGGGCGCCCCGCTCCAGCGTCAGCATCGGCTCCAGCAGCGGGCCGGTGGCGCGGCGCACGGACATCACCTGGCGCTTGTAGCCGTAGATCCGCCCGGCGGTGTCGCGGCCGACCCGGCCGGGGGAGAAGATGTCCGCCTCCAGCTCGTCCAGGTCGACCTGCAGGGCGGTGGCCACGTCCACGTAGCCGTCCACGATGGTGTCGCAGACCGAGTGCAGCACCGAGCTGGGGCCGTAGCGCAGCAGCTCGGGGTCCTGTTCCAGCTGGGTCCGCAGGCCGCCGAGCGGGGAGTCCTGGCCGTGCCGGACGGTCATCACGAAGTCGGGGCCGAGGAAGACCATCACCTCGCCGACCGTGACGACGTGTGCGCCGGGGGCGTAGCCGAGGGTCTTCATGGTGACGAACAGCGAGCCCCGGTAGGCCTCGACCTTGGGACGCTGGTGGGCCCGGACGGCGTCCTCGACGGCCAGCGGGTGCAGCGCGAACTCCCTGCCGACGTGGTCGAGTTCCTCGGCGGTCGGTTCGAAGAGGCCTATCCAGACGAAGCCGTCCGGACCGGCCGCGCGGGCGGCGGCGAGCGCGCCGGCCAGGTCGTCGGGAGCCTCGATCCGGCGGCCGTCGCAGTAGGCGGCGCAGTGGACGATCATGCGGGCCATTGTCACCCGACCGGAGCCGCGGGGCACGGATCCGGTCCGGATTCGGAACGGAAGCGGGACGGAAGCGGGACGGAAGCGGGGGAGGCGGGGCGCGACGGGAGCGGATCCGGGGCGGGGCCCCGGCACGCGACCGGGCAGGATCCCGGGGCCGGTCCGGCAAGGATCCGGGGCGGGGCGGCACCGCCCGGGCCCGCCGGAGCCGGGGCCGGGCGGGTAACCGGACGGTAACCCGCCCCCACGGCCGGGCCCGGAGGCCGTAGGCTGAACCCCATGCCCACCCTGCTGCTCGTCCGTCACGGCCGCTCCACCGCGAACACCGCCGGGATCCTGGCCGGTTGGACCCCCGGCGTGGATCTCGACGACACCGGGCGCGCGCAGGCCGCCGCACTGGCCGACCGCCTGGCCGGCATCCCGCTGGCCCAGGCCGTCAGCAGCCCGCTGGAGCGCTGTCGGCAGACCCTGGAGCCGCTGCTGGCCGCCCGGCCCGAGCTGGGCGCGCCGGCCACGGACGAGCGGCTGGGCGAGTGCCACTACGGGGAGTGGACCGGCCGTCCGCTGGCCGAGCTGGCCAAGGAGCCCCTCTGGCGCACCGTCCAGGACCACGCCGCCGCCGCGGCCTTCCCCGGCGGGGAGTCGCTGCGCGAGCTGAGCCACCGCACGGTGAGCGCGGTCCGCGAGTGGAACGGGAAGATCGCCGCCGAGCACGGCGAGGACGCGGTCTGGATCGCCTGCTCGCACGGTGACGTGATCAAGGCGGTGGTGGCCGACGCGCTCGGCCTGCACCTGGACCACTTCCAGCGGATCAGCGTCGAGCCCTGCTCGGTCACCGCGATCCGCTACACCCCGCAGCGCCCCTTCGTGCTGAGGATGGGTGACACCGGCGACCTCGCCTCGCTGGCGCCGAAGACCGGCCCGGCACCGGCCACCCCGGCCGGCGACGCGGTGGTCGGCGGCACCGCCTGAGGCCCGCCGCCCGCGGCGGTACGGGTGCGCCGGTCCACGGCGCAAGCCCGCGGCACCCGTCCGGGCGGCACCGCCCGGGCCCGCGCGTGCCACACCGCCCGCGGCCGTCGGCTCGGCTCCCCGGCCGGAGCCCGAAGGTCGTAGGGTGACATACGAGTCCGAACACCCGCGATCCCCCACGGCGGATCCGCGCCGACCGACACGATCCGGAGCGAGAGCGTGACCCGTCAGGTCTTCTTCTACGACCAGCCCGAACGGTTCGTGGCCGGCACCGTCGGCCAGCCCGGCGCCAGGGCGTTCTACCTGCAGGCCAGCGCCCGGGGCCGGATCACCAGCGTGCTGCTGGAGAAGACCCAGGTCGCGGCGCTCGCCGAGCGCATCGAGGAGGTCCTGGACGAGGCGCTGCGGCGCAGCGGCGGCGACGCCTCCATCCCGGCCGCCGCCCCGAAGGACCTGCTCGACACCGCCCCGCTCGACCTGCCGCTGGAGCAGGAGTTCCGGGTCGGCACGATGGCCCTGGCCTGGGACAGCGTGGACGGCTGCCTGGTGGTCGAGGCGCAGGCGCTGGTGGAGGAGGAAGAGGAGGAGGAGGACGCCGCGGCCGCGGTGTTCACCGACGACGACACCGGCCCGGACATGCTGCGGGTGCGGCTGACCGGCGCGATGGCCCGGGTGTTCGCCAAGCGCGCGCTGGACCTGGTCGCGGCCGGCCGCAAGCCCTGCCCGTTCTGCAACCTGCCGCTCGACCCGGAGGGCCACCTGTGCCCGCGCGCGAACGGCTACCGGCGCTGAACACCGACACCCCGCCGCAGGCGGACCCGGCGGCCGCCGCCGCGCTGGCCGCCGACGTGCCCACCGCCCTCGCGCTGCTGCGCCAGGGCGAGCTGACCGTCCACGGCCGGCTCACCGAGGCCTCCAACGCCGCGCTGTACTGCACGGTCGCCCACGGCTCGCTGAGTGCGCAGGCCGTCTACAAGCCGGTGGCCGGCGAGCGCCCGCTCTGGGACTTCCCGGACGGCACACTGGCCGGCCGCGAGGTCGCCGCGTACGAGCTGTCCGCCGCGACCGGCTGGGGGCTGATCCCGCCCACGGTGCTGCGCGACGGCCCGCACGGGCCCGGCATGGTGCAGCTGTGGGTCGAGCCGGATCCCGGGGCCGAGCCGCTGCTCGCGCTGCAGGATCCGCGCGGCCCGGAGGAGGGCTGGCTGCCGATCGTCCGGGCCGAGGTCGAGGGCGGGCGCACCGCGCTGCTGGTGCACCACGACGACCGGCGGCTGCGCCGGCTCGCCGTGCTGGACGCGGTGCTCAACAACGCCGACCGCAAGGGCGGTCACCTGATCCCGGCCGCCGACGGCCGGGTGTACGGCATCGACCACGGCGTCACCTTCAACACCGAGGGCAAGCTGCGCACCCTGCTCTGGGGCTGGGCGGGGGACCCGCTGCCCGTCGAGGCGCTGGAGGTGCTGACCCGGCTGGCCGAGCTGCTGGACGGTGAGCTCGCCGAGCGCCTCGCCCCGCACCTGACGGGGGCGGAGCTGGACGCGACCCGGGCCCGGGTGGCCGAACTGCGCGGCTCCGGCCGCCATCCGCTGCCGTCGGAGGACTGGCCCGCGATCCCCTGGCCCCCGGTGTAGCCGGCCCCCTGGCGCGCCCGGCCCGTCCGGCTCCCCGTGCGCCCGCCCGGCCCCCGGGGGTGCGGTCCGCGCCGGTTCGGCGGTCCCGGACGGATGGTCTGGACCTGTCCCCGGAACAGGTCGCACACTGCTCCGATGGACGCGCGACGGACCACCCCCACCCCCCGCAGCACGCCGGACCTGCCGTTGCACCGCCTGCAGGTCCCGCTGCCGCAGCTGCTCCCCTTCGCCATCGGCAGCTTCGACACGATCGGCCCGCTCTCCCGGGCGGGCTTCCCCCACCGGCACTCGTTCCACGAGATCGTCCACGTCACCGGCGGGCGCGGCGCCCACGTCCTGGACCTCGTCCACCGGCCGCTGGCGCCCCCGCAGTTGTGCGTGATCACCCCCGGCCAGGTGCACTACTGGGCGGACACCGAGGAACTCACCGGCCGGGTCCTGCTGTTCAACGAGGACTTCCTGCTCGGCCGCCCGCGGGACCTCGCCGCCCTGCGGGCTCTGGCCACCCGCCCCGCCCTCGCGCTCGGCGCGCACGCCGACGCGATCGGCGCCCTGTTCGCCGACATGGAGCACGAGTACCTGGCCGGGGCGCCCGGCTACCAGGGCGTGCTGCGGGCCAGTCTGCACATCCTGATCGTCCGGGCGCTGCGCGCCTGCGCCCCGGCCGACCGCCCCAGGGTGCCCGGTCGGCCCGCCGATGTGGCCGCCGCCTTCACCCGGTTGATCGCCGAGCCGGGCGGGGTGCGGCGCTCGGTGGTTTCCACGGCCCAGGAACTCGGCGTCTCCCCGGGGCACTTGCAGACCCTGGTGAAGCAGGCCACCGGCCGGACACCGGGCGGGCTGATCCGGCACCAGCAGACCCTGGAGGCCAAACGGCTGCTCGCCTGCACGGATCTGACGATACGCCAGGTGGCCAAGGAGACGGGTTTCGCGGACCCGGCGTACTTCTGCCGCTTCTTCCGCCGGGAGACCGGGATGACGCCGGGGGAGTTCCGGTCCCGGGTCGACGGAAATCACCACGATCCCCGGATCACGTCCATCGCGGCCGCGCCGGACGGCCCGTAACTTTGCTGCTGGCCACCGGTGGCCGGCCCGGTGTGTGCGGGCGGGCGACCGGCCCGGTCCTTGTCATGCCCCCACCATGGCAAGGGCCGCCCCCACCCCCGCCCCACGACAGGGAGACGGCGATGAGCGTGCCCGACGGCATGATCAGCCGCAAGACCGTACTGAAGGCCGCCGCCGCGCTCGGGGCCGCCCCGCTGCTGATCGGCGGCGGGGTCGCACTGGCCCGCGAGCAGGTCGGCACCGGCCGGACCCCGGAGCTCACCCCCGACTGCCACGACGGCGACGACCCCACGATCGAACAGACCGAGGGCCCCTACTTCAAGCCCAACTCCCCGCTGCGCAGCTCGATGGTCAACGACGGCCCCGGCACCCGGCTGGTCGTCAGCGGCTACGTCTTCGGCCTCGCCTGCCGGCCCGTCCCCGGCGTGCTGCTGGACTTCTGGCAGGCCGACGACAACGGCGCGTACGACAACGTCGGCTACACCTTCCGCGGCCACCAGTTCACCGACGCCAACGGCGCGTACCGGCTGGACACCATCGTGCCCGGCCTCTACCCGGGCCGGACCCGGCACATCCACGTCAAGCTCCAGGCCCCCGGCCGCCCGGTCGTCACCACCCAGCTGTACTTCCCGGGCGAGCCGCGCAACAGCACCGACACCATCTACGACGCCCGGCTGCTGATGAACGTCCGGCAGAACGGCAACGTCCGCGAGGGCAGCTACGACTTCGTGCTGAACGTGCCGCAGACCCCCGGCACGCCGGGCCCGACGCCCACGCCCACCCCCACCGGCACGCCCACCACGCCGCCGGGCGGCAGCTGGGCGCCGGGCACCTCCTACCGCGCGGGCGACCGCGTCACCTACTCCGGCGTCTCCTACGTCTGCCTCCAGGCGCACACCGCCATGGTCGGCTGGGAACCGCCGAACGTACCGGCCCTCTGGCAGCGGTCGTAGCGGCTCCGGCCGCGTTCCCCGGGGAGCCGGGCGCCCGGTCGGCGGCAGGGCCGGCCGGGCGCTCACCCGTGCCGGGGGCGGGTCTGCGGGCCCCGGGAGCGGTCAAGAACCCGTGCAATACCAGTCGAGAACCGGTCAGGCAACGGCATGAAGCGAAACCAGTCGATCTTGCGCACTGGTTAGGCTTTCAAATGTTCGCAAGGTTAAAGTTGTTTCCATGCATGCCTGGCCCGCCTCCGAGGTTCCCGCCCTGCCTGGTCAGGGTCACCCCCTCCGCATCCACGACACCGCAGCGGGTACGGTCCGAGAGGTCGTGCCGCAGGACGGCACCGCCCGGATCTACGTCTGCGGCATCACCCCCTACGACGCGACCCACATGGGCCACGCCGCCACCTACAACGCGTTCGACCTGGTGCAGCGCGTCTGGAAGGACGCCGGCCACGACGTCCTGTACATCCAGAACGTGACCGACGTGGACGACCCGCTGCTGCAGCGCGCGGTCGAGACCGGCCAGGACTGGGTGGCCCTGGCCGAGCGCGAGACCGCGCTGTTCCGCGAGGACATGACCGCGCTCCGCCTGCTCCCGCCGGCCCACTACATCGGCGCCGTCGAGTCCATCCCGTGGATCGTCCCGATCGTCCAGAAGCTGCTGGCCTCCGGCGCCGCGTACGAGGTCGACGGCGACATCTACTTCTCGGTCGACGCCGACCCGCACTTCGGCGAGGTCTCCGGCCTCACCCGCGAGGCCATGCGCCCGGTCTTCGCCGAGCGCGGCGGCGACCCGGACCGCCCCGGCAAGCGCAACCCGCTGGACGCCCTGCTCTGGATGGCCGCCCGCCCCGGCGAGCCCGCCTGGGACACCGAGCTCGGCCACGGCCGCCCCGGCTGGCACATCGAGTGCGTCGCCATCGCGCTGCAGTACCTCGGCATGTCCTTCGACATCCAGGGCGGCGGCAGCGACCTCTCCTTCCCGCACCACGAGATGGGCGCCTCGCACGCCCAGGTCGCCACCGGCACCCACCCGTACGCCAAGGCGTACGTGCACGCCGGCATGGTCGCCCTGGACGGCCAGAAGATGTCCAAGTCCCGCGGCAACCTGGTCTTCGTCTCGGCCCTGCGCCGCGAGGGCGTCGACCCGGCGGCGATCCGCCTGGCGCTGCTCTCGCACCACTACCGCGCCGACTGGGAGTGGACCAAGGACGTCCTGGACGAGGCCGTCGAGCGCCTCGCCCGCTGGCGCGCCGCGGTCTCCCGGCCGGACGGCCCGGCGGCCGAGCAGCTGCTCGCCGAGGTCCGCACGGCCCTCGCGAACGACCTGGACGCGCCCGCCGCGCTGGCCGCGGTCGACCGCTGGACCGAGCAGCAGGAGGCCGAGGGCGGCACCGACATCGGCGCGCCCGGCCTGGTGACCCGCACCGTGGACGCCCTGCTCGGCGTCGCCCTGTAGTACGGCACCGCAAGAATTCCGCACCACACGCCGGAGGGGCGTCAGGACCGGACGTCCTGACGCCCCTCCGGCGTTGCGGTGACTACTCCTCCTCGGAGCCGTCCTGGCTCTCCCGGGCCGGGCCCGGCGCCTCCGGCTCGGCCGGCCGCTCCGCGGTGGCGTGCCCGGACACCGGCTTCTCGCCGGTCGGCCCGACGTTCTCCCGGCGGCGCAGGTAGCGCTCGAACTCGCGGGCGATAGCGTCCCCGGAGGCCTCCGGCAGCTCCGCGGTGTCCTGCGCCTCCTCCAGCTGCTGGACGTACTCGGAGACCTCGCTGTCCTCGGCGGCCAGCTGGTCCACGCCCAGCTGCCAGGCCCGGGCGTCCTCGCCGAGCTCGCCCGGCGGGATGCGCAGGTCCAGCAGGTCCTCCAGCTTGTTGATCAGCGCCAGCGTGGCCTTGGGGTTCGGCGGCTGCGAGACGTAGTGCGGCACCGCCGCCCAGAGCGTCACGGCCGGGACCCCGGCGTGGGTGCAGGCCTCCTGGAGCACGCCGACGATGCCGGTCGGACCCTCGTAGCGGCTCTCCTCCAGGTCCAGCCGACGGGCCAGATCCGGGTCGGAGGTGACCCCGCTGACCGGCACCGGGCGGCTGTGCGGGGTGTCACCGAGCAGCGCGCCCAGGATCACCACCAGCTCGATGCCCAGCTCGTGCGCGAAGCCCAGCAGCTCGTTGCAGAACGAGCGCCAGCGCATGCTCGGCTCGATGCCGCGGACCAGCACGACGTCCCGGGTCGTCGGCTCCGTCACCCGGATCACCGAGAGCCGGGTGGTCGGCCAGGTGATCCGGCGGATTCCGCCGTCCATCCAGACCGTGGGCCGGTTGACCTGGAAGTCGTAGTAGTCCTCCGCGTCCAGGGCGGCGAACACCTTGCCGCCCCATGTCTCGTCCAGGTGCGCCAGGGCCGCGGACGCGGCGTCGCCCGCGTCGTTCCAGCCCTCGAAGGCGCAGACCATCACCGGGTCGATCAACTCGGGAACATCTTCCAACTCGATCACCCAGCGTCTCCCTCCGGTCGGCGGCGGAGTCGGCACCGCCCGGCTGGTCTGCCGGGGCGCCGACGGGCCGGCTGCCGACTGTCGAACCTCTCGTCTCCCATGGAACGCCTCGCCCCATGGTCCCTACCTGCCCAGCCTACGGGCTTTGATGCGCACCGCGGCCGGGCACCGGGACAGTCTGGGGGAGTCGGCCGCCCCGATCCAGCGGATATCGGCACCCCTCGGGCTGACGGCCCGCCAGGCGCGGACCGGGCGCGGACCGGGCCCGCCCGGGGGCGCAGCGCGACGGGCGTGCCGCGGCGGCCCGGCGGCGCGATGATGAACAGGCGGGGACCGGGCGGAAGGGGCCGGACCGATGAACCGATGGCTGTGGATCGGCGCGGGCGCGGGCGCCGCCGCGCTGGCGGGCGCCGTGCTGCTGGCGGCGGACCGGGCGGGCCGCCGACTGCCGGTGGAGCACGTCACCGAGGGCGGACTCGAACTCTCCCAGCCGCCCGGCGCGGTCTGGGACGTGCTCACCGACATCGACCTCTACCCGGCCTGGCGCCCGGGCCTCACCCACGTCGAGCGGCTGCCCGCCGCGGCCGGCGGCCGGGTGCGCTGGCGCGAGTACGACCGGCACGGGCACACCACGTACGAGGTGGTGGCCAGCGAGGCCCCGCACCGCCTGGTCACCGGCATCGCCGACCCGGACCTGCCGTACGGCGGCACCTGGACGTACGTGCTCACCCCGGCGGGGCCGGGCTGCTCGCTGACCGTGACCGAGCGCGGCGAGGTCCGCCTGCCGCTGTACCGGGCCGTCTCGCACTACGTGACCGGCGAGGACGCGACCGTGCACCGCTACCTGGGCGCGCTGGCCCACCGGCTCGCCCCCTGATCCGGGGCCGGTCGGCCCCCTCCGGGCGGGGTGCGCCGAGCGGGCCGACGCCGCGTGCGCCGCCGGGTGAGCCGACCCCGGGCGGGCTAGACGTCCACCCAGCCGCGCCGGTACGCCGCCCAGTTCTCGGGCGTCGAGGCGAAGTCGACGTAGAGCGCGACCCCGAAGTTCGGCCGTCGCAGGTCCTCCCGGCCCAGGCCCAGCCGGACGCCGCGGACGGCCGCGTCGACGGTCTCGGCGCGGCCCCAGTGGCCCCACTTGTCGTCCCAGTAGAACGGCAGGCCGATCAGCAGGTCCACGCCGGCCGGGGTGGCCTGCAGGGCGAGTTCGGTCTGCTGGGCGACGTAGCCGCCGTACAGCGGCTCGGTCGGCATCGAGGTGTCGTAGGTCATCACGGCGATCTGGTCGACCCGGCGGGCGGTCGCGGCGAAGTACGCCTGGTCCCACCACTTGCCGTGGTCGGTGAGCAGGATCCCGGCCGTGTGCAGGTCCGGGACCGGGTCGATCTGCGGGGCCGCCACCGAGAGCTTTGCGCCGCGCGCCGCGGTGAGCGGGCGGACCTGGTCGAGCAGGGCCAGCCAGCCGGCCGAACCGGGGCGGATCGGCTCCATGTCGAAGTGCACGCCGTCGAAGCCGAGGTCCAGCACCTGGCCGGCGGAGGCGGTGACCCGGTCCCGGGTCGCGGCGTCCTCCAGGTCCAGGGCGTCCTTCTCCGGCTTGACCTCGTCACCCAGCCAGCCCTGCAGTCGCACGCCCGGCAGCGCCCGGTGCACGGCGTCGGTGAACCAGCGGGCCTGCGGGTGGACGGCGGGCGGCAGCGAGCCGTCGTGCTCCAGCGGGCCGGTGTGCACGTACAGGTCGCGAATGCCGGTCCCGGCAAGTTGCCGCGCGAGGGCCCCGACGTCGGCCTCGCTCTTGCGGCCGTCCACCCAGGCGTGGCCGAGCCAGACCGCGTCCCGCCCCCGGGTGCGGGCTTCGGGGGCCGGGTCACCCGCATAGTGCAGTCGGATGGAGATGAACAACGAGCCCAGCGCGGCGACCGGCACGGCGACCACCAGCGCCAGGACCAGCAGGGCCCGGCGCCACCAGGACCACCGTCGCCAGCGGTCGCGCAGCGCCCGGAACGGGGCCGCCAGGGCCTTGCCGGTTTGCCGCAGCACCGTCCTGATCTTCGTCACGCGGTTGCTCCCCCCTTGCGGTCGAGCGCTCAGGATACGAAACGGGTCGGCGCGCCGACCGGTCGGCCGGATACGCTGGCCACGTGCGTCCCCGAGCAAGCGGGGGTGCAAAGCCGACAGCCGTCGCACCAGGGAGAAGCCCCATGGCCATTGCAGCCGATCCGTCCATCACTCAGCAGAGCCGCGCGAACGCGCTGCGTGAAGCGCTCGCCACCCGGGTGGTGGTCGCCGATGGTGCGATGGGCACCATGCTCCAGGCGCAGGACCCGACGCTGGAGGACTTCCAGAACCTCGAAGGCTGCAACGAGGTCCTCAACATCACCCGGCCGGACATCGTCCGCTCCGTCCACGAGGCCTACTTCGGTGTGGGCGTGGACTGCGTGGAGACGAACACCTTCGGCGCCAACTTCGCCGCGCTCGGCGAGTACGACATCCCCGAGCGGATCTTCGAGCTGTCCGAGGCCGGTGCCCGGATCGCCCGCGAGAGCGCCGACGCGCACAGCGCCGCCGACGGCCGCGTCCGCTGGGTGCTCGGCTCGATCGGCCCCGGCACCAAGCTGCCGACCCTCGGCCACGCCCCGTACGAGACGCTGCGCGACGGCTTCCAGCAGAACGCGGCCGGGCTGATCGCAGGCGGCGCCGACGCGCTGCTGGTCGAGACCAGTCAGGACCTGCTGCAGACCAAGGCCGCCATCCTGGGCTCCAAGCGCGCCCTGGCCGAGGCCGGGCTGGACCTGCCGGTGCTGGTGCAGGTGACGGTGGAGACCACCGGCACCATGCTGCTCGGCTCCGAGATCGGCGCCGCGCTCACCGCGCTGGAGCCGCTCGGCGTGGACTACATCGGCCTCAACTGCGCCACCGGCCCGGCCGAGATGAGCGAGCACCTGCGCTACCTGGCCAAGAACGCCCGGATCGGCCTGTCCTGCATGCCGAACGCGGGCCTGCCGGTGCTCGGCAAGGACGGCGCCCACTACCCGCTCTCCCCGGCCGAACTGGCCGACGCGCACGACGTGTTCACCCGCGAGTACGGCCTCTCGCTGGTCGGCGGCTGCTGCGGCACCACGCCCGAGCACCTGCGCGCCGTGGTCGAGCGCGTCCAGGGCCGCGAGATCGCCGTGCGCGAGCCGCAGCCCGACCCGTCGGCCGCCTCGCTGTACCAGGCGGTGCCGTTCCGCCAGGACACCTCGTACCTCGCGATCGGCGAGCGCACCAACGCCAACGGTTCGAAGAAGTTCCGCGAGTCGATGCTGGCCGGTGACTGGCAGGCCTGCGTGGAGATCGCCCGCGACCAGATCCGCGACGGCTCCCACCTGCTGGACCTCTGCGTGGACTACGTCGGCCGCGACGGCGTCGCCGACATGAAGGAGATCGCGGGCCGCCTGGCCACCGCCTCCACCCTGCCGATCGTGCTGGACTCCACCGAGCCGGACGTGCTGCGGGCCGGCCTGGAGGCCCTGGGCGGCCGCGCGGTGCTCAACTCGGTGAACTACGAGGACGGCAACGCCCCCGACTCCCGCTTCGGCCGGATCGCCTCGCTGGCCCGCGAGCACGGCGCCGGCCTGATCGCGCTTACCATCGACGAGGAGGGCCAGGCCCGCACCGCCGACCTCAAGGTGGAGATCGCCGAGCGGCTGATCACCGAACTCACCACCGACTACGGCATCGACGAGGGCTCGATCCTGGTCGACTGCCTCACCTTCACCCTGGCCACCGGCCAGGAGGAGTCCCGCCGGGACGGCATCGAGACCATCGAGGCGATCCGCGAGCTCAAGCGCCGCCACCCGAAGGTGCAGACCACGCTCGGCCTGTCGAACATCTCCTTCGGCCTCAACCCGGCCGCCCGCGTGGTGCTCAACTCGGTCTTCCTGCACGAGTGCGTGGAGGCCGGACTGGACTCGGCGATCGTGCACGCCTCCAAGATCCTGCCGATCTCCCGGATCCCCGAGGACCAGCGCGAGGCCGCCCTCGACCTCGTCTACGACCGCCGCCGGGACGGCTACGACCCGCTGAAGCGCCTGCTGGAGCTGTTCGAGGGCGTCTCCGCGGCCTCGGTCAAGGCCTCCAAGGCCGAGGAGCTGGCCGCGCTCCCGCTGGACGAGCGGCTGCAGCGCCGGATCATCGACGGCGAGCGCAACGGCCTGGAGGCCGACCTGGACGAGGCGCTGGCGGGACGTCCGGCGCTGGAGATCATCAACGACACCCTGCTGGCCGGCATGAAGGTGGTCGGCGAGCTCTTCGGCTCCGGCCAGATGCAGCTGCCGTTCGTGCTCCAGTCCGCCGAGGTGATGAAGACCGCGGTGGCCCACCTGGAGCCGCACATGGAGAAGTCCGACAGCGAGGGCAAGGGCACCATCGTGCTGGCCACCGTCAAGGGCGACGTCCACGACATCGGCAAGAACCTGGTCGACATCATCCTGTCCAACAACGGCTACAACGTCGTCAACCTGGGCATCAAGCAGCCGGTCTCGGCGATCCTGGACGCCGCGCAGGAGCACAAGGCGGACGTGATCGGCATGTCCGGCCTGCTGGTGAAGTCCACCGTGATCATGAAGGAGAACCTGGAGGAGCTCAACCAGCGCAAGCTGGCCTCCAGTTACCCGGTGATCCTCGGCGGCGCCGCGCTCACCCGCGCGTACGTCGAGCAGGACCTGCACGAGATCTACGAGGGCGAGGTCCGCTACGCCCGGGACGCCTTCGAGGGCCTGCGGCTGATGGACGCGCTGATCGCGGTCAAGCGCGGCGTGCCGGGCGCGGCCCTGCCGGAGCTCAAGCAGCGCCGGCACGCCCGGGTCGAGGTGGAGGAGCCGGAGCCGGAGGTCAACCTCGGCCAGATCCGCTCCGACGTCGCCGTCGACAACACCGTGCCCACCCCGCCGTTCTGGGGCGACCGGATCGTCAAGGGCATCCCGTTCGCCGACTACGCCTCCTGGCTGGACGAGGACGCGCTGTTCAAGGGCCAGTGGGGCCTGAAGGCCGCGCGCAACGGCGACGGCCCGTCCTACGAGGAGCTGGTGGAGACCGAGGGTCGGCCGCGGCTGCGGGCCTGGCTGGACCGGCTGCAGACCGAGGGCTGGCTGGAGGCGGCCGTGGTCTACGGCTACTACCCGGCGAACTCCAAGGGCGACGACCTGATCGTCTTCCACGAGGACGACACCGAGCGCACCCGCTTCACCTTCCCGCGCCAGCGCCGCGGCCGCCGGCTCTGCCTGGCCGACTTCTTCCGCCCGGAGGAGTCCGGGGTGCGGGACGTGGTCGGCCTGCAGGTGGTCACCATGGGCAACCGGATCTCGGAGGCGGCCAACGAGCTGTTCGCCGGGAACTCCTACCGCGACTACCTGGAGCTGCACGGCCTCTCGGTGCAGCTGGCCGAGGCGCTGGCCGAGTTCTGGCACGCCCGGGTCCGCTACGAGCTGGGCTTCTCCGGCGAGGACCCGCAGGACGTCAAGGACATGTTCGCGCTCAAGTACCGGGGCGCCCGGTTCTCGCTGGGCTACGGGGCCTGCCCCGAGCTGGAGGACCGCGCCAAGATCGCCGACCTGCTGAAGCCCGAGCGGATCGGCGTGGTGCTCTCCGAGGAGTTCCAGCTGCACCCGGAGCAGTCCACCGACGCGATCGTGATCCACCACCCGGAGGCGAAGTACTTCAACGCCCGGTAATCCGTACGTTCCGCTCCGTTCGCGCTTTCCGGACGAAGCGGGCGTATCCTTGATGATCCTGAACGGGCCGGTCCGCTCACCAGCGGGCCGGCCTGTGCCATCCCCGGGCGCGTTCCGGGGCCTGCCGGAAGGAACCCGCCATGACCACCAGTCCCACCGCCACACGTGTCCTCGACCACGGGGACGACCGCGGCCTGCAGGCGGTGCTGCTGGACATGGACGGCACGCTGGTGGACACCGAGGACTTCTGGTGGCAGGCCGAGGTCTCGCTCTTCGCCGAGCTGGGCCACGAGCTGGACGAGGCGGACCGCGCCCACGTGGTCGGCGGACCGATGACCCGGGTGATGGACTACCTGGTCGCCCGGACCGGGGTGGACATCGCCCCGGCCGACCTGGGCGTGCTGGTCAACCAGCGCTTCGTGGACCTGCTGGGCGGGGGAGTGCCGCTCATGCCGGGCGCCGAGCGCCTGCTCAACACCCTTGCCGCGCACGGGATCCCGGCCGCGATGGTGTCCGCCTCGCACCGGCACGTGATCGACATCGTGCTGCGCTCGCTGGGCGCCCACCACTTCGCCTTCACCATCGGCGGGGACGAGGTGCCGCGCACCAAGCCGTTCCCGGACCCGTACCTGGAGGCGGCCCGCCGGCTGGGCGCGGAGCCGGCCCGCTGCGTGGTGGTCGAGGACACTCCGACCGGGGTGCGCGCGGGCGAGGCGGCCGGCTGCCCGGTGATCGCGGTGCCCTCGGTGGCGGCGATCGAGCCGGCGCCCGGCCGGCTGGTGCTGCCCTCGCTGGAACAGGTCGACCTCGATCTGCTGCGCTCGCTGGTCGCCTCGCGGGTCTGAGCGGTGCGACCCGAGGGCGGCCACCTCGGGTGTGATTGTCATCTCATTGCGACCTGGCCCTACCGGCCGGTACGTGGCTCGACGCCGCTCCGACCCGGGGGGATCGGGGGAGAAATCGGGCATTGACTGACATCTCGTCGGGCGTGCGGTGATGCCCTGAACGGCCGTGTCCCAAACGTCATCTGCGCGGGTATCGGTCGTGCGTGTTCGATATGGCACGCTACTCGGGTTTCGTGCCACCGATAAGGACGCGCCCCGTGAAGACTTCAGCTGAACGCCTCGCAGTACTCGGCTGTGCCGGTCTCGTCGCCGTGACGGTGGCCGGCTGCGGATCGGTGACCGACGCCGTGAAGGGGGACAGCGGCAAGTCGATCACCATGGGCACCGCCCAGCTGACCGGCACGCTGGACCCGGCGACCTCCTACGACTCCGGCTCGTGGCTGGTCCTGCGCAACACCTTCCAGTCGCTGCTCACCTTCCCGGCCGCCGCCAGCTCGCCGACCCCGGACGCCGCGCAGTCGTGCGAGTTCACCGGCGGTGAGGCCACCGAGTACCACTGCACCCTGCGGCCCGGGCTGAAGTTCTCGAACGGCCACCCGCTGACCGCCGCGGACGTGGTCTTCTCGATCGAGCGCACCCGGAAGATCAACGACCAGAACGGCCCGGTCTCCCTGCTCTCCTCGATCAAGTCCGTCGAGGCCAAGGGCGACAACGAGGTGCTGTTCCACCTCTCCGCGCCCGACGCCACCCTGCCGGCCAAGCTGGCCACCCCGGCCGGAGCCATCGTGGACCACCAGGTCTACCCGGCCGACAAGGCGCTGGCCAACGACAAGCAGGTCGGCTCCGGCCCGTACCGCATCGACTCTGTCGACGCCGACGGCAAGCAGGTCGGCAAGGTCGTGCTGTCCGCCAACGACAAGTACGGCGGCGACGCCAAGCTGCGGAACAGCAAGTTCACCGTCCGGTACTTCGACAAGGCGGAGGACCTGAAGGCCGCGCTGGACAAGGGCGACGTCGACCTCACCGACAACAGCCTGGAGCCGAACACCGCGGCCCAGATCCGCTCCGACCAGCAGGGCGGCAAGACCGACCTGCAGGTGACCGAGGGCGACAGCAACGACACCCGCTCGCTGGTCTTCAACACCAAGGACGCGGTCGGCGGCAACGTCGCGATCCGTCAGGCCGCCGCGCAGCTGGTGGACCGCAAGGCGCTCGCCCGCGACGTCTTCGCCCGGACCGTCCAGCCGCTGTACGCGATGGTCCCGGCCGGTGTCACCGGCCACAACACCGCGTTCTTCGACCGCTACGGCGACCAGGACGCGACCAAGGCCAAGAAGATCCTCACCGACGCCAAGGTCCAGACCCCGGTCAAGCTGACCATCACCTGGTCCCGCTCGCGGGCCGGCAGCAACGAGGCCGACACGCTGAAGAAGCAGCTGGAGGCCGGCGGCCTCTTCCAGGTCACCGTCCAGCAGGAGCCGGACTGGGAGGCCTTCAAGAAGGGCTGGGCCGACGGCAAGTACCAGGCCTACGTCATCGGTTGGTTCGCCGACTACCCGGACCCGGACAACTACATCTCGCCGCTGCTGGTCAACGGCGGTGCCTACCACCACGGTTGGGACGACCCGCGGATCAGCGGCAGGCTGGTGCCGGACGGCCTCAAGCAGGCCGACCGCAGTGCGGCCGCCGCCGGCTACGGGCAGATCCAGCAGATCGAGGCCGAGAGCGTGCCGCTGATCCCGCTGTACCAGAACAAGTCCTTCTACGCGGCCCGTTCGTACGTCACCGGCGTCGAGTCCACCGTCGACACCACCGGCTTCTTCCGCTTCTGGGAGATCAGCCGCACCGCCAAGTAGCGCCTGCAGGACGGCGGCCCGTCCGCTCCCTCCGTCACCGGGGGAGCGGACGGGCCGCCGTCACGTCTGCGCGCCCGTACGGGCCGCGGGGGCCCGCTACAGGGTGCCCGGGCGCACCAGCCCGCTCTCGTAGGCGTACACCGCCGCCTGCACCCGGTCGCGCAGCTGGAGCTTGGTCAGCACGTGGCCGACGTGGGTCTTCACCGTGGTCTCGCTGACGAACAGCTCGGCCGCGATCTCGGCGTTCGACAGCCCGCGCGCCACCAGCTTCAGCACCTCCAGCTCCCGCTCGGTCAGCGCACTGAGCGCCTGCGGCGGCGCCTCGTCGCCCGAGGGCAGCTTGGTGGCGTACATGTCCAGCAGCCGCCGGGTGATGCTCGGCGCCAGCATCGCCGCGCCGTCCGCGACCACCCGGATCGCCTGCACCAGCTCCTCGGCCGGGACGTCCTTCAGCAGGAAGCCGCTGGCGCCCGCGCGCAGCGCCTCCACCACGTACTCGTCCAGGTCGAAGGTGGTCAGCACCAGCACCTTGGCCGGGCCGTCCCGCCCCGGGCCGGCGATCCGGCGGGTCGCCTCGACGCCGTCCATCCGCGGCATCCGGATGTCCATCAGCACCACGTCGGGCTGCAGCGCCCGCACCTGGTCCAGCGCCTGCTGACCGTCGCCGGCCTCACCGACCACCACCAGGTCGGACTCGGCCTCCAGGATCATCCGGAAACCGGTGCGCAGCAGCGGCTGGTCGTCGACCAGCAGCACTCGGATCGTCACTAGGACTCCTTGATCATCGGATCCCCCGTGGGATCGTCTTCATCAGACGTACGGGCCAGCGGCAGGGGGTACGGCGGCGGAGTACCGCCGAACTCCGGGCAGCTGGCCTGGTGGTCGCACCAGTCGCAGAGGCGGTTGCGGGTGGCCGGGAAGTCCCCGGTGGCCACGGCCAGGGCGATCCGCTCCCACAGCGCCTTCAGCTTGCGCTCCACCGCGAGCAGATCGGCCTCGTCCGGGTCGTAGCTGACCACGTCCCCGCCCCCGCCGAGGTAGACCAGCTGGAGGCGCTTGGGGATCACGCCCTTCCACCGCCACACCACCAGCGCGTAGAACTTCATCTGGAACATCGCTTTGCCCTCGAAGTCCCGCGAGGGCGCCCGGCCGGTCTTGTAGTCCACCAGCCGGACCTCGCCGGTCGGGGCGACGTCCACCCGGTCGATGTAGCCGCGCAGCAGCAGCCCCGAGTCCAGGGCCGTCTCCACGTACAGCTCCCGTTCCACCGGGTGCAGCCGGGTCGGGTCCTCCAGCCGGAACCACTGGCCGACCAGCTTCTCGGCGTCCGCCAGCCAGCGGGTGAGCGCCGCACCGTCCGGGTCGTCCGGGAACAACGACCCCAGCTCCGGCCGTTCACCGAGCAGCCGCTCCCACTGCGGGCGCAGCAGGCCCAGCGCCCGTTCCGGCGTGCGCTCGGCCGCCGGACTGTCGAACAGCCGCTCCAGCACCGCGTGCACCAGCGTGCCCCTGGTGGCCGCGGCGCTCGGCGGCTCGGGCAGCCGGTCGATCACCCGCAGCCGGTACAGCAGGGGACAGGTGAGGAAGTCCCCCGCCCGGGACGGGGACAGGCCGGTCGGGGGCGCCGCCCGGCGCTCCGCGGCCCCGGCGGCGCTGGTGGTGTCGGTCTGCTGCATGGCTACGACCCTATTGCCCTTCGCTGTCATCCCGCTGCCACCGGGCTGCCACCGGGGGGCCCGGAACGGGTATGAAGGCACCAGGAGGGGCGCGCGGCACCGGAGTGCCACGATCACGTAGCGTGGGCGCACCGGGGCACGACGGGGGCGACGACCGAAGGGATCACGGTGAGCGACAACAGGGGGCAACAGACCTCCGACCAGCCACCGCAGGACGACCGAGGGCGCCCGGCCGGGCAGCCGCCGGAGCGCCGCGGCGGCCTCCTGATGGGCCGGCCCTTCGGCGTGCCGGTCTACGTCACCCCCTCCTGGTTCGTCATCGCCGCGCTGATCACCTGGGTCTTCGGCGGGCAGCTGAACGACGTGCTGCCCGACCTCGGCGGTACCCGCTACCTGGTCGCGTTCTCCTTCGCCGTCGCCTTCTACGCCTCGGTCCTGGTGCACGAACTCGCCCACACCGTGGTCGCGCTGCGCTACCGGCTCGGTGTGCGGCGGATCCAGCTGCAGTTCTTCGGCGGCGTCTCCGAGATCGAGAACGAGGCCACCACGCCCTGGCGCGAGTTCTGGCTGGCCTTCGTCGGCCCGCTGCTGTCGCTGGTGCTCGGCGGCCTGTTCTACCTCGGGGTGCGGGCCGTCGAGCTGTCCACCGTGCCCGGCGTGCTGCTCACCGGCCTGATGGTGTCCAACTTCGTGGTCGCCGCCTTCAACCTGCTGCCCGGCCTGCCGCTGGACGGCGGACGGATGCTGCGCGCCGTCGTCTGGGCGGTCACCGGCCGGCCGATGACCGGCACGGTGGCCGCCGCCTGGGTCGGCCGGGCGCTGGCGATCGTCGTGCTGTTCGGCCTGCCCCTGGTCAGCGCCGCCCGCGGGGTCGAGCGCACCACCACCGACACCCTGGTCGACGCGGTGCTGGCCGCCGTGCTCGCCGCGATCATCTGGAACGGCGCCACCGGCAGCGTGCGCAACGCCCGGCTCAAGGAGGCGCTGCCCGGCCTGCGGCTGCGCGACCTCGCCCGCCGGGCCGTCGAGGTCACCGCCGACACCCCGCTCGGCGAGGCGATGCGCCGCGCCCGCGAGGCCCAGGCCGGCGCGGTGGTCGTGGTGGACGGCCGGGGCGAGCCGATCGCCATCGTGCGCGAGTCGGCCGTCCGGGCCGTGCCCGAGCACCGCCGCCCCTGGGTGGCCGTCGGCCCGCTCTCCCGCGACCTCGAACCCGGGCTGCGACTGGACGCCGACCTGCACGGCGAGGACCTGCTGAGGGCCGTCCAGGCCACCCCGGCGGGCGAGTACCTGGTGGTCGAGCCGGACGGCCGGGTGTACGGCGTCGCCGCGCTCAGCGACATCGAGCAGCGCCTGACCGCGGCCGTCGCCGGCCGGTGACGGCCGCGGCCGGGCCCTGGTGAGGCGGGGCGGCCCGCTTCCCTTAGGATTGGCCGCATGTCCGAACCGACCGGTGCCGCCCGCCGACGCGGGCCCTTCCAGGTCGGGGACCAGGTCCAGCTGACCGACCCCAAGGGTCGCCACTACACGTTCACGCTCCAGGCCGGGAACCAGTTCCACACCCACAAGGGTGCGTTCCCGCACGACGAGCTGATCGGCGCTCCCGAGGGCACGGTCGTGCGTACCACGGGGAACGTCCCGTACCTCGCGCTGCGCCCCCTGCTCCCCGACTACGTCCTGTCCATGCCGCGCGGCGCCGCCGTGATCTACCCCAAGGACGCGGGTCAGATCCTGGCGATGGCCGACATCTTCGCGGGTGCCCGCGTGGTCGAGGCCGGCGTCGGCTCGGGCGCGCTCAGCATGTACCTGCTGCGCGCCGTCGGCGAGCACGGCATGCTGGCCTCGTACGAGCGCCGGCAGGACTTCGCCGACATCGCCCAGGGCAACGTCGAGCGCTACTTCGGCGGGCCGCACCCGGCGTGGAAGCTCACCGTCGGCGACCTCCAGGACAACCTGGTCGAGTCCGACGTCGACCGCGTGATCCTCGACATGCTCGCCCCCTGGGAGTGCCTGGACGTCGCCTCCGAGGCGCTCGTCCCCGGCGGCCTCATCTGCTGCTACGTGGCCACCACCACGCAGATGTCCAAGACCGTAGAGGCGCTGCGCGAGCACGGCACGTTCACCGAGCCGCAGGCCTGGGAGACCATGGTCCGCACCTGGCACCTGGAGGGCCTGGCCGTCCGCCCGGACCACCGGATGATCGGCCACACCGGCTTCCTGCTCACCGCCCGCCGCCTGGCGGACGGCGTCGAGCCGCCGCTGCGCCGCCGCCGTCCGGCCAAGGGCGCGTACGGCGAGGACTACGACAACGGTTCGCCCGAGCCGACCCTGCAGGAGCGCGCCGCCGCCCGCAAGGCCGCCCGCACGACCGACGGCGACCAGCCCGACCTGGGCTGAGCCCGCACACCACGGAGGGGTGGCACGAGCGATCTCGTGCCACCCCTCCCGTCGTGCCGGCGCGCGCCCGGCTCCCCGCCCGCGGGTCCCAGGGCACCGTGTGGGACGATGCTCGCGCACGCAGACAGACCAGCTCCTGGAGCTCTGGAGGGGACGCCTGGTGGAGACCGCGGTCGGGACGACGACGGCGACGGCCGGACAGCAGACACCGCAGGGCCGCACCCGGCCCGGGCACGTGCGCACCGCCCCCTGGCACTGGGCCCTGGCCCTGGCCGGCTGCGGCGCGGTGGTGGGCGCCGCCCTCGCCGCGTCCCCGGCGACCGGCACCCCGGTGCCCGTCCACGGCACCCCCGAGGCCCTCGCCGCGAGTGCCGCCCCCGACCCGGCCAAGGCCCAACTCCCGATCGACTGCGGCCCGTTCCCGGTCGCGACGGTGCTCAGCGTGCCCGCCCGGCTGGCCGACGGCCGCCCCGGCACCGTGGTCGCCGCGCACTGCGCCGCCGAGAACGGCACCCCGCCGGACGCCGTCTTCCTGCTCGGCTACGGCCCCGGCGACCGCCCCGCGGTGCTGGCCACCCTGCTCACCGAGCGCGAGAACCTGACGGTGAGCCGGCTCGCGGTGCGCTCCGACGGCGCCATCACCGGCCACGCGCAGGGGTATTCGAGCGAGGACGTGCCGCGCTTCCGGCCCGACGTCTCACTGGACCTCACCTGGACGCCGAAGGGCGGCGGCTGGGAACGCTCCCAGGCCACCGCCCCGGTCGGCCGGGCCTGACGGGCCCGCACGGCTACTCCGCGTCCGGCCCGTACACCTCGACCCGGTCCGCGGCCCGGCGCACGTGGATGCACTCGCCGGGGCAGTCCTTCACCGAGTCCACCACGTCCTGAAGGAGCGTCAGCGGCACCGGGACGGTCTCCCCGGGCTGCTGGCGCAGCTCGTCGTCCGGTCCCTTCACGTAGGCGAGGCCGTCGATGTCGAGCTCGAAGACCTCCGGTGCGTACTGGACGCAGATCCCGTCGCCGGTGCACAGGTCCTGGTCGATCCACACCTCCAGTTCTCCGGTCGCCGCGGCCGTCTGCTCGGTCACCGACATGGTCCCCTGCCGTTTCTGTCCCGGGTCGCCCATTTCTGGGTGCAATCCCGCCATTCGTACAACGATCGGACCTCGGGTAGCGGTCGCGATCGGATATCACTTCGCTCGACGATACATCTGGCCCGCTTTGGGTGGTGCGCGGTGGGTATCCCCCTTAGCAGAGGGGAAGCACGCTGGGGCGAAGATCGGACACGCCCGTTCCATCTTTCTTGATCTAGGGGTTTACGGACCCCTGGTCCCAGGTAGGGTCTGGAAGCGTCCAGCTCCCCGGAGGAGGTGAGGACCGTGGCAGCCCACGATGACGACTACAACCGCAGCACCGGCAGGCCCGCTCGTGGTTCCGACGAGGCCGCTCAGGTCTCGTACCTTGAGCAGGAAATCGCCGTGCTGCGCCGCAAGCTCGCCGACTCGCCGCGCAATTCGAGAATCCTCGAAGAGCGGATCGTCGAGCTCCAGACCAACCTGGCCGGCGTGACCGCCCAGAACGAACGGCTCGCCTCCACCCTGCGTGAGGCCCGCGACCAGATCGTGGCCCTCAAGGAGGAAGTGGACCGGCTGGCACAGCCCCCGGCCGGCTTCGGCACCTTCCTCGAAGCCAACGAGGACGGGACCGCGGACATCTTCACCGGCGGGCGGAAGCTCCGTGTGAACGTCAGCCCCAACGTCGCCCTCGACGAGCTGCGGCGCGGCCAGGAAGTGATGCTCAACGAGGCCCTCAACGTCGTGGACGCGATGGCCTTCGAGCGCATCGGCGAGATCGTCACCCTCAAGGAGGTCCTGGAGGACGGCGAACGCGCCCTGGTTCTCGGCCACACCGACGAGGAGCGGGTGGTGCGCCTCGCCGAACCGCTGCGCGAGCTCACCATCCGGGCGGGGGACGCCCTGCTGCTGGAACCGCGTTCCGGCTACGTGTACGAGGTCGTGCCGAAGGCCGAGGTCGAGGAGCTGGTCCTCGAAGAGGTCCCGGACATCGACTACCGCCAGATCGGCGGCCTGAGCAACCAGATCGAGCTGATCCGCGACGCGGTCGAGCTGCCGTACCTGCACGCCGACCTCTTCAAGGAGTACGAGCTGCGCCCGCCCAAGGGCGTGCTGCTGTACGGCCCGCCCGGCTGCGGCAAGACGCTGATCGCCAAGGCCGTCGCCAACTCGCTGGCCAAGAAGGTCGCCGAGGTCACCGGCCGCCCGCAGGGGAAGAGCTACTTCCTCAACATCAAGGGCCCCGAGCTGCTCAACAAGTACGTGGGCGAGACCGAGCGGCAGATCCGCCTGGTCTTCCAGCGGGCCCGGGAGAAGGCGGGCGAGGGCACCCCGGTCATCGTCTTCTTCGACGAGATGGAGTCGCTGTTCCGCACCCGCGGCTCCGGCGTCAGCTCGGACGTGGAGAACACCATCGTCCCCCAGCTGCTCGCCGAGATCGACGGCGTGGAGGGCCTGGAGAACGTCATCGTCATCGGCGCCTCGAACCGCGAGGACATGATCGACCCGGCGATCCTGCGGCCCGGCCGCCTGGACGTCAAGATCAAGATCGAGCGCCCGGACGCCGAGGCCGCGAAGGACATCTTCTCCAAGTACCTCAAGGACTCGCTGCCGTTCCACCCGGACGACCTCAAGGAGCACGACGGCTCCGTCGAGGCCACGGTGGGCGCGATGATCCAGTCGGTGGTGGAGCGGATGTACTCCGAGACCGAGGAGAACCGCTTCCTGGAGGTCACCTACGCCAACGGTGACAAGGAGGTCCTGTACTTCAAGGACTTCAACTCCGGTGCGATGATCCAGAACATCGTCGACCGCGCGAAGAAGATGGCCATCAAGGACTTCCTCGACCACGGTCAGCGGGGCCTGCGCGTCTCCCACCTGCTCGCCGCCTGCGTGGACGAGTTCAAGGAGAACGAGGACCTCCCGAACACCACCAACCCGGACGACTGGGCCCGCATCTCCGGCAAGAAGGGCGAGCGGATCGTCTTCATCCGCACGCTGGTCACCGGCAAGCAGGGCGCCGAGTCCGGCCGCTCCATCGACACTGTCGCCAACACAGGGCAGTACCTGTAGGGAAGCACGCGGTTACCCGGGCCCGAAGCGGTCCCCGGAGCTGTACGCACACCGTCCGGCTGTGGCGCCTCGCGGCCCCGCAGCCGGACGGCGCGTCTCGGGGCCCGCCGGTCGGCGCCGGGTTCTAGGCTCGACCCACCGTCCGCGGGCAGACGTCCGGCGCCGGTGTTGTTCAGCGGTACGTCAGCGTGTTCCGCCCGCCGGGGGCGGCGCACCGGGCAAGGAGGGCCGCATGACCGTACGGCGCGTGATGGGCATCGAGACCGAGTACGGGATCTCCGTGCCCGGGCACCCCAACGCCAACGCCATGCTCACCTCGTCCCAGATCGTCAACGCCTACGCGGCGGCGATGCACCGGGCACGGCGGGCCCGCTGGGACTTCGAGGAGGAGAATCCGCTGCGCGACGCGCGGGGCTTCGACCTGGCGCGCGAGGTGGCGGACGCCAGCCAGCTGACCGACGAGGACATCGGCCTCGCCAACGTCATCCTCACCAACGGGGCCCGGTTCTACGTGGACCACGCGCACCCCGAGTACAGCTCGCCCGAGGTGACCAACCCGCGCGACGCCGTGCTGTGGGACAAGGCCGGCGAGCGGATCATGGCGGCCGCCGCGCAACGCGCGCTGGAGCTGCCCAACGGGCAGAACATCCACCTGTACAAGAACAACACCGACAACAAGGGCGCCTCCTACGGCACCCACGAGAACTACCTGATGAAGCGGGCGACGCCGTTCGCCGACATCGTGCGCCACCTCACCCCGTTCTTCGTCTCCCGCCAGGTGGTCACCGGCGCCGGCCGGGTCGGCATCGGCCAGGACGGCTCGGCGCACGGCTTCCAGATCAGCCAGCGCGCGGACTACTTCGAGGTCGAGGTCGGCCTGGAGACCACGCTCAAGCGGCCGATCATCAACACCCGGGACGAACCGCACGCCGACGCCGAGAAGTACCGCCGGCTGCACGTGATCATCGGGGACGCCAACCTCTCCGAGATCTCCACCTACCTCAAGCTGGGCACCACCTCGCTGGTCCTGTCGATGATCGAGGACTCCTTCATCGCCTCCGACCTCGCGGTCGACCAGCCGGTGCGCACCCTGCACCGGGTCTCCCACGACCCGACGCTCAAGCACCTGATCACCCTGCGCAACGGGCGCAAGCTCACCGCCGTCCAGCTGCAGCTGGAGTACTTCGAGCTGGCCCGCAAGTACGTCGAGGACCGCTTCGGGACGGACGCGGACGAGCAGACGGTGGACGTGCTGGCCCGCTGGGAGGACGTCCTGGGCCGGCTGGAACGCGACCCGATGTCGCTGTCCAGGCAGCTGGACTGGATCGCCAAGCGGGAGATCCTGGAGGGCTACCGCAGCCGGGACGCCCTGGAGTGGTCGAACCCGCGGCTTCAGCTGGTCGACCTCCAGTACAGCGACGTGCGGGCCGAGAAGGGCCTCTACAACCGCCTGGTGGCCCGCGGGCGCTTCGAGCGGCTGCTGACCGAGGACGAGGTCGTGCGGGCCGTCTCCAAGCCCCCGGAGGACACCAGGGCGTACTTCCGCGGGCGCTGCCTGGAGCAGTACGCGGACCACGTCGCCGCGGCCTCCTGGGACTCGGTGATCTTCGACCTGCCGGGCCGGGACTCGCTGCAGCGCGTGCCCACGCTGGAGCCGCTGCGGGGCACCCGCAACCACGTCAAGGAGCTGCTGGACCGCTGCCGCACGGCGGAGGACCTGCTCCGGGTGCTGTCCGGCGGGTAACTTTTCGATCACCACGGGTGAACGTCCGCCGAATGGGAATCATCCGGGGTGGCAGCGGGTGTTGGACAGGAAGCGCCACCGGCAAACCGGGAGCGGCAGTCGCACCTTGTGTATAGGGTCGGTGCCAACCGGCAACGACCCAACCGACCAAACCGTGCCAGACGAATCGAGCGGGGTGAGGGAAATGGCGAGCAAGGACACCGGCGGCGGCCAGCAGCGGGCAAACCGCTCCTCCGAGGAGGTCGAGGAGCAGGCCGCGGAAACGCAGAATTCCGACGACCTCAAGGAACGCCAGGAAAAGCTGAGCGACGACGTCGACGCGGTGCTGGACGAAATCGACGAGGTCCTGGAGTCGAACGCGGAGGATTTCGTGAGGGGCTTCGTCCAAAAGGGCGGGCAATAGCCCGTCCCCGGTATTCGGGAATTCACGGTCGCGACCGTCGAGGGCGGTCGGGCGGCGTCAGCCGCCCGGCCGCCCGGCACCTCCCCTCCTCGCTCCGCCGGTGATCGTCGGGCGGGTAGGGTGCGGGCAGCGCGCGCTTCAAGCTACCTGGAAGGAATCGTGTGGAAGCCAACACTCGTGGCACCGGGCGTCTACCGGCTGCCTTCCTGACCCCGGGATCGTCCTCGTTCCTCGACTTCCTGGCGGAGCACCAGCCGGAGCTGATCCCCGGTCGCCGCGGGCTCCCCGAGGGCGCCGTCGTCGAGGCCCCGCACGGGACGACGATCGTGGCCGCGGTCTTCGACGGCGGCGTGGTGATCGCCGGTGACCGCCGGGCGACGATGGGCAACGTGATCGCCCAGCGCGACATCGAGAAGGTGTTCCCGGCCGACGAGTACAGCGCGGTCGGCATCGCCGGAACCGCCGGCCTCGCGGTCGAGATGGTCCGGCTGTTCCAGCTGGAGCTGGAGCACTACGAGAAGATCGAGGGCACCACGCTCTCCCTGGAGGGCAAGGCGAACCGCCTCACCACCATGATCCGGGGCAACCTGGGCATGGCGATGCAGGGGCTGGCGGTCGTGCCGATCTTCGCCGGCTACGACCTGGACCGCGGCCGCGGCCGGATCTTCAACTACGACGTCACCGGCGGGCGTTCCGAGGAGCGCGGCTTCGCCGCCACCGGTTCGGGGTCGGTCTTCGCCCGCGGCTCGATGAAGAAGCTGTACCGCGAGGACCTGACGGCCGACCAGGCCGTCACCCTGGTCGTCCAGGCGCTCTACGACGCGGCGGACGACGACTCCGCCACCGGTGGCCCGGACCTCGCCCGCAAGATCTTCCCGATCGTCTCGCTGATCACCGAGGACGGCTTCCGCCGGCTCACCGAGGCGGAGGTCACGGAGGTCGCCGTCGCCATCACCGACGAGCGCCTGACCCGCCCCAACGGTCCGCAGGCCCCGCTGATCTAGCCATCACCTCACAGGAAAGGGACGACCGCCGGTGTCGACACCGTTCTACGTCTCGCCCCAGCAGGCCATGGCGGACCGCGCGGAGTACGCCCGCAAGGGCATCGCGCGCGGCCGCAGCGTGGTCGTGCTCACCTACGCCGACGGCATCGTCTTCGTCGCGGAGAACACCTCCAGAGCGCTGCACAAGGTCTCCGAGATCTACGACAAGATCGCCTTCGCGGCGGTCGGGCGCTACAACGAGTTCGAGAACCTGCGCATCGGCGGCGTCCGCTACGCCGACCTGCGCGGCTACTCCTACGACCGGGCCGACGTCACCGCCCGCGGCCTGGCCAACGTGTACGCCCAGACCCTGGGCACCATCTTCTCCTCGGTCGGGGAGAAGCCGTACGAGGTCGAGCTGATCGTGGCCGAGGTCGGCCGCACCAGCGACAACGACCAGATCTACCGGCTCACGCCGGACGGCTCGGTCGTCGACGAGAAGAACTACGTGGTGGTCGGTGGCAACGCCGACTCCATCGGCAACTACCTGGGCCAGCGCCACCGCGTCGGCCTGAGCCTGACCGAGGCGGTGAAGGTCGCGGTCGACTCGCTCGCCCGCGACCCCAACGGCGGCAGCCCGCGCAGCCTCACCCCGGAGCAGCTGGAGGTCGCGGTCCTCGACCGCCAGCGGTTCCAGCAGCGCAAGTTCAAGCGGATCCTGGGCAACCAGCTCGGCCGGCTGCTCGACGGGGACCAGTCCGCCGAGGCGGACGACGAGGACAACCCGGCGGACACCGCGCCGGAGTAGCAGTGCCTGCGGAGTCCCGTACGGCGGCCGGACCGCCGACGTGCGGGACTCCGGTGCCCCTGCGGCGGCCCAGTCGTCGTGGAGGCGGTTTCGGACAGCTCCGACCAGAATGGAGTGCTCATGGACCGCCGGATTTTCGGGCTGGAGAACGAGTACGGCGTGACCTGCACGTTCCGCGGGCAGCGACGGCTGTCGCCGGACGAGGTCGCGCGGTACCTGTTCCGCCGGGTCGTCTCCTGGGGCCGCAGCAGCAACGTCTTCCTGCGCAACGGCGCCCGGCTCTACCTCGACGTCGGATCCCACCCCGAGTACGCCACGCCCGAGTGCGACGACGTGGTCGAGCTGGTGACGCACGACAAGGCGGGCGAGCGCATCCTCGAAGGCCTCCTGGTGGACGCCGAGCGGCGGCTCCACGAGGAGGGCATCGCGGGGGACGTCTACCTCTTCAAGAACAACACCGACTCCGCCGGGAACTCCTACGGCTGCCACGAGAACTACCTGGTGGCCCGGCACGGCGAGTTCTCCCGGCTGGCCGACGTGCTGATCCCCTTCCTGGTGACCCGGCAGCTGATCTGCGGCGCGGGCAAGGTGCTGCAGACCCCGCGCGGCGCGGTGTACTGCGTCAGCCAGCGGGCCGAGCACATCTGGGAGGGCGTCAGCTCCGCCACCACCCGCTCGCGGCCGATCATCAACACCAGGGACGAGCCGCACGCGGACGCCGAGCGCTACCGCCGGCTGCACGTGATCGTCGGCGACTCCAACATGTCGGAGACGACGACGCTGCTCAAGGTCGGCGCCACCGACCTGGTGCTGCGGCTGATCGAGGCCGGCGTGGTGATGCGCGACCTCACCCTGGAGAACCCGATCCGGGCGATCCGCGAGGTGAGCCACGACCTCACCGGCACCCACCAGGTGCGGCTCGCCAACGGCCGCGAGGCCAGCGCGCTCGACATCCAGGAGGAGTACTACAGCAAGGCGCTGGAGTTCGCCGACCGCAAGGGCATCAACACCGGCACGATCGCGCGGGTCCTCGACCTGTGGGGCCGCACCCTGGAGGCCGTCCGCACCGAGCGGCTGGACGGGGTGGCCACCGAGATCGACTGGATCATGAAGTACAAGCTCATCGAGCGCTACCGCGAGAAGCACCAGATGAGCATGTCCAACCCGCGGGTGGCGCAGATCGACCTCGCGTACCACGACATCCACCGCCGCCGGGGCCTGTTCTACCTGCTCCAGGGCAAGGGCCAGGCGCAGCGGGTGACCACCGACCTCAAGACCTTCGAGGCCAAGTCGATCCCGCCGCAGACCACCCGGGCGCGGCTGCGCGGGGACTTCATCCGCCGGGCGCAGGAGCAGCGCCGGGACTTCACGGTGGACTGGGTGCACCTGAAGCTGAACGACCAGGCGCAGCGCACGGTGCTGTGCAAGGACCCGTTCCGGTCGGTGGACGAGCGGGTGGAGAAGCTCATCGCGGGCATGTAGTCCACGGTTCGTGAGCGAGGTGCCCTGATCACGGCACCGTCCGGCCCCGGTGGTGTCTACCGGGGCCGGACGCGTGCCGGGCATACGCTGTCCGTCGAGTCAGGAGAGCCGACTTCGACCGACAGTTAGGACCACCGTGCGCCGCACCGCCGGTTTGCTTCTCACCCTGCCGCTGCTGCTGGCCGTCGCCTGCAGCAGTTCCACCAAGGCGGCAGGACCGGCGACGCCGTCCGCGGCGAGCGCTGCCCCGACCGTGCCGGCGCCGGTCAGCGAGGCGCCGCCGATGCCCACACTTTCGGGTGGCGGATTCGGCAGCAAGGCGACCATCACCATCCCCGAGGGCCAGCCCAGCGGTCAGTTCGTGGTGAACACGGTCACCGAGGGCGAGCGCCAGACCGTCAACAAGGGCGACTGGGTGACGGTCAACTACACCGCGAAGGACTGGACCACCGGCAAGGACCTGCCCAGCTCGTACGACCCGAACGGCAAGCCGCAGCTCTACCAGGCGGGCAGCGGGCAGCTGGTGCCGGCGCTGGACCAGAGCGTGATCGGCAAGAAGGTGGGAAGCCGGCTGCTTGTGGTGGCCCCGCCGGCGGCGGCCTTCGGCGAGCAGGGCTCCACCCAGCTGGGCGTCGAGAAGAACGACACCGTGGTGTTCGTGCTGGACATCATGGAGAGCCTGGCGCCGGACTCCACGCTGACCGGGACCATGACGCAGCCGCCCCCGACGCTGCCGCAGGTCAAGGACAACGGCAAGGCGCCGGTGACGATCACGATCCCGGCCGGGCAGCCCGCGCCCACCGACCTGCAGCAGGCGGTGCTGATCAAGGGCGAGGGCAAGCAGGTCAAGAGCGGGCAGACCCTGGTGGTGCAGTACACCGGGGTGCTGTGGAGCAACGGCCAGCAGTTCGACTCCTCGTGGTCGCACGGCGGGGCGCAGGCGGTGCAGATCGGCACCGGCAGCGTGATCGAGGGGTGGGACAAGGGCCTGGTGGGGCAGAACGTGGGCAGCCGGGTGATGCTTGTGGTGCCGCCCGCGCTCGGCTACCAGGACAAGGCGCAGGGCGCGGTCCCCGCGAACTCCACGCTGGTCTTCGTGATCGACATTCTGGAAGCGGTCTAGGAAGTCACCCGGGGGATTCCGTACGCTTGGGCGGACGCTCGTACAACGAAGCGTCCGCCCTCATCCTGAGCTGTCATACTGCCCTCGCGCTGTGGCAGGTGCCGTCCGGCGCCGAGGTCCGGGGCGGGCGGTGCGACGGCAGGCCGGCGTTCAGCACGCCGGGCGCAGACCTGGAAGACCTGTGGCGAGATGGATGGGGAGTCATGACTGAGAAGACGCCGAGCCCGGGCGGGGCCGGCACCGCGGCGAACGACAGCCCTGCGGGTGACCCGGCCGCCTCCCGTCCCGGCGGCCCGCTTCCGGGGGACGGCGAGTCGATCGTCGTCCCGCCGTCGATCCTGAAGCAGCAGGCCGGCTGGGCGCAGCCCGGCGAGGCGCCGCGTGCCCCGAGCGGGACGACGACCGACGACACGCCGCAGATCTTCGCCTCCACCGTCCGCCGGGCCGACACCTCCGAGGCCGGGTACGACGAGAACCCGCCGAGCGTCGGCCGGCTCGGTGTGATCCTCGGCACGGTGCTGGCCGTGCTGCTGGCGGGCAGCGCCGTGACGCTGTACCTGGTCAACAAGGACGGTGGCGGCAAGGACGCGAGCGCCGCGAAGCCGGACGCCGCGACCGCGCCGCCCAAGCCGACCGCCGACCCGGTGCCGCCGATCAAGGACAGCGCCAAGGTGCTGCCGACCGTCACCGGCGACTTCGGCAAGAAGGCCGACATCCAGGTGCCGGGCGAGGCGTCGGACGGCTCCTTCGTGGTCAAGGTGCTCTCCGAGGGCTCCGGCGCCAAGGTGGACAAGAACTCCTGGACCTCGGTGGACTACACCGCCAAGGACTGGAACACCGGCAAGGACATCCCGAGCTCGTACGACGCCAACGGCAAGCCGCAGATCTTCCAGGCCGGCACGGACTCACTGATCCCGGCGCTGGACCAGGCCGTGATCGGGAAGAAGGCCGGCAGCCGGATCCTGGTGGTGGCCCCGCCGGCCGCCGCGTTCGGCTCCCAGGGCAAGGCCGACATGTCGATCGGGCCCAAGGACGACCTGATCTTCGTGATCGACGTCCGCAACGCCAACGCGCCGGACGCGGTGGTCAGCGGCACGGTCACCCCGCCGCCGGCGGACTTCCCGCAGGTCAAGGACAACGGCAAGAAGCCGGCCGAGATCACCCCGGTGGCCGGCGCCAAGGACCCGACCGAGCTGAAGTCCCACGTCCTGATCAAGGGCAACGGGCCGAAGGTGGAGAAGGGCGAGAAGGTCGTCGTCCAGTACACCGGCGCGCTGTTCAAGGACGGCAAGGTGTTCGACTCCTCGCTCAGCAAGGGCCAGGCGTTCACCTTCCCGGTCGGCGGCGGCCAGGTCATCCAGGGCTGGGACCAGGGCCTGGAGGGCCAGACCGTGGGCAGCCGGGTCGAGCTGGTGATCCCGGCGGCGCTGGGCTACGGCGACAAGGGCCAGGGCGACATCCCGCCCGGCGCGACGCTGGTCTTCGTGGTGGACATCCTGGACGCCGGTCAGGGCTGATCCACTTTCGGGTGACAATAGTGTCTGTGTGACCTTCGGGCCCGGCCGCGTGGCCGGACCCGTACGGGCGGCGGGCGCGCGTACCGTGGTCCGTCCCCGCTGTCGGGGCGGACCGGGTGCGGGCGCCCGCCGCTTGGTCGTGTACGGAACCGCCAAATGTGAGAAGAGGGACTGTGAGCGTCAACCTCAACGAGAAGCCCGAGATCGACTTCCCGATCGGCGACGCCCCGACGGAGCTGCAGATCCGCGACATCGTCGTCGGTGACGGCGCGGAGGCCAAGAAGGGCCAGAACGTCAGCGTCCGCTACGTCGGCGTGACCTTCGAGACGGGCGAGGAGTTCGACGCCAGCTGGAACCGGAGCCCGAACGAGTTCCGTTTCCCGCTGGGCGGCGGCCGCGTCATCAAGGGCTGGGACCAGGGCGTCGTCGGCATGAAGGTCGGCGGCCGTCGCGAGCTGACCATCCCGTCGCACCTGGCCTACGGCAACCAGTCGCCGACCCCGGCCATCCCGGCGGGCTCGACCCTGATCTTCGTGGTCGACCTGCTGGCCGTCTGAGCCTGCTGGCCGTCTGAGCCTGCTCGCACCGTGGGCCGGACCCCTCCGGGGCCCGGCCCACGGGCTTGTCCGGGTGCGGAGGACACCGCGCGGGAACCGGGTGCGGGAGGCCGCTTTTGCAGTGCGTACCGCTACCGGTACGGTCGGTCCCGCCGGGTGGTGATCGCCCGGTTGGCGCACCCCGCGCGCGGCGCGGCAACACCGGAAGGGTCAGCGATGGCGATCGCCAAGGCAGAGCGGCTGATGAATCTCGCCCTGTGCCTGATGAACACCAGACGTCCGCTCTCCAAGAAGGAGCTGCGGGAATCCATCGAGGCGTACCGCGAGGCCTGGCAGGGCAGCAGCGAGGACGCCTTCAACCGGATGTTCGAGCGGGACAAGGACGACCTGCGCGAGCTCGGCCTGGTGATCGACGTCGACGAGAGCGCCCTGGACGGCGAGCTGGGCTACCTGGCCCGCGCCGACCGCAACCGGCTGCCCGAGATCGCGCTGGACGCGGAGGAGGCCGCCGCGCTGACGCTGGCGGCCCGGGTGTGGCAGCAGGCCAAGATGTCCGGCGCGGCCAGCGGCGCGCTGCAGAAGCTGCGCGCGGCCGGGGTGCCGTTCGCCGAGGCCGAGGGCCGTTCCGCCCTGGAGCCGCGCATCCCCGCCCGGGAGGCCGCGTTCGAGCCGCTGCTCACCGCCGCCCGGGACCGCCGCCCGGTCACCTTCGAGTACCGCAAGGCCGGCGCCGCCGCCGTCGAGCAGCGCAGCGTGGAGCCGTGGGCTCTGGAGTGCTGGCGCGGCCACTGGTACCTGGCCGGCTACGACCGCGACCGCGGGGACGCCCGGGTGTTCCGGCTCAGCCGGATCACCGGCAGGGTGAAGGCGCGGAGCGGGGCGTTCCTGGGCACCGTGCCCGAGCACGTGGACGTCCGGGCCACCGTGGCGAAGTTCGCGGGGGAGGGGGCCACCGCCACCGCGACCGTCCGGGTCCGCCGAGGCGCCGGCTTCCCGCTGCGCACCAAGGCGCTGAACAGCACCCGGGTGGACGAGGCCTGGGACGAGCTGGAGATCCCGTACGGCAACGGGCTGGGCGCCGATCTGGCCGAGTTCGGGCCGGACGTGGTGGTGCTCGGGCCGGAGGAGCTGCGGGCGGATGTGGTCGACCGGCTGCGGGCGGTCGCGGGGCTGGACTCGGAGGACGTACGGGCATGAGCAACGCCATTGACCAGACCAGGCGGATGCTGTCGCTGGTCACCTACCTGCGCGAGCGGCCGGGGGCCGAGGTCGCCGAGGTGGCCCGCGCCTTCGGGATCAGCGAGCGCGAGCTGATCGGGGACCTCAACGTGCTGCCGATGTGCGGCACCAGCTTCCGCGGCGGCGACCTGCTCGACATCGACACCGACGGCGAGCGGATCTGGTGGCACAACGTCGACGACGTGGCCCAGCCGCTGCGGCTGGCCGCGGACGAGGCGACCGCGCTGCTGGTGGCCGCCCGCGCGGTGGCCGGCCTGCCCGGACTGCGGGCCGGGGACCGGGAGGCGCTCACCCGGGCCGTCGCCAAGATCGAGAACGCGGCGGGCGAGAGCGCCGAGGGCAGCGCCCGGGTCGGCGTGACCTTCGAGGCGGAGAGCCACGTCTTCGCGGACATCGACCGCGCGCTCAGCGAGGGCCGCCGGCTCTGGCTGCGCTACTACTCGCACGGGCGCGGCGGGATGACCGAGCGCGAGGTCGACCCGATCCGGCTGCTCACCGAGGGCCACACCTACCTCGAAGCCTGGTGCCGCACCTCCGAGGACCACCGGATGTTCCGGCTGGACCGGGTCGCCGAGATCCGCGTGCTGGACGTCCCGGCCGACCCGCCCCGGCGCGAGCCGCGCGACCTGAGCGGCGGGTTGGTCAACCCGGCGGCGGACGACCCGGAGGTGGTGGTCGAGGTCTCCTCCGGCGGCCGCTGGGTGGCCGAGTACTACACCCACGACCGGGCCGAGGAACTGCCCGACGGCGGGCTGCGGATCACCCTGCGCAGCGCCGACCCCTCCCAGCTGCGCCCGCTGGCGCTGCGGCTGGGCCGGGACGGCCGGATCGTCTCGCCGCCCGAACTGGCCGAGCAGGCGCGCTCGGCCGCGCGGGAAGCGCTGGCCGCCTACGGGGAGGGGCAGGTCTGAGCGGTGGAACCCGGGACCAGATTCAAGGTGTACTGCTCGGAGTGCCGGGAGAAGGTCGAGCTCCCGGCCGAGGAGTTCCGCCTGACCCTCGGTCGCACCCCGGCCCAGGCGCACTACAGCTTCGGTTGCCCGCTGTGCGGGGCCGCGGTGCGCAAGCCGGCCGGGGAGAAGATCGTCGAGGCGCTCACCGGGGCGGGGGTCCGCACCATGCGGCTCGTCCCGGTCGAGGGGTAGTGCCCGGGGCGCCCGTATAGGGTGGGGCGCATGTCCTGGATGCTCGTCGCCGCCGTCCTGCTCGCCACCGCGGGCCTGCTGGTCCTGGGGGTCCTCGCGATCCGGCTCTGGCTGGACGTGCGGGCGCTGGCCAAGGGCGTGGACACGGCCTCGCGGGCGCTGGCCACGGCGGCCGAGGAGCTGGCCGCGGCGGTGCCGGGCCGGTAGCACACCGCGGCCGTGGACGGTACGGGGGCTGCTGCGCGGACGTAGGGCCGGGTTACGCTCTCAGATGGCTCCCGAATCCGTGTGCCGGGGGCCGCTGTCCTGTTCGGGCGGCCGTCGTCGTGGCGTCACCCGCAGCGGTTACCATCCGCAGCGGGCGGCCCGGCGGGCCGCCATGACTGAAGGTGGTCGCGCATGCGCATCTCGATGACCGCGATCGTGGTGATCGTGGTACTCGCCATCGTGCTGTTCGGAGCCAAGCGGCTGCCGGAGGTCGCGCGGTCGCTGGGGAAGTCGCTGCGGATCCTGAAGAGCGAGGCCAGGGCGATGCGGACGGACGGCGAGTCCGAGCAGTCCGCGCGGCCCGCTCCGACGCCGCTGGACGGCGCCGCGGGTCGGGCCGTCCCGGGAGCTCCGGGCGCGTCGGGCACGGCCCGTCCGGTGGCGGAGCCGGACGGCGAACGCCCGCACTGAGCGCGACGCACGCGACACGCGATGCAAGCGACGCACGCGACACGCGATGCAAGCGACGCACGCGACGCACGCGACCAAGGAGGCCCGTCGACCGGCGGGCCTCGACGCACGAGTTGAGGACCGGGGTTGAGCAAGCTCTCCAAGGCGCCGAAGGCGTCAAAGGATCCTGAAGGGCGGATGGCCCTCGCCGACCACCTGCGGGAACTGCGCAACCGCGTGGTCAAGTCGGTCCTGGCGATCGTGCTGATCACCATCGTGGCCCTGATCTACCACAAGCAGCTCGAAAGCCTCCTCCTCAAACCGCTCCCGCAGTGCACCGAGGAGACCGCCGGCCAGTACCACGGCAAGTGCGCTCAGGTCTCCACCATCGGTCTGACCTCGGGTTTCACCTGGATGCTCAAGGTCGCGCTGACGGCCGGCGTGGTCGGTTCGGTGCCGATCTGGCTGTGGCAGGTCTGGGCGTTCGTGGCGCCCGGCCTGCACCGGCACGAGAAGAAGTACACCGTCATCTTCATGGTGTGCGGGGCGCCGCTGTTCCTGGCCGGTGTGGGTGTCGCGTTCCTGGTGCTGCCCGCCACGGTCGAGGTGTTGATCTCGTTCACGCCGGACAAGACCACGCCGATCCTGCCGCCGGACGACTACTTCGACATCGCCACCCGGATGGTGCTGGTCTTCGGCCTCGCCTTCGAGTTCCCGCTGCTGCTCGTGATGCTGAACCTGGTCGGCATGGTCAGCGGCAAGCGGCTGCTCGGCTGGTGGCGCGGCATGGTCATGGGCATCACGGTGTTCGCGGCCTTCGCCACGCCGAGCGCCGACCCGCTGACCATGCTCGCGCTGGCCGCGCCGATCTGGGGCCTGTACTTCATCGCGGTGATCATCGCGCTGGCCTTCGACAAGCGCAAGGCGCGCCGCAACCCGGACGCCCTGCTGGACGACGAGGAGGCCTCGCACGTGGACCTGTCCGTGCAGCCGGTGGCCGGTGCGGAGAGCGTCCACGCCTCCGCGGCCCCGGCGGCGAGCAGCGCTCCGGTGCCGGCCGCGCGGCACGAGCAGATGGACGACATCACCTGAGCCGGTGGGTCCTGAGGGAGCCCCGGCCCGTCGCCAGCGAGCGGCGGGCCGGGGCTTTCCGCTGGTCGGGGGCTTTTCCGGGTTTCGGCCGGGCGGTCTTGGCAGGGTGGATGGCATGTGACATATTACTGACGTGCTGAAGACCGAGAGACCTCCCCTGGACGTCGTCGTGGTCGGCGCCGGTGTGGTCGGCGCCGCCTGCGCCTACTACGCCGCCCGCGCCGGGCTCGCCGTCGCCGTCGTGGACCGCGGGCCGGTGGCCGGCGGCACCACCGGCGCGGGCGAGGGCAACCTGCTGGTCTCCGACAAGGAGCCCGGGCCCGAGCTCGACCTCGCGCTGCTCAGCACCCGGCTCTGGCGCGAACTCGCCGAGGACCTCGGCGCCGCCGTCGAGTACGAGCCCAAGGGCGGCGTGGTGGTCGCCTCCACCGGCGCCGGCCAGGAGGCACTGCGGGCCTTCGCCGCCGGTCAGCGCGCCGTCGGGGTGGTCGCCGAGGAGGTGCCCGGCGAGCGGCTGCGGGAGCTGGAGCCGCACCTCGCCCCCGGCCTGGCCGGCGGCTTCCACTACCCGCAGGACGCCCAGGTCCAGCCCGCCCTGGCCGCCGCCCACCTGCTGCGCGCGGCCCGCCGGATGGGTACCGAGCTGATCACCGGGGAGACCGTGACCGCCGTCGACCGGGGGCCGGACGGCGCCGTGCGCGGCGTGCGGACCGACCGCCGGCGACTGGCCGCACCCGCCGTGGTGAACGCGGCCGGCACCTGGGGCGGCGAGCTCGCCGTCCTGGCCGGGGTGCACCTGCCGGTGATGCCCCGGCGCGGCTTCGTCCTGGTCACCGAACCGCTGCCGCGGGTCGTCCGGCACAAGGTCTACGCCGCCGACTACGTGGCCAACGTGGCCAGCGGCTCGGCCGGGCTGGAGACCTCCGCCGTGATCGAGGGCACCCCCGGCGGGCCGGTGCTGATCGGCGCCAGCCGGGAGCGGGTCGGCTTCGACCGCACGCTCTCCCAGGAGGTGCTGCGTCGACTGGCCGGCCAGGCCGCGGAGCTCTTCCCGGTGCTCGCGGACGTCACCGTGCTGCGCGCCTACCGGGGCTTCCGCCCGTACCTGCCGGACCACCTGCCGGCCGTCGGGGCCGACCCGCGGGTCCCCGGGCTGTACCACGCCTGCGGGCACGAGGGGGCCGGGATCGGGCTCGCTCCGGCAACCGGGCTGCTGATCAGCGAACAGCTCACCGGGAAGCAGCCGGAGCAGGACCTCGCGCCGTTCCGCCCGGACCGGTTCCCGGCGCCGTGAGGCCCGGCCACCGGGCAGCCGTGAGACCCGGTGGGGTGGGACCCACCACCGCGCGGGGTCGCGCCCGCGATCGTTCCGCATGAGATTCCGTCCTGGATTGGAGACGCCGCCGATGCGCCGCCGCACCCCCGCCGGGCTGGTCGAGGCCGAGCCCGGGCCCGCCCACCACATCGAGTTCGACGGGCGGCCCGTCCCCGCGCTGCCCGGGCAGTCGATCGCCGCCGCCCTCTGGGCCGACGGCGTGCTCGCCTGGCGCACCACCCGGGTCGGCGGCAAGCCGCGCGGGGCGTTCTGCGGGATCGGCAGCTGCTTCGACTGCCTGGCCACCGTGGACGGCCGGCCCAACCAGCGCACCTGCCTGCTCCCCGCCGAGCCCGGCACCACCGTCACCACCCAGGAGGGCCACGGCCGTGCCGACCTCGCCGTCTGACCCCTCGCCCTTCGACCTCGCGGTGATCGGGGCCGGCCCGGCCGGGCTCGCCGCCGCCGTCACCGCCGCCGACCTCGGGCTGCGCTGCGTCCTGCTGGACGGCGGACAGCACACCGGCGGGCAGTACTACCGCCACCCGGCGCCCGGCCTCGGCGCGGCCCGGCCGGACCGGCTGCACCACCACTGGTCCGCCTACACCGGCCTGGCCGACCGCCTCGACGCCCACGAACGGGCCGGGCGGGCCGCCTTCCGGGCCGGGCACCAGGTCTGGGCGCTGGAGCGCGCCGAGGACGGCTTCGCGGTGCACGCCACCCGCGGGCCCGAAAGCACCGACCGGGCCACCGTCCGGGCCCGGTCGGTCCTGCTCGCCACCGGCGCGTACGAGCGGCAGCTGCCGTTCCCCGGGTGGACCCTGCCCGGGGTGGTCACCGCGGGCGGCGCTCAGGCGATGCTCAAGGCCGGGCTGGTCCTGCCCGGACGCCGGATCGTCGTCGCCGGGAGCGGGCCGCTGCTGCTCGCCGCGGCGTCCTCGCTGGTCACCGCGGGCGCCGAGGTGCCCGCCGTGGTCGAGGCCACCGCCTACCTCGGGTACGCGCGGCGTCCGGGCGTGCTGGCGGGCGTCCCCGGCAAGCTGGTCGAGGGCGCCGGGCACGGCGGTGCGCTGCTGCGGCACGGCGTCCGGCTGCGCCCGCGCAGCGCGGTGGTCGAGGCGCACGGCACGGACCGGGTCACCGGTGTCACGGTGGCCCGCCTGGACGCCGACTGGCGGCCGGTGCCCGGCAGCGGGCGGCGGATCGACTGTGACGCCCTCGCGGTGGGCCACGGCCTGCTACCGCAGATCGACCTGGCCACCGAGCTGGGCGCGCGGACCACGGCCGGACCGGACGGCGCGGTCGCGCTGGCGGTCGACGCCCGGTTGCGCACCAGCGTCCCCGGCCTCTGGTCGGCGGGGGAGACCAACGGCGTCGGCGGCGCCGACCTCGCGCTCGCCGAGGGCGAGCTGGCCGCGCACGCGGTGGCCGGGGCGCTGCCGACGGCCGCGCTGCTGCGCCGGCGCTCCCGGCTGCGGGCCTTCGCCGAGCTGATGGCCGCCGCCCACCGGCCGGGCCCGGGCTGGACCGGCTGGCTGCGCCCGGACACCGACGTCTGCCGGTGCGAGGAGGTGCCGGTCTCGGCGATCCGGGAGGCCGTGGACGAGCTGGGCGCGGGCGATCCGCGCACCGTCAAGCTGCTCACCCGGGCCGGGATGGGCTGGTGCCAGGGGCGGATGTGCGGTCCGGCCGTGGCGTGTCTGGCCGGCCCGGCTGCGGAACCGGGCGGTCCGGGGCCCGACCGGCGGCCGCTGGGCTGTCCGGTGCCGCTCTCGCAGCTGGCGGCGGGGCCCACCCCGGAGTCGTGACGGGCGCGCCGGCGAACCGGCGTCCGCCGGCGAACCGGCGTCCGCCGGCGAAGCGGCGTCCGCCGACGAACCGACGCCCGCCGTGGAGCCGATGCCCGCCGTCGAACGGACGGGCCGGGGACCTTGTCTCCGGCCCGCCCCTGCTTATAAAATGTCACACCTCACCAAGGAGTTCATCGTGTCCATCACCCCCCACGACACCGCCCGTCCCTGGCGCGGCATCATGGTCGCCACCACGATCCCGCTGCGCCCGGACCACTCCGTCGACTACGACGCCTACGCCGAGCACGTCCGCTGGCTGATCGACTCCGGCTGCGAGGGCGTCGTCCCCAACGGCTCGCTGGGCGAGTACCAGACGCTCACCGCCGAGGAGCGCGCCCGGGTCGTCGAGGTGGCCGTCGAGGCCGCCGGCGACGGCGCCCGGGTCATGCCCGGCGTGGCCGCGTACGGCAGCGCCGAGTCCCGCCGCTGGGCCGACCAGGCCGCCGAGGCCGGCGCCGGCTCCGTGCTGCTGCTGCCGCCGAACGCCTACCGGGCGGACCACGCCTCGGTGCGCGCGCACTACGCCGAGGTCGCCAAGGCGGGCCTGCCGATCGTCGCGTACAACAACCCGATCGACACCAAGGTGGACCTCGTCCCCGCGCTGCTCGCCCAGCTGCACGGCGAGGGCTCGATCGTCGCCGTCAAGGAGTTCAGCGGGGACGTCCGCCGGGCGTACGAGATCGCCGAGCTGGCCCCCGGGCTGGACCTGCTGATCGGCGCCGACGACGTGCTGCTGGAGCTGGCGCTGGCCGGTGCGGTCGGCTGGATCGCCGGCTACCCGAACGCGCTGCCGGAGGCCTCGGTGGCGCTCTACGACGCCGCGGTCAAGCACGACCTGGAGACGGCGCTGCCGCTCTACAAGTCGCTGCACTCGCTGCTGCGCTGGGACTCCAAGACCGAGTTCGTCCAGGCCATCAAGCTCTCCATGGACCTCGCCGGGCGCCCCGGCGGCCCGGTCCGGGCCCCGCGCCAGGCGCTCACCCCGGAGATCGAGGCGGCCGTGCGGGCCGCCACCGAGAAGGCGCTGGCCGAAGGCCTCGCCTAGTCGTGCCGCCTCCCGGCCGGCTGCCCGCGCAGCCGGCCAGGCCCCCATCAAACACCAGAACCTGTACGGGAGTTGTGACCCATGCGCAGCCGTCACGTGTTCCACGCCGTCGACTCGCACACCGAGGGCATGCCGACCCGGGTGATCACCGGCGGCTTCGGCGTCATCCCCGGCGCCACCATGGCCGAGCGCCGGGTGCACTTCCAGCAGCACCTGGACCACTTCCGCACCCTGCTGATGTACGAGCCGCGCGGCCACGCGGCGATGAGCGGCGCCATCCTGCAGCCGCCCACCCGGCCGGACGCCGACTTCGGCGTGCTCTACATCGAGGTCTCCGGACTGCTGCCGATGTGCGGGCACGGCACCATCGGGGTCGCCACCGTGCTGGTGGAGACCGGGATGGTGCCGGTGGTCGAGCCGGTCACCACCGTACGGCTGGACACCCCGGCCGGGCTGGTGGTCGCCGAGGTGCACGTCGAGGACGGCGCCGCCAAGGCGGTGACCATCCGCAACGTGCCCTCCTACTCCGTCGCCCTGGACAGCAAGATCGAGGTGCCCGGCTACGGCACGGTCACCTACGACCTCGCCTACGGCGGCAACTTCTACGCCATCCTGCCGCTCGCCGAGTTCGGGCTGCCCTTCGAGCGCGAGCGCAAGCAGGAGATCCTGGACGCGGGCCTCGCGATGATGGACGCGATCAACGCGAGCCCCGACCGGCCGGTCCACCCCGAGGACCCGTCCATCCACAGCTGCCACCACGTCCAGCTGCTCGCCCCCGGCTCCACCGCCGAGCACTCCCGGCACGCGATGGCCATCCACCCCGGCTGGTTCGACCGCTCGCCCTGCGGGACGGGCACCTCGGCGCGGATGGCCCAGCTGCACGCGCGCGGGGAACTGCCGCTCGGGCAGGACTTCCGCAACGACTCCTTCATCGGCACGACCTTCACCGGGCGGCTGGTCGAGGGGACCGAGGTGGCCGGGCGGCCCGCCGTGGTGCCCACCGTCACCGGGCGCGCCTGGGTCACCGGCACCGCCCAGTACTTCCTCGACCCCAGTGACCCGTTCCCGGCGGGCTTCCTGCTCTGAACCGGCGGGCCTCCTGTTCCGGCCGGGGCTCCTGCTGCGGCCGGGCGGGCCCGTTGTTCCGGTCGGGCGGGCTCCCGGCTCCGACCCCGGCGGTCTCCTGCTCCGCACCTCCCCTGAAGGGCTGCAAGTCGTGACCATCACCTCGTACAACCCCGCCGACCCGGACGACCTCGTGGTCGCCGTCGAGGAACCCGGCGCCGAGGCCGTCCGGGCCGCCGTCGGGCGGGCGCGCACCGCGCAGGCCGGCTGGCTCGCGGCCGGCGCGGGCGCCCGGTCGGCGGCGCTCGGCCGGATCGCCGACGCGGTCGAGGCGCACGCGGAGGAGCTGACCGCGCTGATCGTGCGCGAGGTCGGCAAGCCGCTCGCCGAGGCGCGCGGCGAGGTCGCCCGGACCGCGGCGATCTGGCGCTACTACGCGCAGGCGCCGTACGCGGCCTCCGGGGCGGTGCACGAGACCGCCGCCGGGCCCGGACTGCTGCTCACCCGGCGCCGCCCGTACGGGGTGGCCGGGCTGATCGCGCCGTGGAACTTCCCGCTGGCGATCCCGACGTGGAAGGCCGCGCCGGCCCTGGCGGTGGGCAACACGGCGGTCCTCAAGCCCGCGCCCGAGGCGACGGCGTGCGCGCTGCGGCTGGCGGAGCTGGCCCTCGGGGCCGGCCTGCCCGAGGACGTGCTCACCGTGCTGCCCGGTGGCGCGCAGGAGGGCGCGGCGCTGGTCGAGGCGGCGGACGTGGTCTCCTTCACCGGCTCGACCGGCGTCGGCCGGGCCGTGGTGCGCGCCGCGACCGAGCGCGGGGTGCCGGTGCAGGCCGAACTCGGCGGGCTGAACGCCGCGTTGGTGCTGCCGGATGCCGACATCGCGCAGGCCGCCGGTCACATCGCGGCCGCCGTCGCCGGGTACGCCGGCCAGAAGTGCACCGCCACCAGCCGGGTGATCGCGGTCGGCGCCGCGTACGAGCCGCTGCGCGAGGCGCTGGTCAAGGCGCTGGCGGCGATGGACGACTCGGTGTGCGGGCCGGTGGTCAACTCCGCCGCCCGGGAGCGGCTGACCCTCGCCGTCGGCTCGGCCGTGGCGGCCGGCGCCGAGGTGCTCACCGGCGGCGGGGTTCCCGAACGGGCCGGCTGGTACGTCGAGCCGACCCTGCTCGCCGGCGTACCGGCCGAACACCCGCTGGCCCGCGAGGAGTTCTTCGGCCCGGTCGCCGTGCTGCACGCGGCCGCCGACCTGGACGAGGCGATCGCGCTCGCCAACGACACCCCGCACAGCCTCTCCACCTCGGTGCACACCCGCAGCCTGGACGTGGCGCTGGCCGCCGCCGACCGGCTGGACGCGGGCATGATCCGGGTCAACGCGCCGTCCAGCGGCGTCGACTTCCACCTGCCCTTCGGCGGGGCCAAGGGCGCGAGCCACGGCGAGCGCGAACAGGGCCAGGCCGCACTGGACTTCTACACCGTCAGCCGGACCGTCAGCGTGCTGCCGGGCGGAGGCGCCTGATGTACGTCCGCACCGTCGACTACCACACCGCCGGCGAGCCGTTCCGGATCGTGCTGGACGGCGCACCGGCGATCCCCGGCGAGACCGTCGCCGAACGGCGGGCCATCGCGCTCGGCGCGGGCGGCAGCGCCACCGCGCCCCGGCCCAGCGCGCTGGACGACGTCCGGCAGCTGCTCACCCGGGAGCCGCGCGGCCACGCCGGGATGTACGGCGGGTTCCTGGTGCCGCCGGACGACGACGGGGCGCACCTCGGCGTGCTGTTCTGGCACAAGGACGGCTACTCGACGGCCTGCGGGCACGGCACCATCGCGCTCGGCGCCTGGGCGGTGGACTCCGGACTGGTCGCGTCCCCCGAGGACGGCGTGGTGCCGGTGCGGATCGACGTGCCCTCGGGCCGGGTCACCGCGCTGGTCCACCGGGCCGGCGGGCGCACCACCGGGGTCACCTTCCGCAACGTGCCCACCCGGGTGAGCGCGCTGAAGCTGCCGGTGCGGACCTCGCGCGGTACGGTCGAGGTCGCCGTCGCGCACTCCGGCGCCTGCTACGCCTCCGTGCCGGCCGCCGCGCTGGGGTTGGCCGTGGAGCCGGCGCAGCTGGCCGAACTCACCGCCGCGGGGCGGGAGATCAGGGCGGCCCTGGCGGACTCCGAGGCGGTGTCGCACCCGACCGACCCCCGGCTGTCCGGGGTGTACGGCGTGATCCTCCATGACGAACTCCTCTCGGAAGACGGGGTGTTGAACCAGCGGAACGTCACCGTCTTCGCGGACGGGCAGATCGACCGCTCGCCCTGCGGCTCCGGAACCTCCGCCCGGCTCGCGGTGCTCGCCGCCGAGGGCCGGCTGGCCCCGGGCGAGCCGCTGCGGCACGAGTCGGTCATCGGCACGGTGTTCACCGGCCGGGTGCTCCCGGGCGGCGACCCCCTGGGCGAGGGCGTCGTCACCGAGGTCGGCGGGACGGCCTGCCGCACCGGCGAGCACGGCTTCGTGCTGGCGCCGGACGACGAACTGGGGACGGGGTTCCTCCTGTGAAGCCGACTGCCCGGCCCGGTACGGCGATTGTGCCGCTCCAGTACGCCGTGAAGGGCACCGGTGGCGTCGGGCCCGCCGGGGCAGTGGGGGCGATCGAGCGGGTGCTGCTGGACGGGTTCGACCCGGAAGCGGCACCCGCCCGGTCGGCCGTGCCGGTACCGGCCGGCGAGCTGCTGATGATGCCGGCCGCCGCCGGGCCGTACGCGGGCGTGAAGATCGCCGGGGTGGCGCCGGACAACCCGCGGCACGGGCTGCCCCGGATCACCGGAAGCTACCTGCTGCTGGACGGGCCCACCCTGCAGGCGATCGCCCTGCTGGACGGTGCCGCGCTCACCGCGCTGCGCACGCCGGCCGTCACCGCCGCCGCACTGCGCCGGCTGGCGGTGCCGGAGGCCGCGCACCTGGTGCTGTTCGGCTCCGGGCCGCAGGCGTACGGGCACCTCGACGCGCTGCTGGCCGTCCGGCCGCTGACCCGGCTCACGGTGGTCGCGCGCGACGCCGGGCGGGCCGGGGCGCTGGTGGCGTACGGGCAGCGGCTCGGGCTGGCGGCCGCCGTCGGCGGGCCGGAGGCGGTCGCGGAGGCGGACCTGGTGGTCTGCTGCACCACCGCGCGCACACCGCTGTTCGACGGAGTGCTGGTGCCCGCGCACGCGGCGGTGGCGGCGGTCGGCTCGCACGAGCCGGACGCGCGGGAGGTGGACGCGGCGCTGGTCGAGCGGGCCGAACTCTACGTGGAGGCGCGCTCGGTCGCGGCCCGGGAGGCCGGGGACCTGCTGATGGCGGGCGTGGCCGGGCGGCAGCTGTGGAACCTGGCCGAGCTGGTGCGCGGCGACGCGCCGGTGCCGACCGGGCGGCCGCGGTTCTTCAAGAGCGTCGGGATGGCCTGGGAGGACCTGGCGGTCGCGGCCGAGGTGCACAGGGCGGGTGCCGCGTTGTCGTAGCGGCTCAGTCGCCGATGAAGCAGATCCAACTGCCCGGTATCGCGGCGCAGTTGGCGAACAGGTTGCGCAGGTCGCGGACGGCCGCCCGCTGCGCCTCGGTGGTGCAGCGGGCGAGCAGCGCGGTGGCTTCCTCGAAGGCGGCCGCCGCGTCCTGCTCGTTGAGGTGGGTGTCGCGGTACGGGTCGATCCGGCCGAGCCGGTGGTCGGCCGGGCCGGTGTGCGCGGCCGGGGCTTCGGCGAGCGCGCCGCCGTGGTCGACCGACAGGTGCAGCAGGCCGGTGGTCCGGCCGCTGTTCGGGCGGGCGTCGTACAGGGCGATCTCGATGCCCAAGTCCGTTGCTCCTGGCGGTGGTCGGGAGTCGTGGGGCCGGAGCCGGCCCGGTGGGAAGGGATCTCCCGCCGGGCCGGCTCCTTTTGCGTGCCGCGGTGCGGTCAGCAGTAGGTCGCGAGCAGCCGGGCCAGGTGCTTGCCGCTGACCAGCAGGGGCTCCTCGCTGCGGGCGATCTGGGCGGCGAGCTCGGCGCCCTCCAGGGTGCTGATGACCGTGCCGGCGAGTTCGCCGGCGTCCTGCCCGTCGATGCCCGCCGCGACCAGGTGTTCCACCACGACGGCCCGCCAGTTGGCGAAGGCCTCGGCCACGGCCTGCTCGATCCCCGGCGCGCGGCCGACCGTTTCCAGGGCGGTGCTGCTGATCGGGCAGCCGTCCTGCCAGTCGGAGGCGCGCAGCTCCCGCGCGAGCATCGTGGTGCAGGCGACGATCGCCTCGCCGAGGTCCGCCGAGGAGCCGAGCCCGGCGCGCAGCAGGACGGCGAACTCCTCGTCCCCGTGCCGGATCGCCTCGGCGGCCAACTCCTGCTTCCCGCCGGGGAAGAAGTGGTAGACGGAGCCGAGGGTGGCCCCGGCCTCGCGGGAGATCTGCTTGATCCCGGTGCCCTCGTACCCCTGGCGCTGCAGCAGCCGGGAGGTGGCCCGGACGATCCGCTCGCGGGTGCCGACGGGGGCGGCGGTGGTCTTCGCGGGGGTCTCGGGCGCATCGGGCGCATCGGGCGTCTTCACGGCGTGATCCTAGCCGATGAAATGAATAGAGCGTTCGTTCCAGGGCTGTGTTAGCGTCGGCTCCGGCGTTCTGGATAGAGCGTTCGTTCTAGCGGAGGGGGTAGGCGCATGTCCGTCGAGCGGCAGCAGAAGTCGAACCGGTCGGAGCGGTCGGTGACGGTGATCGGGCTCGGCCCGATGGGGCGGGCCATGGCCGGGGCGTACCTGGACGCCGGGTACGCCGTCACGGTGTGGAACCGTACGGCCGGGCGGGACGGTGAACTCGTGGCCCGGGGGGCGGAGTCGGCGCCGAGCGCGGAGGCGGCGGTGGCGGCGAACGAACTGGTCGTGCTCAGCCTCACCGACTACGGCGCGGTGTTCGCGGTCCTGGACGCCGTGGCACCGGTCCTCAAGGGCAGGGCCGTCGTGAACCTCAGCTCGGACACCCCCGAGCGGGCCCGCGAGGCCGCCCGCCGGCTCGCCGGGCTCGGCGCCGGGCACCTGACCGGCGGTGTGCAGGTGCCGCCCTCGGGCATCGGCAGCCCCGGGTCGTCCACCTTCTACAGCGGGCCGGTCGAGCTGTTCCAGCGGCACCGGGTCGCCCTGGAGGTGCTCACCGGCGCCGACTACCGGGGCGACGACCCCGGACTGGCGCAGCTGTACTACCAGATCCAGATGGACCTGTTCTGGACCTCCCTGGTCGGCTACCTGCACGCCACGGCGATCGCCGAGGCCAACGGGATCACGGCCGAGCAGTTCCTGCCGCACCTGAGCTCGACGGCCGCCTCGCTGCCCGGCTTCCAGGCGTTCTACGCGCCGCGGATCGCCGCCGGCGACCACCGCGGGGACGTCGACCGGGTGACGATGGCGCTCGCGAGCATCGAGCACGTCCGGCACACCGCGGAGGCCTCCGGGGTGGACGGCGCGCTGCCCGCCCTCCTGGCGGAGGCGTTCCGGCGGGGTGCGGAGTCCGGGAACGGCGCGGCGAGCCTGACCACGCTGGTCGGGCAGTTCCGTCGGGCGTAGCCCCGGCCGCAGTGGCAGATCGTGTGCCGTCGGCCGTTGTCACGGCCGACGGCCGCTGCCACCATGAGCCTCGACGGGCTTGACGGACCGTTCGAACCACGGACAGTTGCGCACGCAACGTAACGTGACATTGTACGCTGGTGTTCTGCACCCATCCGGAGGAACACCATGGCCGACCTCAAATCCCGCACCCTGATCTCCGTCCAGGAGCGGCTTCGCGACCAGGTCGCCCACGCACTCCGGGCGGCCCTGATCTCCGGCGAACTGCGCCCCGGCGTCGTCTACTCGGCGCCCGCCCTCGCCGCCGACTTCGGCGTCTCCGCGACCCCGGTCCGCGAGGCCATGCTCGACCTCGCCCGCGAAGGCCTGGTCGAGGCCGTCCGCAACAAGGGCTTCCGGGTCACCGAACTCACCGAGCGCGACCTGGACGACTACACCGAGATCCGCGCCCTGATCGAGGTCCCGACGGTCGGCCGGGTGACGCGCTCCGCCACCAAGGACCAGCTGGAGCAGCTGCGCCCGCAGGCCGAGGCGATCGTCGCGGCGGCGCGCAAGCACGACCTGATCGGCTACCTGGAGGCCGACCGGCAGTTCCACCTCGACCTGCTCGGCCTGGCCGGCAACGCACGGCTGGTCGACGTCGTCGGCGACCTGCGCAAGCGCTCGCGCCTGTACGGCCTCAACCGCCTCGACGAGCGCGGCGAGCTGGTGTCCTCGGCGGAGGAGCACCTGGAGCTGCTGGACCTGATGATCTCCGGCGACGCGGAGGCGGCCGAGGCCTGCATGACGCGGCACCTCAGCCACGTCCGCTCGCTGTGGGCGGGCCAGGACGAGGCGGCCGAGCCGGAGCGCCCCGCGCTGCGCCTGCGCGCTCGGTAGGCAGTCAAACCACTCGTCCGGGTGAAGGCTGACGATCGGGCGTGGGAGGGCGCCGGGTTCTACGATGATGTTTTCGACATCGGCAGTCAGGAGGAATTCCATGTCCGCCGCAGCTGTGGAAGAGCCCATGGAGCAGCCGACGCTGCTGCAGGCCGCTGAGCTGATCTCTCAGCAGCTGGTGGGCCACAGGGTCGAGATCATCGGAGGCCAGATCACCGTGACACCGCCTCCCGACGGGCCGCACGCGGAAACGCTCACCGACCTCATGATCCCGCTGTGGGCTGCCGGACTTCACGGTGAGGCGTCCCGAGTGATTCAGGGAATGGGAATGTGGCTCCCCGGGGGCCCGTCCGATTATGCGATTCCTGATCTGTCTCTTGTCGATGCCGATTACCAGGACCACCTGATCGAGCACAACTGTTATGACCCGGTGATCTTTCGGCTGGTTGCTGAGGTCACGTCGTCCAATCACCTGTCCGACGTCAAGGTCAAGCCCGGGATCTATGCCGAAGCGGGAGTGCCCGTTTACGTCATCATCGACCGCAAGAACCAGAAGGTCATGGTCCTGACTGATCCACGGGACGGCGAATACCGGGTGCACGCCGTCCATCACCCCGGGCAGTCGTTCACGCTGCCGGAATCGATTGGCGCTGCTGTGACGCTCTCGGTGGACGATGTGCTCGTCGTCAAGAAGTAGCGGTAGCAGCCGGGAGCGGGTCGTTCACCGTCCCGGGCAGCGGGTGACGCTGCCCGGGACGACCGTGGACCTGGACGTGGCCGACCCGTTGTCCTAGCCGACGGCGGCCGGCAGGGTCAGCTTTCCGTCGTGGACCTCGGCGATCTGGTCGACGGCCGTCAGGTGGGTCCGGTCGTGGGTGACCAGGACGGTGGCCGTCGCCCGGCGGTGGGTGAGCTCGGTGATCAGGTCCAGGACGGCGGCGCCCCGTTCGTGGTCGAGGGCGCTGGTGGGCTCGTCCACCAGCAGCACCGTGGGGTCGTTCATCAGGGCGCGGGCGATGTTGACGCGCTGGCGCTGGCCGCCGGAGAGCTGGTGCGGGCGGCGCCCCGCCTGGTCGCGCAGGCCCACGGCGTCCAGCAGTTCCAGGGCGCGGGGGAGGGCTTCCCGGGGGGCGCGGCCGTCGAGGTGGGCCATCACCTGGAGCTGTTCGACGGCGGTGAGCGAGGGCAGCAGGTTGGCCTGCTGGAACACGATGCCGATCTTCGTACGACGCAGTGCGGTGAGGTCCGCCCGGCTGAGGCCCGCGGTGTCGGTGCCGTCGATGACGACCCGCCCCGAGTCCGGGGTGATCAGGGTGGCGGCCACCGCCAGCAGACTGGACTTGCCGGAGCCGGACGGGCCGACGACGGCGGTGATCGAGCCCTCGGGGACGGTCAGCGAGACGTCGTCCAGGGCGGTGAGGCGGCCGTCGCCGTCCGGGTAGGTGAGGGTGATGCGGTCGAGGGCCAGGGTCATCGGGCGCTCCCCAGGGCGGTCAGCGGGTCGACGGAGGTGATCCGGCGGATGGACAGGGCCGCGCCGATCGCACCGAGGGCGATCATGACGGCGGCGGGCAGCAGGACGGTCGGGGCGTCCAGGACGAAGGGGACGGCGGAGCCGATCAGCGCGCCGAAACCCGCCGCGACCGCGGTGCCCAGCAGGGTGCCGAGCACCAGCAGCAGGACGGCCTGGCCGAGCGCGTCGCGCAGCAGGTAGCGGGTGGAGGCGCCGAGGGCCTTGAGGACGGCGACGTCGCCGCTGCGCTGGATCGTCCAGACGGTGAAGAACGCGCCGATCACCAGCGCCGAGATGGCGAACAGGAAGCCGCGCATCAGCTGCAGGGAGCCGTTCTCCGAGGTGTAGGCGCCGATCGCGGCGAGGGCGTCGTCGCGGGTACGGGTTTCGGTGCCGTGGCGGGCGTCGGCGGCGGCGAGGTCGGCGCCCTTCGCGGTGGTGAGCGCGATGACGGTGGCGTGGCCGGTGCCGCCGGGGGCGAACTGCTGCCAGTCGGTGAGGCCGGTCCAGATGACCGGGGTGTGGCTGTACGCGGCGTCGCCCTCGACCGCGACGACCCGCAGCGGGTGCCCGGCCATCGTGAAGTCGGCGCCGGGGGTCAGGCCGCCCAGGTTCTCGGCGGCGGTCTTCGACAGCACCGCCTGGCCGGGGGCGATCCGCGAGCCCTGCGGGGCGAGCCCGGAGCCGTCCGGGACGCCGAAGGCGGAGAGCGCGGCGGTGCGCTGCCCGGCGGCGGCCTTGGTGGTGGTGATGCCGAGCGGCTGGGCGGAGGTGACGCCGGGCTCGCGGGCCCAGGCCTGCCACTGCTCGGGGGTGACCTGGGAGTCCGTGAAGGACAGCTCCTGCCCGTCGGCCGGCTTGGAGAACACCAGGTGGTCGGCGGGCAGGCCGGTGATCGCGGAGATGTTCTGGCGGCCGAGGCCGGCGGTCAGACCGGACAACAGGCCGACCAGGACGGTGATCAGGACGATGACGGTTCCCATCAGGGCGAACCGCCCCTTGGCGAACCTCAGGTCCCTCCAGGCGACGAACACGGTGAGCCTTCCTCTGCACGGGTGTTTTGCGACGCTTCCACCGTCGTGGACCAGGGGGCCCGGAGGCATCGAGCCGGGGAATGCATCCTGGGCATCAAAGGGCAGAAGCGGAGCTCAACCTTTTGATTGATGCCGGGCCCGGCGGGTGGAACTTAGGCTGGAGGGATGGCGACCGAACGAACCAGAACCACCCCCGTCGCCCGCGTCCTCCAGGTCTGTCTGCACCTGCTCGTGGCGGGCCTCCTCGCACTCGCCGTCGCCCGGGCCGTCTTCGCCGACCGCGGCGGCGACCCGGCGGCGGTCGCCGCCGCGGCCACCGCGATGGCCGCCGTCTACGCCGTCGGGCCGCAGCTGGCCGCCGTCCGCCGCTCGCGCCGGGCCGCCGCGCTCTGGCTGGTCCTGCTCGGCGTCACCTGGGCGGGCGTCCTGGTCGCCACCCAGGACGGCGTCTGGCTGGCCTTCCCGCTGTACTTCCTGGAACTGCACCTGCTCGGGCGGCGCGGCGGGTTGGTGGCAGTCGCCCTGACCGCCGCCGCGGCCATCGCCGCGTGGTCCTGGCACCAGCACAGCTTCAGCCTCGCCGCCTCGATCGGGCCCGCCCTCGGCGCGGCCGTCGCCACCGCCACCGTGCTCGGCTACCAGGCGCTCTACCGGGAGAGCGAGGAACGGCGCCGGCTGATCGACGAACTCACCGCCGCCCGCGCCGACCTCGCCGCCGCCCACCACGCCGCCGGAGTGACGGCCGAACGCGAGCGCCTCGCCCGGGAGATCCACGACACCCTCGCGCAGAGCCTCAGCTCCATCCAGCTGCTGCTGCGGGCGGCCCAGCGGGCCCTGCCCGAGCGCACCGAGGCCGCCGCCGGCTACGTCGAACAGGCGCGGCAGGCCGCCCAGGACAACCTCGACGAGGCCCGGCGCTTCGTCCGCGCGCTCACCCCGCCCGCGCTGGACGGCGATCCGCTGCCGGTCGCACTGGAGCGGCTGTGCGCGACGACGACGGCGCAGACCGGCCTGGCGGTGAAACTGCACGTCTCCGGCGACCCGGTCCGGCTGCCGGCCGCCCACGAGGTCGCGCTGCTGCGGATCGCGCAGTCGGCGCTCGGCAACACCGTCCGGCACGCGAAGGCCTCGTGCGCCGAGGTGACACTCAGCTACATGGAGGGCGAGGTGGCGTTGGACGTGTTCGACGACGGGGCCGGGTTCGAACCGGCGGCGGTCGCCGGCCGCACCGGCGGGGACGGCGGGTTCGGACTGCCCTCGATGCGGGCCCGGGCCCGGGCCCTCGGCGGCACCTTCACGGTGGAGTCCGCGCCGGGGGAGGGCACGGCGGTGGCCGTGCAGCTGCCCGCCGGGCCGGTCGGACCGGCCGTGCCGGGGCCGGAGGCGGCGTCGTGATCCGGCTGCTGATCGCGGACGACCACCCGGTGGTGCGCGCCGGACTGCGGGCCGTGCTGGAGAGCGAACCGGACTTCGCGATCGTGGCGGAGGCGGCGACCGCCGAACGGGCCGTCGAGCTGGCCGCGGAGGAGGGCGTCGACGTGGTGCTGATGGACCTGCAGTTCGGACCCGGCTCGGCCATGAACGGCGCACAGGCCACGGCGGCCATCACCGCCCGGGCGGGCGCGCCGCGGGTCCTGGTCGTCACCACGTACGACACCGACGCGGACACCCTGCCCGCCCTGGAGGCGGGCGCCACCGGGTACCTGCTGAAGGACGCGCCGCCGGAGCAACTGGCCCAGGCCGTACGGGCGGCCGCGGCCGGGCGCTCGGCGCTGGCGCCCAGCGTCGCGGACCGGCTGCTGGAACGCATGCGGACGCCGGCAGCGGCACTCAGCGCCCGGGAGACCGAGGTGCTCGGGCTGGTCGCCGACGGGCTCACCAACCAGCAGGTCAGCCAGCGGCTGCACCTGAGCCAGGCCACGGTGAAGTCGCACCTGGTGCACATCTACACCAAGTTGGGCGTCGACTCGCGCACGGCTGCGGTGCGGGAGGCGCGGGGGCGGGGACTGATCCGGTAGGGGCGCGGCAGGTGCTTCCGGGGGCAGGCTGCTTCCGCGGGCGGCCCGCTTCCGGGGTGCGGCGCAGGCCGGCCTCGGCGGGTCGGCGGATCCGTTGGCGGGGGCCGGAGTTGAACGGGCGGGCGTAGGGTGGGAGGTCGGTCCGTACCCGCAGCAGTGTGAGGAGCCCCTGATGGCCGTGCGTCTCGACGAGCTTGCCGTGCCGGTGATCGCCGCGCCGATGGCGGGCGGGGCCTCGACCCCCGAGCTGGTGGCCGCGGTGAACCGGGCCGGCGGACTGGGCTTCCTCGCGGCGGGGTACCGGAGCGCCGCGGCGATGGCCGAACAGATCGCGCTGGTACGGAAGTCGAGCGACCGGCCGTACGGGGTGAACCTCTTCGTCCCCGCGTCTCCGGGGGACCGGGCGGCCGTCGCCGCCTACCGGGAGCGGCTGCAGCCCGAGGCCGAGCGGTGGGGGGTGACGCTGCCGGAGGAGAGCGGACAGCCGGACCGGGACGACTGGGAGGCCAAGCTCGCCGTGCTGCTCGCGGACCCGGTGCCGGTGGTGTCGTACACCTTCGGCCTGCCGACGGCGGAGGAGGCCTCGGCGCTCCGGGCCGCCGGGACGCTGCAGGTCGGCACGGTCACCACACCGGAGGAGGCACGGGCGGCGGAGGCCGTCGGGATGGACGCGCTGTGCGTGCAGGGCCCGGAGGCGGGCGGGCACCGGGGCACCCACCGGGTCGCGGACGTGCCGGGGGAGGTGCCGCTGCTCCGCCTGCTGCCCGCGGTGCGGGAGGTGACGGGGCTGCCGCTGGTCGCCGCCGGCGGGCTCGGCGACGGCGCGGCGGTGGCGGCGGCGCTGCGGGCCGGGGCGGTCGCGGTGCAGCTGGGGACGGCCCTGCTGCGGTCCGACGAGTCGGGCGCCTCGGCCGCACACCGGGCGGCGCTCACCGAACTCCCGGAGACGACCGTCACCCGCGCCTTCACCGGCCGCCCGGCCCGGGGCCTGCGCAACGCCTTCATCGACCGCCACGGCCCGTACGCCCCGCCCGCCTACCCCGAGGTCCACCACCTCACCGCCCCGCTGCGCGCCGCCGCCACCCGCCGCGAGGACGCGGAAGCCATGCACCTCTGGGCCGGCACGGCCCACCACCTGGCCCGCTCCGGCCCGGCGGAGGCGATCGTCACCGACCTCTGGCGCTCCGCACAGGGGTAGTGCGCCCGGCGCACGCCGGACAGGGAGTGTCGTCCCTCGCAGGAGTGGATCGAGCCGGAAAGCACGCGGTGAGCACAAGAGAAGACTCGAAGCGGAGGCCGATCGGGTGCGGATCCGGCAGGAGACGCTGGCGCGGATTCGCGGCCACGAGCCGGCTGAGCTGCGGAAGGCGGCTGGACTGCCCCAGAAGCAGGTAGCAGGACTGACGGGGGTGAGCCGGGCGCGGGTGTCGCAGATCGAACACGGCCAGGTGGACAGCCTGGACAACCTGCGCGCGTCCGCCGCCGCGATCGGCGGTGAGGTCGAGGTGGCGGTTCGGCAGGGCGAGCGGACGATCAGGGCGGCCTGATCGTCCGCTCCGGCCCCGGGGCGGGCGGGTTCAGGCCAGCAGGGTGGCCATCCAGGCCTCGATGTCCCTGACCGTCCTCGGGAGGGCGCCCGACATCAGGTGGGCGCCGTCCTCCGTGATCACGAGGTCGTCCTCGATGCGGATGCCGAGGCCGCGGAGCTCGACGGGCAGGGTCTCGTCGTCGGGTTGGAGGTAGAGGCCGGGTTCGACGGTGAGGACCATGCCCGCCTCCAGGACGCCGTCGAGGTAGCGGTCGGCGCGGGACGCGGCGCAGTCGTGGTAGTCGAGGCCGAGCATGTGGCCGCTGCCGCAGAGGGTGTAGCGGCGGTACAGGCCGTTGTCCTCGGCGAGGGCCTGGTCGGCGGGGACGCGCAGGACGCCCCAGTCGGCGAGGCCCTCGGCGATGACCCGCATCGCGGCGCGGTGGAAGTCGCGGAAGCGGGCGCCGGGGTGCAGGGCGGCGATGCCGGCGCTCTGGGCGGCGAGGACGAGCTCGTAGGCCTGGCGCTGGACGGGGGTGAAGGTGCCGCCGAGCGGGAGGGTGCGGGTGATGTCGGCGGCGTAGAGGGTGTCGGTCTCGACGCCGGCGTCCAGCAGGAGCAGGGAGTTCGGGTCGAGGGCGCCGTCGTTGCGGATCCAGTGCAGGACGCAGGCGTGGGCGCCGGAGGCGGCGATGGTGGTGTAGGCGGTGCCGTTGCCCTCGGCGCGGGCGCGCAGGTCGAAGACGCCTTCGATCCAGCGTTCGCCGCGGTGGTGGCGCAGCGCGGTGGGCAGGGCGCGGACGACGTCCTCGAAGCCGGTGACGGTGTGGTCGACGGCGAGCTGTAGCTGGCCGACCTCCCACTCGTCCTTGACCAGGCGCAACTCGGAGAGCACGGCGGCCAGTTCGCCGTCGGGGTAGGCGAAGGGGCCGGGACGCCCGGTGGCCTCGTCGACCAGGGCGTCGGTGCCGGCCAGGACCCGGGTGGGCGGCTGGGGGCCGGTGAGCAGGGTGCCCAGGTCGTCGAGGTGTCGGGTGCGCACCCCGGTGAGCCGGGCGGCTTCGCCGAGGTCGGGCCGGGGGCCGACCCAGAACTCGCCGTAGCGGCGGTCGCGGTAGAACTCGCCGCCGTCGCGGGGGGAGCGGGGGCGCAGGTAGAGGACCGGCTCGTGGCCCTCGGGGCCGGCCGGTTCGAGGACGAGGACGTGGTCGGCCTGGTCCTCTCCGGTGAGTCCGGTGAGCCAGACGTAGGCGCTGTGCGGGCGGAAGCGGTGGTCGAGGTCGTTGCAGCGGACCTTGAGCCGGCCGGCCGGGACGATCAGCCGTTCGCCGGGGAAGGCGGCGGAGAGGCGGGCTCGGCGGCCGGGGAAGCGGTCGTGTCCGGGGACGCGGCGGTCGGCGGGGAGCGGGGTGGCGGCCCATCGGGTGCCCATGAAGGCGGCGAGGGCGGGGGTGACCGGGAGGTCGTGGCTCCCGGTGGTGAGGCTGGTCTGGCGGAGGGTCACCGGTGAACTCCTAGTCGGGGCTGGGGAGATGCGTGGCGCGGGCACGGGCGGGGTGCGAGCACGGACACAGCTCGGTAACGGGCGGCGTCACCTCTTGTGCAGTGCAATTTCACATTACTATGTTACGGGTCACACAGCGGAGCGGCCGGATCAGGCCCCCCACAGCGGAGTTGCACATGACCAGGCGCACCCACGCCGCCCTCGCGGCGGCCCTCGCGGCGACCATCACCCTCGGCCTCGGGGCCTGCACGAACGACAAGAGCGACAGCGGCGGTGACGCGGCCCCGTCGAGCACCAAGGGCCCGGGCGCGGAGAGCGGCTCGATCATCGGCGGGACGCCGGCCAAGGGCGGCACCCTCACCGTCCTGACCAACCAGGACTTCGCCCACCTCGACCCGGCCCGCAACTGGACCGTCCCGCACATGGACTTCGGGACCAGGCTGCTCTACCGCACCCTGACCACCTTCAAGTCCGAACCGGGTGCCGCCGGCAGCGAGATCGTCCCGGACCTCGCCACCGACCTGGGCAAGTCCTCCGAGGGCGGCAAGGTGTGGACCTTCACCCTCAAGGAGGGCCTCAAGTACGAGGACGGCAGCCCGATCAAGTCCGCCGACATCAAGTACAACGTCGAGCGGTCCTTCTCCCCGGACCTCACCGGCGGCCCCGACTACGCGATCCAGTACCTGGCGGGCGGCGAGAACTACAAGGGCCCGCTGACGGGCGAGCACCTGGCGAGCATCGAGACGCCGGACGACAGGACCATCGTCTTCCACCTGAAGCGCCCGGTCGCCGAGTTCTCGGACACCGTCACCCTGCCGACCTTCTCCCCGGTGCCGCAGTCCCAGGAGAAGGGCACCCAGTACGACTCCCGGCCGTTCTCCTCCGGCCCGTACAAGATCGAGAGCTACGACCGCGGCAAGCAGCTGGTGCTGGTCCGCAACACCAACTGGGACCAGGCCACCGACACCGTCCGCAAGGCCTACCCGGACAAGGTCGTGGTCACCCAGGGCATCAAGGGCGGCCAGGCCGACGACCGGATCATCGCCAGCGACGGCGCCGACGCCAACGCCATCAACATGCCCTGGATGCAGCACGAGACCGTCGCCAAGGTGATGCCCAAGGCGGACGTCAGGGCCCGCATGGCGGCCGAGCGCACCGGCTGCACCGACATGCTGTTCATGAACACCGCCAAGGCGCCCTTCGACGACCCGAAGGTGCGCGAGGCGATGATGTGGGCGGTCGACCGCGAGGCGCAGGTGACGGCCTTCGGCGGCCCGGCGGTGACCGACGTGGCGACCTCCTACCTGCCGCCGTCGCTGACCGGCGGCGTCAAGGCCGACCCGCTGAAGATCCCGGCGGCCGGCGACCCGGAGAAGGCCAAGGCGTTGCTCAAGGAGGCGGGCAAGACCGACCTGAAGGTCACGCTCACCGTCTCGCTCGGCGACAAGACCCGCGCCGAGGCGATCCAGCAGTCGCTGGCCAAGGTCGGCGTGCAGGTCACCGTCAACACCACGGACCCGTCGGCCTTCACCGACACCGTCGGCGACATCAAGAACGCCCCCGATCTGATCATCCAGGGCTGGTGTCCGGACTACCCGTCCGCCGCCACCTTCTTCCCGTTCCTGTTCGACGGACGGACCATCAAGGAGAAGGGCAACCAGGGCAACTGGAGCCAGTTCCGCGACCAGGCCACGATGGACCGGATGGACCAGATCGCGGCCATGACGGACGTCAACGAGGCCAACAAGGCCTGGCAGCAGCTGGACGAGGACCTGATGAAGAAGGCCCCGGCCGTCCCGCTGATGTGGCAGCGCCGCCCCCTGCTGGTGGGCACCAACGTGGCCGGTGCGTTCGGCAACTCCGGCTACGCCGGCATGATCGACCTCGCCGTGGTCGGCCTCAAGGACCCCGCCAAGGGCAAGGGCTGAGGGGCCGGCAGCGATGAGTACCACCACTGAGCCCGTCGCCGTGGCCGACGCCACGGCGGCGGGCGCCGCGAAGACCGCCGGGCGCGGGCCGTGGCGGCAGGTCGGGGACCAGCTGTGGGCCAGGGGCTCGGCCCGGTTCGGGCTGATCACGGTCGGCGTGCTGGTCCTGGCCGCCGCCCTGGCCGGGCCGCTGGGCTCGCTCGGCGGCTGGTCCCCCGAGGAGTTCGACAAACGCGCCGTGGACCCGTACCTGGGCGGCCTGCCCCGGGGCGACTTCGGCGGCATCAGCACCCGGCACTGGCTGGGCGTCGAGCCGATCACCGGGCGCGACCTGTTCGCCCGGGTGCTGCACGGCGGTCAGGTGTCCCTGCTGATCGCCTTCACCGCGACCGCGGTCGTCGTGGTCGCCGGCACCCTGGCCGGGATCGCGGCCGGCTACTTCGGCGGCCGCACCGACGCGCTGCTGTCCCGGCTGATGGACCTCACGATGTCCTTCCCCTCGCTGATCTTCATGATCGCGATGATGTCGGTGGCCAAGGACGTCAACCGGATCCTGCTGATCACCCTGGTGATCGGCCTGTTCACCTGGCCCGGCATCGCCCGCGTGGTCCGCGGCCAGACGCTGTCGCTCAAGCACCGCGAGTACGTCGAGGCCGCCAAGGTCGGCGGCGCCCGGTCCTGGCGGATCCTCACCCGGGAGATCCTGCCGAACGTCTCCGGCCCGATCATCGCCTACACCACGCTGCTCGTCCCCGGCATGATCGCCACCGAGGCCGCGCTCAGCTACCTCGGCGTGGGCGTCCGCCCGCCGACCCCGTCCTGGGGCCAGATGATCGCCGAGAGCATCGTGCACTACGAGACCGACCCGACGTACTTCCTGATCCCGACCGCCTTCCTGTTCCTCGCCGTGCTCGCCTTCACCCTGCTCGGGGACGCGCTGCGCGACATCCTCGACCCCCGGGGAGGCCGGTCGTGATCCTCTACCTCGGCCGCCGGCTGCTCGGCGTGGCGGGCATCCTGCTCGCCATCTGCGCCATCACCTTCACCATCTTCTACCTGCTGCCCAACGACCCGGCCGCGGCGGCCTGCGGCAAGACCTGCAGCCCCGAGCGGCTGGCCGACGTCAAGGCCGCGATGGGCCTGGACAAGCCGGTCTGGGACCAGTTCCTCGCCTACCTCGGCGGCATCTTCGCCGGCCGCGACTACGGCTCCGGGCCCAGCGCCGTGCACTGCGGCTTCCCCTGCCTCGGCTACTCCTACGAGTACGGGCTCCCGGTGTGGGACCTGCTGACCGACCGTCTGCCGGTCTCCGTCTCGCTGGCCCTCGGCGCGGCCGTGCTCTGGCTGGTCCTCGGCCTCGGCGCGGGCGTCACCTCGGCGCTGCGCAAGGGCCGGCCGGTCGACCGGACGCTGATGGTGCTCTCCGTCGGCACCGCCTCGCTGCCGGTCTACTTCACCTCGATCATGCTGATCTGGGGCGTCGTCAGGACGGCCGGGCTGCTGCCCTACCCCTCCTACCACCAGTTCACCGAGAACCCCTTCGCCTGGGCCTCCAACCTGCTGCTGCCGTGGACCGCCCTGGCCCTGCTGTACGCGGCGATGTACGCCCGGCAGAGCCGCAACTCGATGATCGAGGCGATGGCCGAGCCGTACATCCGCACCGCCCGGGCCAAGGGCCTGCCGGCGCGGACGGTCACCGTCAAGCACGGGCTGCGCGCCGGGATGACGCCGATCCTCACCCTCTTCGGCATGGACCTCGGCGGTCTGCTGGCCGGTGCCGTCATCACGGAGTCCATCTTCGGCCTGCCGGGCGTCGGCCGGCTGTTCTACGACGGCCTGGGCCGTTCCGACCAGCCCGTCATCCTCGGCGTCACCCTGCTCGCGGCCTTCTTCATCGTCGCGGCGAACCTGCTGGTCGACCTGCTCTACGCGTTCGTCGACCCGAGAGTGAGGTACTGATGACCGCATTGCTGGAGGTCGAGGACCTCAAGGTCGCCTTCGACACGCCCCGGGGGACGGTCCGGGCCGTGGACGGCATCTCCTTCGCCGTCGAGGCCGGGCGCACCCTCGGCCTGGTCGGCGAGTCGGGCAGCGGGAAGTCCGTCACCTCGCTCGCCGTCATGGGCCTGCACCGCGGCGCGGCCGTCACCGGCTCGATCCGGCTGCACGGGCAGGAGCTGAACGGCCTCGGGGAGAAGGCGCTCGGCGCCGTCCGGGGCCGTCGGATCGCGATGATCTTCCAGGATCCGCTGTCCAGCCTGCACCCCTTCTACACCGTCGGCGAGCAGATCGCCGAGCACTACCGGGTGCACTTCAGGGCCAACCGCAAGGCGGGCCGGGCCCGCGCGGTGGAGATGCTGGCCGAGGTCGGCATCCCCGAGCCGGCCCGCCGGGTCGACGAGTACCCGCACCAGTTCTCCGGCGGCATGCGCCAGCGCGTCATGATCGCCATGGCGCTGGCCTGCGAACCCGACCTGCTGATCGCCGACGAGCCCACCACGGCGCTCGACGTCACCGTCCAGGCGCAGATCCTCGACCTGATCGCCCGGATCCAGCAGGAGCGCGGCCTCGGGGTCGTGATGATCACCCACGACCTTGGCGTGGTCGCCCGGGTCGCCCACGAGGTGCTGGTCATGTACGGCGGCCGGGCGGCCGAACAGGCCCCGGTGGACCGGCTGTTCGCGCAGCCCGCGCACCCGTACACCCGCGGTCTGCTGGACTCGCTGCCGCGCCTGGACGACACCGACGACGCCCCGCTGCGGGCCATCCCCGGCAGCCCGCCGTCGCTGATCGCCCCCGCCCCCGGCTGCTCCTTCGCCCCGCGCTGCGCCCGCACCACCGCCGCGTCCGCCGAGGAGCACGCCCGCTGCCTGGCCCAGCGCCCCGCGCTCGGCCCGCTCGCCCCCGGCCACCAGGCCGCCTGCCACCTGCCGCTGGTGCCGGAAGGGGTGCTGTGATGACCGGATCCGCCGGGACGACCGGAACCGGAGGGACGACCGGAGCGAGGGGGATGACCGGACCCGCCGGGACGACGGAACCGCTGCTGTCCGTACGGGACTTGGTGAAGACCTTCCCAGGCCGGCGCAGCCGCACCGGGCGGCCCGGAGCGCCGGTCCGGGCCGTGGACGGCGTCAGCTTCGACGTCGGCGCGGGGGAGACGCTCGGCCTGGTCGGCGAGTCCGGCTGCGGCAAGTCCACCACCGGCCGGATGATCGTCCGGCTGCTCGACCCGACCTCGGGCACCGTCACCTTCGACGGCACCGAGATCGGCGGGCTCTCCCAGGCCCGGCTGCGCCCGCACCGGCGAGACCTGCAGATGGTCTTCCAGGACCCGTACTCCTCGCTCAACCCCCGGCAGACGGTGTCCCGGATCATCTCCGAGCCGCTGCTCGTCCAGGGCGAGAGCGCGGCGGCCGCGCGCAAGCGGGCCGCCGAGCTGATGGAACTGGTCGGGTTGATCCCCGAGCACCTGGACCGCTACCCGCACGAGTTCTCCGGCGGTCAGGCGCAGCGCATCGGGATCGCCCGCTCGCTGGCCACCTCGCCGCGGCTGGTGATCGCCGACGAGCCGGTCTCCGCACTGGACGTGTCCATCCAGGCCCAGGTGGTCAACCTGATGGAGCGGCTCCAGCAGGAGCTCGGCCTGGCGTACGTGTTCATCGCGCACGACCTCTCGGTGGTCAAGCGGGTCTGCGACCGGGTCGCGGTGATGTACCTGGGCCGGATCGTGGAGATCGGCGACAAGGCCGACGTCTACGGCAGCCCCGCGCACCCGTACACCAGGGCGCTGCTCTCCGCGGTGCCGCTGCCGGACCCGGAGGCGGAGCGGACCAGGGAGCGGATCGTGCTGCTCGGCGACCCGCCGAGCCCGGCCGCCCCGCCGCCCGGGTGCACCTTCCACCCGCGTTGTCCCAAGGCGCAGGAGCTGTGCCGGACGGAGCGGCCGCTGCTGCGGATCGCCGGCCCGGGCACCCGGGAGGCGGCCTGCCACTTCCCGGAGGTGTGAGCCGGGGCCGCCCGGCGGTGTGAGCCGGGCACCGAGACCCCCGGTCGGGCGCGGCGGGGAACCCTACGAGGGCCGCGTCCGACCGGGTTCCAACCGGTCCCGCCCGCTTGCCCGCTCGCCCGCTCACGCACGTGCTCACCAGCCCGGTCCCTCACTCCTCCGGCAGCAGGAGGCGCGGGCCGGGCCCCTCGGCGGCCAGTTCGTCGCCGGGGTTGAGCACCCGGCAGCGGCGCAGCGACACGCAGCCGCAGCCGATGCAGCCGGTCAGCTCGCCCTCCAGCCGCTCCAGCTCCAGTCGGCGGGCGCGCAGCTGCTCGGCCCAGCGGCGCGAGATGCGCTCCCAGTCGTGCTTGCCGGGCATCCGGTCCTCGGGGAGGCCGGTGAAGACCTCGGCGACCTCGCTGAGCGGGATGCCGAGCCGCTTGGCGACCAGGATGAGCGAGATCCGGCGCAGCACGTGCCGCCGGTAGCGGCGCTGGTTGCCGGCCGACCGCTCGGAGGAGATCAGTCCCTGGTCCTCGTAGAAGCGCACCGCCGAGGTGGCGATCCCGGCCCGCCGGGCCACCTCCCCGACGCTCAGCAGATCGACCGGCGCGGTGGTCATGGCGACTCCTTGACTTCAAGTTCTCTTGAAGTTCTACGGTACCGGACATGACCCGATCATCTGCCGTGAAGACTGATACGACCGTTGCTCAGCTGGACAGTTACCCAGCGGAGTCGCCGTCCGAGGGGACCTCCGGCGGATGGCGCGAACTGTTCTCCCGACGATACGCAGCCCCCGCCTCGATCCTCGCGGGCGGTGTCGCGCTGTACGCGATGAACCTCTACTTCACCGCGGCGCTGATGCCCTCGATCGTGGCCGACATCGGCGGCGGCCGTTACTACGCGTGGGTGGCGACCGGCTTCCTGATGGCCGCCGTCATCGCCTCGATGCTGGTCAGCCGGCTGCTGGACCGGCTGGGCGCCGCCCGGGCGTACGTCCTGGGCTTCCTGGTGTTCGGCGCCGGCGCGGTGCTCAACGCGCTCAGCCCCTCGATGCCGGCGCTGATCCTCGGCCGTGTGGTGCAGGGCCTCGGCGGTGGTCTGGTCGCCGGGCTCGGCTACGCCGTGATCCGCAGCGCCCTGCCGGAGCGGCTGTGGACCAGGGCCGCCGGGCTGGTCTCCGCGATGTGGGGCGTCGGCACCCTGGTCGGGCCGTCGCTGGGCGGGCTGTTCGCCCAGCTCGGGGCCTGGCGCGGGGCGTACGTCCTGCTGCTGGTCGCCGCGCTGGTGCTGGCCGTGCTGGCCCGCCGGGTGCTGCCCGGCCGCTCCGAGCGGTCCGGGGAGGGGGCGGGGAGCGGCCCGGTGCCGCTGCCCTCGCTGCTGCTGCTCACCCTGGCGGCGGCCGCGTTCAGCGTCAGCTCGACCGTCCCGAGCGGCGGCCCGACGGCGGTCTGCATCCTCACCGGTCTGGTGCTGCTGGTGGGCTTCGTGGCGGTCGAGCGGCGCGGCGGCGCGGCGACGGTCCTGCCCGGGCAGACCTACCGGGCCGGGAACCCCCTGAAGTGGCTCTACCTGACCGTCGCGGTGCTGTGCGCCGGCGTGGTGGCGGAGAACTTCATCCCGCTGTTCGGCCAGGAGCTGGGCGGTCTCGGCCCGCTGGTGGCCGGTTTCCTCGGCGCCGCGGTGTCGGCGGGCTGGACGACGGCCCAGCTGTTCAGCGTCGGCATCGAGTCGGTGCACGGCCGGGCCCGGGCGATCCGCACCGCCCCGCTGGTGCTGGTCGCCGGTCTGCTGGCCTACGGGCTGCTGCAGACCGGGCACGCCTCCGGCCTGCGGGTGGTGCTGTGGGCGGTGGCGCTGTTCGTCGCCGGCACCGGGATCGGGCTGGCCTTCCCGCACCTGAGCGTGGCCGCGATGCGCAGCAGCAGCGACCCGGCCGAGGGCGGAAAGGCCGCCGCGGCGGTCAACACCACCCAGCTGATCGCCTTCTCGGTGACGTCCGCGCTGGCGGGCACCCTGGTCAACCTGGGCGCGGACAGCCCGGTCGATTCGGCCCGGTACATGACCTTCGGGATCGCCGCCATCACCGTGTTCGGCGTGGCCACGGCCGCGCTCACCGCCCGCCGCCCCGGGCGGTGAGCGGACGAGGACCGGCCCCGGATCCCTTTCGTCGGGGGATCCGGGGCCGACTCGCGCCCGTCCGTCTCAGGAGGCCGGGCCCACCCGGACGGTGGTGATCCGTCCGCCCTGGGACTCCCGGACGACCTCGATCCGCGTGTTGGTGTCCGGGACCTTCACCGTCAGCTGCGGCGTGGCCGGGTCGGCGTACACCCCGCTGTGGTCGTCGAACGCCGGGACGGCCGGCTCGGCCGGGATCCGCACCGCGACCCCGCCCTTGTGCAGGGTGAACGGCGTGGTCGGCTTGAGCGAGAAGGTGGCGTCGAAGGTCTGCGCCCGCCCGTTGACCAGTGTCCCGTCGGCGAAGCGGATCGGCGCCGGGTGGGCGTCGATCGGCAGGATGAGCCCGCCGCCGGGGTGGTCCTTGGTGTTGTTGTCACCGTAGGAGGTGTCCCAGAGCCACAGCAGGACGCCCTCCTGGTACGGGTAGTTGTCGACCACGTTGGCCTTGCCGGTGACGCCGGTGTAGCCGAAGTTGTACGGGCCGGTCTTCAGGAACGCCCCGTAGCCGGTGTAGCGGCGGTTCTCGGCGAGGTAGGCCCGCGGGTGCTGCTTGACGGCGGTGCGGCCGGTGATGACGGTGAAGCCGCTGACCGTCCAGCCGCCGGTGCCGTTCTCGGCGCCGTCGGAGAACAGCTCGCTGCCGCCGGCGGTGAGCTTCACGGCGTCGACGAGCACGCCGCGGCCGTGGGTGTTGCCGTCCGAGGTGGCGTGGACGCGCAGCCGGACCTGCCGGCCGAGGTAGCCGTCCAGCGGGATATGCAGTTTCCGGTAGCTGCCCGAACTGCCGCTGAGCCCCGGGGTGTTGGCGCTGGTGTTGCCGATCGGCGCGCCGTCCACGGTGCCGCCGAGGGCGGTCCAGTGCTTGCCCTGGTCGGTGGAGGCCTCGACGGTGAGGAAGTCGTAGTCCTGCTCGGTGTCGTACCAGACCGCCGCGTCGAGGGCGGCCGGTCCGGCGGCGGTGCGCAGGTCGACGTCCCGGGCGAGGGAGTTGTCGAGGTTGTCGCCGGTGTCGCTCCACCACTGCTTGCCGCCCTCGTACGGGTCGGCGAGGTCGGTGCTGGTGGTGCCGTCGGGCAGGTGGACGAGGACGGCCTGCGCCTGGTCGGTGTTGTAGCTGCTCACCCCGAGGGCGTGGCTGGAGCGGGTGGCGGCCTGCGCCTCGTCGTAGTTGAGCCAGCCGAACTGCAGCTTGCTCCAGGCGTCGAGGTCGCCCGGGTAGCCGCCGGTGGTGTTGGGGCCCTTGCCGAGGTAGGAGCCGGAGGACATCAGCGACCAGAAGTTGACGCTGTTGTCGCCGCCCGTGGTGCCGTACAGGTCGGGCAGGCCCAGGTTGTGGCCGTACTCGTGGGCGAACAGGCCGACGCCGCTGTTCTCGCCGCCCTGGACGTAGTCGTAGACGTACAGGCCGGTGTCGCCGACGGGAGCGCCGCCGATCCTGTCGCCCTCCGGACCGGTCTGCCCGGTCGCGTCGGGGAAGGCCCAACTGCGGTGCGCCCACAGCGCGTCGGCGCCCTGGGCGCCGCCGCCCCAGGTCTCGTCCACGCCGGCGTGCACCACGATGACGTTGTCGAGGTAGCCGTCGGGCTGGTCGAACTCGCCGTCCTTGTCGTGGTCGTAGCGGTCGTAGACGTCGTACTGGGCGAGCTGGGCCTTGATGTCCGCCACGCTGCGGCCCTTGGCGACCTCGCCGTCGTACCAGGCCTTGACGGCGTCCCGGACGAACTCCTGGGCCTGGGTCCAGGCGCCGGAGCCCTGCGGGCCCTTGTTGCTGCCGTAGCGGGCCTCGTTGTACGGGACGGTGACCCAGTCGCTGACGGTGCCCTCGACGTCGTACCGGCCCGAGGACTGGGTGCGGTAGTAGTTGCGCATCGACACGGAGCCGGGCGTGTCGTCGAAGAACATCTTCTGGTAGTACGCGCGGTCGAAGTCCGGTGACCACAGGGTGTGGTTGTCGTCCTTGCCCGGCTTCGGGATCTGGTCGTGGCGCGGGCCGGGGGTGCCGCCGTAGCGCGGCTGGCCGTTCCACTGGGTCGTGTCGTCGACCTGGTCGCCGAACTGGGCGAGGATCACGAAGACCTTGTCGGTGCGCTGGTGCGCCAGTTGGACGTAGTCGTTGCCGATCCTCACCTTGGCCGGGGCCCGCTTGTCGGCGCTCTTGGCGACGGTGCCCTTGTTGAGCTGCTCAAGGGCCTTGGTGCGGAGCGCCTGGCGCTCGCGTTCCTGCGGGACGAGGGGCGCGGGCGGGGCCTCGGCGCCCTGCGGGGCGGCGTCGGCGGCCGCGGCGGCGGTGACGGTGAGGGGCGGCGGGGGAGCGGCCTGGGCGGGGGCGCCCAGGAGGGTGGCCGCTATCGCGCTCGTGGTGAGCGCGACTGCGAGGGCCGCGGACAGTCTGCGCAACTGACCGGTCCTTTCCGGGGGATGGGGGTGTTCCGGGTGTCGGTCGGTGAAGCGCAGGTAATATTTCACATGTCACGGGTCACGTGGAAGGGGTCCGGGGCAAGCGGAAGGGGCGCCGCACCCGCAGGTGCGACGCCCCTTCTCCGTACGGCCCGTGCCGCCGGGTCAGCCGTTGCCGAAGTCCAGGGCCAGGCTGAAGACCACCAGTGCGGCGAACACCGCCGCCAGGGTGGTCAGTCCGGTGGCGTGCAGCGCGACGGCCGCCGCGCCCAGCAGCACCAGCTTGAGTACCAGCCGTGCGGCGAGCGGCAGTTCGACCTTCGCCCGGCGCTCTGCCAGGAACACGTCCCAGACCGCGCGGGCCGCGGCCGGAACGCCGAGGCCCAGTAGCAGCCGGGCGCCCAGGCCGTCGCCGGTCCGGAAGCCCCAGTAGCAGAGCGCAGCCAGGCTCGCGAGCTGCACCCCGAAGCCGAGTTCGGTGCCGGCCGTGGCCAGCGACCTGCGCAGCCGGCGCTCCGCCGGGCCGGGTCCGTCGATCGTCATCCGCGCGCTCTCCCCGCCGTGGTGCCCCGGCGCGTGCCGCCGAGACCCCTCGACTCCTGCGCCGTCCGGGGGCCGGACGGCCGTCAAGCGGAGTGTTCCAGCCCGGTCGGCCGAACTCAACGGATCACCCCGCGGCTGCCGGTCCACTGCCTCCCACCTGCCGGTCCGTCAGCCGTCTTGCCGTCGTGGGCCCTTCTCGTCACGGCCCTTCCCGTCGGAGCCGCTGCCGCGGGGGCCGCTCCCGGCAACGTCCCCGTCGTCAGCGGACGGTGTACTCGACGGCCACGCTGACCACCACCAGTACGCCGTACACCAGCGCCAGGGTGGTCCGCCCGGTGGCGTGCAGGGCGGCAGCCGCCGTGCCCAGCGTCACCACCTTGAGCACGATCTCCGCGCCGACGGGCAGCGGGAACTTCGGCCCGCCCGCGGCGAGGAACAGGCCCCAGACGGTGGCCGCCAGCGCCGGCGCGCCGAGCCCCAGCAGCAGCCGGGTGCCGAGCGTGGAGCCGGTCCTGAACCCCCAGTAGCAGAGCGCCGCCAGCATGGCGAGCTCCAGCCCGAAGGCGATGCCGGCGTTGCCCGCGGTCAGCGGCGTCCACTGCCGCCGTCCGACCGGGCCGGGTCTGTCGATCCTCATCCGTGCACTCTCCCCGTTCGCTGCGCCGCCCGGGCGGGGCGGCGGTCACGCGGAGTGTGACAGTCCGGCCCGGGCGGCGCAACGGATCGGCCAGGGAGCGCCCGGTCAGCCCAGGGACGCCCGGAGGAAGGCGAGTTCGGCCAGGGTCAGCTGCTCGTTCGTCCCGTCCGGCGTCATGTGGGTGACGCCCGGCAGCGGCAGCACCGCGTGTGCGCGACCGGCCCTGGTCAGCGCCTGGGAGAGCAGCAGGGTGTGCGAGGGGTGGACGTTGTCGTCGGCCAGGCCGTGGATCAGCAGCAGCGGCCTGGTCAGCCCCGGCGCGTCGGTGAGCAGGCAGTCGCCGGCGTAGCCCTCGGGGTTGTCCTGCGGCAGGCCGAGGTAGCGCTCGGTGTACGCGGTGTCGTACTGCCGGAAGTCGGTGGGCGGGGCGCCCGCGCAGGCGGCGTGGAAGACGTCCGGGCGGCGCAGCACGGCGAGCGCGGCGAAGTAGCCGCCGTAGGACCAGCCGCGCACGCCGACCCGGCCGAGGTCGAGGTCCGGGTGGTGCGCGGCGAGTGCGCGCAGGGCGTCGACCTGGTCGTCCAGGGCCGCCTGGGAGAAGCGGCGGAAGATCGCCCGGGTGAAGTCCGGGGAGACGAACGGGGTGCCGCGGTTGTCGGTGGTGACCACGGCGAAGCCCTGGTCGGCCCACCACTGGCGGAGCTGCCAGCGGCGCGGCTCGTTGGCCACCGCCTGGTAGCCGGGGCCGCCGTAGACGTCCAGCAGGACGGGCAGCCGGCGGCCGGGCACGTGGTCGCGCGGGTGGACGACGGCGGTCGGCAGGCCGCGTTCGGTGACCCGGGCGAGCCGGGGGCGGACCGGGTACGGCAGCGTGGCGCTCAGGTCGGTGAGCGGCAGCTCGCGGCCGTCGAGCAGGACGCGGCGGCGGATCCCGTCGGCGGAGGCCGAGGTGAGCAGCAGGGTGTCGGCGGCGGCGAGCGCGGAGTGCACGCCGGGGCCGGCGGTGAGGAGCTCGGGCGCGCCGCCGTCCGGGTCGATCAGGTGGACGTACTGGTCGGCGGGGTCGCCCTGGCCGGTCTCGCAGAGCAGTCGGCCGCGCAGCCGTCCGACCACCCGGCGGATCTGCAGCCCGGTGGTGTCCAGCGGCTTTCCGTCCAGGGCGAGGCCGCGGGCCTGCGGGGTGTCGTGGACGGTGAGCAGCCGGCCGTCGGGCAGCCGGTCGGGGGTGCCGGGGAGGTCGTCCACCCAGAACTCGTCGGTGGTGCGGGAGAGTTCGCGGGTCTCGCCGGTGACGGGGTCGGCGCCGAGCAGCAGCACGTTCTGCTGCAGGCGGTCGGCGACGGTGAGCAGCACCTCGTGGTCGGAGGCCCAGGAGGCGGCGCAGAGGTAGGGGTGGGTGTCGGCGTCCCAGTGCAGCCGGACCCGCCCGCCGTCGAGGCCGAGGACCCAGAGCTGGACGTCCGCGTTGGGGCCGCCGGCCTGCGGGTAGGCGAAGTCCTCGGGCGCCTCGGCGGGGCGGGCCGGGTCGGCGAAGTGCCGCCGGGGGAGGGCGGATTCGTCCACCCGGGCGGCCAGCAGCGCGCCGCCGTCCGGGCGCCACCAGTGGCCCCGGGCGCGGCCGAGTTCCTCGGCGGCGGCGAACTCGGCGACGCCCCAGCGGGCGCCGTCGGCGGGGGAGAGCGGTTCGAGGCCGGGGGTGACGTACAGCGCGTCGTCGGCGACGTAGGCGACGCGCTGGCCGGTGGCGTCCGGCCGGGGGTCGAACGCGGGCCCGGCGACCGGGAGTTCGTCGCTGGTGCCGTCGGCGGTGTCGGTGCGGAAGAGCCGGCCGTCGAGGGTGAAGACGGCGACCGAGAGGTCGGCGGTGGCCGCGTACGTGCCGATCCCGGCGGCGACCAGCCGGGTGCGCTCGCGCAGCCGGCGCTCGACGACGGGCAGGTCGTCGCGGCGGCCGGTGCGGCCGGGCAGCAGCGCGGCAGGGTCGGCGACCGTGCGCTCCGCGCCGGTGGCGGTGTCCAGCAGGTGGAGGCGGTCGACCGGGTCCTCGGGACCGCTGGAGCGGAGCAGCAGCAGCCGGGTACCGTCCTCGGCGAGCGTGTACGCGCGCGGCGCGCCGAAGGTGAACCGGCCGGTACGGGCACTGAGGGCAAGGAAGGCGTCGGTGATGGTCACGGCCCGATCGTGGTCGCGCGGTGCGTGCCCCGACCAGTAGTCTGTCATGTGAAATGTCACACATCAGTCGCCGGTGGGCGACCAGGGAGGGACGCCGTGATCGAGGACCTGTGGACCGCCGAACCCCCCGCCCCGCTGCCCGCCGCCGACGGCCTGTTCAGCGTGTCGGCGGGCACGGCGCACCTCAACCACGGCTCGTACGGCGCGGTCCCGGTGCCGGTGCAGCGGGCCCAGGAGGAACTGCGCACGGAGCACGAGCTGGACCCGGACGGCTTCTTCGCCGACCTGCCCGCCCGGATCGGCCGGGCCCGGACGGCGCTCGCGGCCGACCTCGCCACCGACCCGCGGCGCCTCGCCCTGGTCACCAACGTCACCGAGGCCGTGGCGATCGCCCTGGACAGCATCCCCTTCGCCCCCGGCGACCGGATCCTGGTCACCGACCACGGTTACGGCGCCGTCACCGAGGCCGTGGCCCGCAAGGCCGCCGAGACCGGCGCCGAACTCCACGTCGCGGAGCTGCCCCTGGACGCCCCGGACGAGGCGGCCGTCCGCGACGCGGTGCTGGCCGCCGTCGACGGCCGCACCACCGTCGCCGTCCTCGACCAGCTCACCTCGCCCAGCGCCCGCCTGGTGGCCGGCCCGGCGCTGCTCGCCGAACTCCGCGCGCTCGGCGTGGTCACGGTCGTGGACGGAGCCCACGCGCCCGGCATGCTGCCCGCCCCGGCCGACCCGAACGCCGACTTCTGGTTCGGAAACCTGCACAAGTGGGCCTTCGCCCCGCGCGCCACCGGCGTGCTCGCCGTCCGCCCCGAGTGGACGGCGCGGGTGCGCCCGCTGGCCCTCTCCTGGGAGCACGACAAGGGCTTCCCGGGCAGCGTCGAGTGGCGCGGCACCTGCGACTACACGCCCTGGCTCGCCGCCCCGGCCGGCTTCGAGCTGCTGCGCGCGCTCGGCCCGGAGGCGGTGGCCGGCCACAACACCGCACTCGCCGCGTACGGGCAGCGGGTGCTGGTCGAGCGGGCCGGACTGCGCCCGCTGCCGGCCACCCCCGGGGTGTGGATGCGCACCGTCCGGCTGCCGGTCGGGCGGTGCGAGAGCGAGGCGGCGGCGAAGGCGCTGATGGCCGAGGTGTGGCGGCGGCTCGGCACCCGGATCGCCGTCCGCCCGTGGGACGGCGGCGGGCTGCTGCGGATCAGCGCGCAGCTGTACAACCGGCCGCAGGAGTACGAGCGGCTGGCGGACGGGCTCGCCGCGCTGCTCAAGGGGTAGCGGGCCGGCTCCCGGTCGGCTCCGGGCCGGCTCAGTGCCCGGCGGACCGGCTCAGGGGCCGGTCCGCGCCCTCGCCCCCGTCGTCCCCCCGCAACTCCGCGAGCAGCAGGTTCCGGTCGGCGAGCATCCCGGTGAGGATCCGCCGGGCGGTCCGCAGCAGCTCGGCGACCTCCCCGCCGGCCAGCGCGTAGACCACCGTGCTGCCCTCCCGGGTGGCCGTGACGATGCCGGACCGGCGCAGCACCGCGAGCTGTTGGGAGAGGCTGGAGGGTTCGACGTCCAGCTCGGCGAGCAGGTCGCGGACGGGCGTCGGTCCGGCCTGCAGCAGTTCCAGCACCCGGATCCGGACGGGATGGCCGAGCATCCGGAAGAACTCGGCCTTCGCCTGGTAGAGCGCCACCGTCACGAGGCCCCCCTTCCTGGTGTCGGTCCGGGTGTCAGATCTCCAGCGAGACCTCGATCCGCTTGAGCTTGTGGCGGGCCATCGCCAGGTTGGAGCGGCTGCGGTTGAGCGCGAGGAACAGGAACAGGCCGCGGCCGCTCGGCGTCGTGATCGGCCGGACCATGTGGTACTGGTTGGTCAGGCTGATCAGGATGTCCTCGATCTCGTTGTCGTGCAGGTTGAGCATCTCCATCGCCCGCATCTTGGCGCGGACCACGTCGGTGTTCCCGGCCGCGGCGACGTTGAGGTCCAGCTCCCCGCCGTCGCCGAGGCTGCCGAGCGCCATGCCGCTGCCGTAGTCGACCAGGGCGACGCCGATCGCGCCGTCGATCGACATGGCCTCCTTGAGGGACGTCTCCAGGTTCGCCATCGTCGTTGTCCTCCCGCGTGTTGGTGGCTGTGACGACGAAGGTACGGAGTGTGGACGGCGTTTCACCGCCGATGATCGAAGACGACCGAAGACGGCCGATCCGTGATCACTTGAAGACATTTGCAACTATGGATCTGAGAGAGAACTGATCCCGTGATGATCCCGCGGGCACTCCGGGCGTGCTCCCGGAGCCCGTCCCGTCGTGATCCCGCGGGCGATCGCACCGCGAAAAAAACGGTGCTATCGATGTCGGTCCTCCCGGGTAACCTCTCGCTGAGATGCGAGATCACACCAACCACACCCGGACGGCGATGAACACCCCCGATCCAGAGCTCCAGGACGACCGGGAGCTCAGCCCCGCCGAGGCGTACGCGGCCAGCCGTCGCCGGGCCCAGGAGCAGGCCACCGCCCTGCACGGCTTCCGGCAGCTGTACGACTTCCCGCTGGACGACTTCCAGCTGGAGGCCTGCGAGACGCTGGAGGCCGGCTCGGGCGTCCTGGTCGCCGCCCCGACCGGCTCCGGGAAGACCATCGTCGGCGAGTTCGCCGTGCACCTGGCCCTGGCCGCCGGGCGCAAGTGCTTCTACACCACGCCGATCAAGGCGCTGTCGAACCAGAAGTACGGGGACCTGGTCAAGCGCTACGGCGCCGCCAAGGTCGGCCTGCTCACCGGCGACAACACCGTCAACGGCGACGCCCCCGTGGTGGTCATGACCACCGAGGTGCTGCGCAACATGCTCTACGCGGGCTCCAGCACCCTCGACGGCCTCGGCTACGTCGTGATGGACGAGGTCCACTACCTCGCCGACCGCTTCCGCGGCGCCGTCTGGGAGGAGGTCATCATCCACCTCCCCGAGTCGGTCACCCTCGTCTCGCTCTCCGCGACCGTCTCCAACGCCGAGGAGTTCGGCGACTGGCTGGACACCGTGCGCGGCGGCACCAAGGTGATCGTCTCCGAGACCCGCCCGGTGCCGCTGTGGCAGCACGTGATGGCAGGCAACCGGATGTACGACCTGTTCGCCGACCCCGACCGCGACGGCCGGCCCAAGCACAACCTGAAGAACCCCGGCAAGGCCGTCAACCCCGAGCTGGTCCGGCTGGCCCGCTCCGAGCTCGACCGCAACCCCCGCGACCGCTTCGGGCGCGGCCGCGGCCGCTCGATGCCCAACGGCCGCCCCGGCCGGGTCTGGACGCCGGGCCGGGTGGACGTCATCGACCGGCTCGACGCCGAGGGCCTGCTGCCCGCGATCACCTTCATCTTCAGCCGGGCCGGCTGCGAGGCCGCCGTCCAGCAGTGCCTCAGCTCCGGGCTGCGGCTCAACAAGGACGCCGACCGCGCCCGGGTCCGCGCGATCGTCGAGGAGCGTTGCGCCGACATCCCCGACGAGGACCTGCACGTCCTCGGCTACTTCGAGTGGCTGGACGGGCTGGAGCGAGGCATCGCCGCCCACCACGCCGGGATGCTGCCCCGGTTCAAGGAGGTCGTCGAGGAGCTCTTCGTGAAGGGCCTGGTCAAGGCCGTCTTCGCGACCGAGACCCTGGCGCTCGGCATCAACATGCCCGCCCGCTCGGTGGTCATGGAGAAGCTGGTCAAGTGGAACGGCGAGACCCACGCCGACATCACCCCCGGCGAGTACACCCAGCTCACCGGCCGGGCCGGGCGGCGCGGCATCGACGTCGAGGGCCACGCCGTGGTGCTCTGGCAGCGCGGCCTGGACCCCGAGGCGCTGGCCGGCCTGGCCGGCACCCGCACCTACCCGCTGAAGTCCTCGTTCCGGCCCTCCTACAACATGGCCGTCAACCTGGTCTCCCAGTTCGGCCGGCACCGCTCGCGCGAGCTGCTGGAGACCTCTTTCGCCCAGTTCCAGGCGGACCGCTCGGTGGTCGGCATCGCCCGCCAGGTGCAGCGCAACGAGGAGGGGCTGGAGGGCTACCGCGAGTCCATGACCTGCCACCTCGGCGACTTCGACGAGTACATGGACCTGCGCCGCCGGCTCAAGGACCGTGAGAACGAGCTGGCCCGCGAGGGCAGCAGCCAGCGCCGTGCGGCCGCCGTCGAGTCCATCGAGCAGCTCAAGCCGGGCGACGTCATCCACGTCCCCACCGGCAAGTTCGCCGGCCTCGCCCTGGTCCTCGACCCGGGCCTGCCGCCGGTCAACCGCTCCGGCCGGGGCAGCCAGCGCCACCCCGACTTCCAGGACGGCCCGCGCCCGGTGGTGCTCACCGCGGAGCGCCAGGTCAAGCGGCTCGCAATGATCGACTTCCCGCACCCGGTCGCCGCGATCGAGCGCGTCCGCATCCCCAAGTCCTTCAACCCGCGCAGCCCGCAGTCCCGCCGCGACCTCGCCTCGGCCCTGCGCACCAAGGCCGGCCACCTGGAGCCCGAGCGGTTCCGCCGCGGCCGCGCGGCCGCCGCCGACGACCCGGAGATCACCCGGCTGCGGACCGAACTGCGTCAGCACCCCTGCCACGGCTGCTCCGACCGCGAGGACCACGCCCGCTGGGCCGAGCGCTACCACCGGCTGCACCGCGACACCGAGTTGCTGGAACGCCGGATGCGCTCGCGCACCCACACCATCGCCCGCACCTTCGACCGGGTCTGCGCCCTGCTCGCCGACCTCGGCTACCTGAGCGGCGACACCGTCACCGACGACGGCAAGCGGCTCGGCCGCCTCTACGGCGAACTCGACCTGCTCGCCTCCGAATGCATCCGCGAGGGCGTCTGGAGCGGCCTGGCCGCCGCCGAACTCGCCGCCTGCGCCTCGGCGTTGGTGTACGAGGCCCGCCAGTCCGACGACGCCGGCGCCCCCCGGGTGCCGGAGGGCGCGGCCAAGGAGGCGCTCGGCCAGATGGTCCGGATCTGGGGCCACCTGGACGCCCTGGAGGAGCAGCACCGGATCAACACCGCCGAGGGCGTCGGCCAGCGCGAACCCGACCTGGGCTTCGCCTGGGCCGCCTACCGCTGGGCGCTCGGCCACAGCCTGGACCAGGTGCTGCGCGACGCCGACATGCCGGCCGGCGACTTCGTCCGCTGGACGAAGCAGCTGATCGACGTCCTCGGTCAGATCCAGGACGCCGCCGGCGCGGACGCCGAGCTGCGCAAGACCGCCCGCAAGGCCGTCGACGGCCTGCGCCGCGGCATCATCGCCTACTCCTCGGTGAGTTAGCCGACCGGCCCGAGGGGCCCCGCCCGTTCGTCTCCACGAACGAGCGGGGCCCTTCGCGTGCCCGGCCCCCGCGTGCCCGGCCCTTCGCGCGTTCGGCGGTTCTTCGCGTACTCGGCCCGCGCGTCAGGCCCGGCGCGCGGGCTCCTGCGCCTGCCCGGTGCCATCCCGCCATGCCGGGCTCCCGCCGTCGCCGGCGGGAGCGAGTGGGAAGTCGGCCGGGCCGACTTCCCGCTCCCTACTCCTGCCGCCCGCTCGCCGCAGCCGCGTCGAGGCGGCGGACGAGTTCGCGCAGGGCCCGGAGTTCGCGGTCGAGCGCCTCGGCGCCGCGCGGGGTCATGGCGACCCAGGTCCGGGGGCGGCGGCCGGCGTAGCCCTTGGTGACGGTGACGAGGCCGGAGTCCTCCAGGACCTTCAGATGGCGGGACAGGTTGCCGTCGGTGGCGCCGAGTTGCTCCTTGAGGAAACCGAAGTCCACCTGGTCGGCCTCACGGGCGATGGTGAGGATCCCGAGCCGGACCCGTTGGTGGACGGTGTCGTCCAGCGACAGGGTCGGGTGCTGTTCCTCGGTTTCGTCGGCAACGCTCATGGGGTGACCGTACGGGATGCCGCAGTTCGTCGGCGCCCGGCGGTCCACTGGGCCAGGCCTGCGGCCAGCGGGATCGCCGCGAGCAGGAGGGCCTTCAGCTCCGGGCGGTCGGTCCAGCCGTCGGACCGGTCGAGCCACGGCAGCCAGCCGCTCTCCCACGGGGCCGAGAGGTAGGCGCTGAGCAGCGCGGTGTGGAGGAGGCCGGCGCCGGCCACCAGCGGGCTGCGTTCGGCCAGGCCGAGGACGAACAGGCCGACACCGAGGACGTACCAGGGCGAGGCGTAGGTGTTCACCAGGAGGTCGAGGTCGAAGTGCCGGCTGTCGGCGAGGACCCGCGCGAGCACCACGGCGGCGGCCAGCGCGCCGACTCCGGCCGTGGCGCCCAGCCAGGTCGTGCGGCGCGGGACGATCCCGCGGGCCTCGCCGCGCCGCCGGTACCAGCGGGCCAGGGCGAACCAGGCCAGCGGGAGCAGTGCGAACCAGACGCCCCAGGCCAGGCAGCGGAGCACAGCCCCGGCGAACTCGCCCTTCTCGCAGGCGGCTCCGGGGGCGTGCGGCACGCACAGGCCGGTCAGCTGGGCGTAGGCGAAGGCCGGGTAGGAGGTGATGTCCCGCCCGTTGGCGCCGAAGTTGAAGGCCTGCCCGGCGACCGGTACGGCCGCCAGCGCGAGCAGGCCCAGGCCGAGCAACGGGACCCCCGCCCCGCTCAGTCGGCTCCTGGCCCTCGCCCGCAGCCCGTTCGTGGCGGCCAGCAACTCGGCCGGGCCGCCCTGCTGCAGTGTGGTCACGCTCCACCCCCTCGGTGCCGTCGGCCCCTCCGACGGCCCGTCAACTTTGCAATGCAAAGTACATTGTGGTCAAGAGTTCACGGGGATGCAGAGCCGGGGCGGTCACGGGGTCGGTTGCGGCGAACGCGGCGGCCCCTCGCGCGGATCGTCCGGTCGGCGGGGAAGCCGTCCGGGATCATCGGATCGAGCAGCTCGCACGCGGGAGCCGGTCGTGCATGATGACCCGATGAAACGTAGCGACCGGCGCTTCCACGTCATCGTGCTGTCGAACTTCGCCAGGGGCTTCGACAAGTACGCCTTCGCCTACGGCAAGGCGGGCATCCCGGAGAGCACCCATCCCGACCGGTTCCACCTGCTGACCCGTGCGGAGCTGGGCATCGGCGTCGGCAAGGCACGACGCCTGCTGGAGCGGCTGGCCATCCCGGGTGACCGGCTGCTGGTGCTGGAGACCGCGGTGGACCCCGACGAGCTGGTGCCCAACGCGGCGACCGGCCTCGGCATGGAACTGCACGAGGCCCGCATCCGGCTGTCAGCCGTCCACGAACTCGACCACGCGGACGACCCCGACGACCCCGACCACCCGGCCACCCTCGACGAGCCAGCCACCGCGAGCGAAGCGGGCGACGGGCTCACGCTGCGCCCGACGACCGTCGAGGACGCGATGGCGGCCTCCCTGCGCCTGCACGGATCGGCAGATCGTCACTACGCCGACCTGAGACCGCGCTCGGTCTCGCTGCTGCCGGTCGCCTCCGCCTGCCAGGCCCGGTGCTCGTTCTGCTTCTCCGCGGCGTCGATCTCCAGTGACCAGGCGCCGGCCCGGGTCCCGTGGGACGCGGTCGCCCACTGGCTGGGGCGCGCCCGTGCGGCGGGCGCCGAGCGTGCGGTGATCACCGGTGGAGGGGAGCCCACGCTCATACCCTTCGACCAGCAGCTGCGGCTGGTGTCCGCCTGCTCGGCGGCCTTCCCGAAGGTCGTCCTGATCACCAACGCGCACACCCTGGCGAAGGGCGGGCACGCCGACCGGGCCGACCGGCTGGCAGCCCTGGACGCCGCAGGCCTGAGCGTGCTGGCGGTCTCCCGGCACCACCAGGACGACGCCGTCAGCGAGCGACTGATGGCGCTGCGCACGCCGGTGGGCTCGGTGATCGACACCTGGCGGGTGGAACGCGACCGCTGGCCGTCGCTGCGGACGCGGCTCATCTGCGTGCTCCAGCACGGCGGCGTGGTCGACGCGGCCGGCGTCGCCGACTACCTCTCGTGGGCCGCGGCCCTGGGTGTCGAGGAGGTCTGCTTCAAGGAGCTCTACGTCTCCACCAGCACCGAGTCGCTCTACTTCGACCGCGCCGCCAACGTCTGGAGCCGGGAGCACCAGGTGTCACTGTCCGTCGTCACCGGGTTCGCCGAGCAGCACGGCTTCGAACTCGCGAGCCGCCTGCCCTGGGGTGCGCCGGTCTACCGCGGCAGCTGGGACGGCCGGCCGATGCGGATCGCCGCCTACACGGAGCCCAGCCTGCTCTGGGAGCGCACCAGCGGGGTCGCCCGCAGCTGGAACGTCCTGGCCGACGGGCGCTGCTACGCCTCCCTGGAGGACCGGGCCAGCGAGATCCTGCCGGAAGGGGCGGTGGCATGAGGTTCGACGAGTTCCAGGACTTCCGGCAGCGGCAGCTCGACGCGTCCCCGTCGCTGCTGGACGCCGCCGAGACCAACCTGTACCGGGCGCTCGCGCCGATGCGGCCGGAACCGCCGGACGACGCGCGTACGGTGCACCGGTGCGATCTCGCCCGTGCCTGGCTGCGGCGCTACGAGCTGCCGGAGGAGTGGTCCGGTCGCGCCATGGTCTGTCGAGGGGTCCGCCACGGGCTCGACGTGGTGTTCCGCCGGCTGCGCGCCGTGCGGGCGAGGGTGTGGCTGCCCGCGGACGTGTACCCGGTCTACTTCGAGCTGGCCCGCGCCGCGGGCCTGGCGCCCGCGGCCTACCCGACGCTGCCGTCACCGGTCCTGCCGGGGGCGCCGGCGGACGACCGGCCCGAGTACCTGCTGCTCGCCAACCCCAGCAAGCCGCTCGGCCGGTACCTGTCCGACGCCGAGGGCGCCGAGGTGATCGCCTGGCTGCGGGAGTCACCGCAGCGGCGCCTGCTGATCGACGGCGTCTACGACCTGGGCGCACCGTTCGCCGCCGGCACGCGGCGGTTGCTGGACACCGGTCGTGCGGTCCTGCTGCACTCGGTCACCAAGGGATGGCTCTGGCCGCGCACCTTCGGCGTGGTCCTGCTGGGCCCGGATCAGGCCGAACTGGCCGACTCGTTCCGCGCGGACCCGCCGACGCCCGAGCAGTTGAGGCTCGCCGACCGCCTGCTGACCGTGCACGGCGACGTGCCCGGGCAGATCGCCGCCGAACTGGCCGTACGGGCCGAGCGGTTGTTCGACCGGCTGCCGGCCGACGTGCTCGGGGCGATCGCGCCGGGGAGCCGGACCTGCCCGGGCAACTACTTCTTCCCGGTCGACGTCCCGGCGGAGACGCTCCGCCGCGCGTACGGCGTGCTCGCCCTGCCGGGCGGCGTCTTCGGCGAGACCGGTTGGTCCGGCTCCGTCCTGACCAGCCTCGCCGACGCCTTCGGCCCGACGCCGTCGGCGGTGCGACCGGGGTGACGCCCCCGGTGGTCCCTCAGTGCTGGGCCAGGGCCTCCAGGACGCGGTCCAGGGAGGTGCCGAGGCCCCAGCGGGTGGAGAGCTCTTCGAGGGTCATCGGGTCGAGGGGTTCGCGGGGGAGGACCGGGTCGAAAGCGGGGAGGGGGGCGTCGTCGGCGACGCGGACGACCTTCGGGGCGACGTCGAGGTAGGCGGCGCCCTCGACGATGTTGCGGCGGCGTGCCGGGGTGAGCTTGGAGGCGAGGTCGAGGGCGGCGGCGCGGATGGCCGGGAGGTCGCCGTACTCGTTGATCAGCTGGGCGGCGGTCTTCTCGCCGATGCCCTTGACCCCGGGCAGCCCGTCCGACGGGTCACCGCGCAGGGCGGCCATGTCGGCGTACTGGGCGCCGCGCACGCCGTACTTCTCCAGCAGCAGCGCGTCGTCGGTGACCTGCAGGTTGCCCATGCCCTTGACCGGGTAGAGCACGGTGATCCCCCGGGCGTCGTCCACCAGCTGGAAGAGGTCGCGGTCGCCGGTGACGATCTGCACCGGACCCTCGGCGCGGGCGGTGAGGGTGCCGATCACGTCGTCCGCCTCGTAGCCGGGGGAGCCGACCCGGGCGATGCCGAGCGCGTCCAGCACCTGCTCGATCACCGGGACCTGCGGGGCGAGCGTGTCGGGCACCTCCTCCTCGCCGTCCACGGCGGCCTCGGCGACCCGGTGGGTCTTGTACGAGGGGACGAGGTCCACCCGCCACTGCGGGCGCCAGTCGGCGTCCATGCAGGCCACCAGCCGGTCGGGGCGGTGGTCGTGGACCAGCCGGGCGATGAAGTCCAGCAGGCCGCGGACGGCGTTGACCGGCTCGCCCTGCGGCGAGCGCAGGGTGTCCGGTACGCCGAAGTAGGCCCGGAAGTACAGGCTGGCGGAGTCGAGCAGCATCAGTCGCGGTGCGGTCACGTCACAGATCATGCCGCACCGCGCTGACGGAGTCCCGGTTCTCGGCGCTCCCGCGGCCCGGTTCCCGGTGCTCGTGCGGCCCGGTTCTCAGTGCTCGTGCGGCCCGGCGCGGTGGACCGGGCCGTGGGCGTCGGCGCAGTGTTCGGCGGCCGTGTCGCCCGGTGCGGCGATCTGCAGCAGCGCGCCCGCCTCGTCCTCGCCGACGTGGTCGACCTGGAGGGTGCTGTGGGTGATGCCGTACTCGTCGGCCAGTCGGCGCTGGAGCCGGCGCCGGACGGCGTGGCAGTCGCCGCCGGGGGTGACCAGGACGTGCGCGGAGAGCGCCGGCTGGCCGGAGGTGATCTCCCAGATGTGCAGGTCGTGGATCTCCTCGACCAGCGGTTCGGTGACCATCCGGTCGGCCACCGCGTCGGGGTCGATCCCGGCGGGGGCGGCCTCCAGGAAGATCCGCCCGGAGTCGCGGACGAGGCCGATGCCGGCCTTGAGCATCAGCGCGACGACGATCAGCGAGGCGATCGCGTCGGCCCGCTCGAAGCCGGTGGTCAGGACGACCACACCGGCGATGGCGGTGGCGATGAACGCGTACAGGTCGGTCAGGACGTGCTGGAAGGCGCCCTCGACGTTCAGCGAGCTGCGGTTGGCCTTGGACATGCACCAGGTCGCCGCGAGGTTGACGACGATCCCGACCAGCGCGGTGACCAGCACCAGCGAGCCGGCGACGTCCGGCGGTTCGAGCAGCCGGGTGACGGCCTCGTAGCCCAGCCAGGCCGAGAGCACCAGCAGGGTGACGCCGTTGGCCTGCGCGGAGAGGATCTCGGCCCGCTTGAGGCCGTAGGTGTAGCCGCCGCGGGCCGGGCGGGCGGCGAGCCGCATCGCGACCAGGGCGAGCACGATCGAGGCGGCGTCGGTGAGCATGTGCGCCGCGTCGGAGATCAGCGCGAGGGACTGGGCGGCGAAGCCGACCACGACCTCGCCGGCCATGAAGACGACGATCAGGGCGAGCGCGCCGAGCAGCCAGCGGCGGTCCGCGTCGGCGGCGACACCGTGCGAGTGCCCGCCGTGGCCCCCGTGTCCGCCGTGCGCGTGTCCGCCGCCGTGCCCGTGCCCGTTCGACTGTGCGTGGTCATGCGCATGATCATCGTGCGAATGCTCGTGCCTGGCCATGGAAGTCCTCTCTGGGCGCACGAAGGCGAACGGGGGTGCGGCGCGACCGCCCCGCAACCGAAGTGAACCGCAGAATCGACAAAGATCCAAAGGCTGTACTGGTGACCGTTGTCGTTGCCGTTCGGCCGGCCGGACGCGGTGCACTCCGCACCCCTCCGACCAGCCGATGTCGCCTGCGCCCGCGCCCAGTTGAGCTACCCCAGCGCGACCGGGTCCAGGGCCGCCGAGCCCGGGACCGCGGCATCGGCGACGGCGGCGTCCAGGGCCGTGGCGTCCAGCGCGGCGGCGGTGGCCGCCCGCACCAGGGCCCGCATCAGCCGCAGGTCGTCCCCCTGCTCCGGATGCCACTGCACCCCGAGCGTGAACCCCGGCCCCTCCACCGCCTCGACCGTGCCGTCCGGCGCGTGGGCGCTCACCCGCAGGCCCGTGCCCACCCGGTCGACGGCCTGGTGGTGGAAGGTCGGGACCTCCAGCTCGCACTCCGGCAGCAGCCCGCCCAGCAGCGTGCCCGGTACCGGCCGCACCAGGTGCGTGCCGTACCGTCCCGGCGACCCGCCGTGCACGTTCACCGGCAGCACGTCCGGCAGGTGCTGCACCAGCGTTCCCCCACACACCACGTTCAGGACCTGCATCCCGCGGCAGACCCCGAGCAGCGGCATCCCCGCGGCCAGCGCCGCCCGCAGCAGGGCGACCTCCCAGGCGTCGCGCTCCGGCGAGTCCACCTCGGTCGCCGGATGGGCCGGCTCCCCGTAGTACGCCGGGTCGATGTCCGGCCCGCCCGCGATGACCAGCGCGTCAAGCCGGGCCAGCACCTCCGGCGCCCGCTCCGGGGCGTCCGGTGGCAGCAGGACGGCGATCCCGCCGGAGTCCCGGACGTACGCGGTGTACCGCTCGGGCACGAGGGCGACCCGGCGGCCCCGCCAGTCGCTCCAGCTCGCGTCCACGAGGTAGGTGCTGACGCCGATCAAAGGCCTGCGATTCATGGCGCGCATTCTCCTCCCGAACCACCTGATCCACCGTCAACCACGCATATCGGCGCGCCACACCAGTCCGCCCTCTTCCGCCCCGCGAGTCGCAGGCCGTACGGTTCACTGTGACTGCTTGATCTCGAAGAGTGATCGAAGGAATGCAGGACGTCGAGGAAGGAGGGCTCCGCCATGTCCGGGAACGCCGCCCCCGAGAACGCCGGCCCCGGCAACACCGCACCCGGGAACTCCAGGCCCGGGAGCGCCACCCCGCGGAGCGCCGCCCCCGGGAACGCCGCGCCGGAGCGCACCACGTCCGGGACCACCGCCGCGGCCGTGCCACCCCGGCCGCCGCTGACCCTGGACGAGCTGCGCACCCTGGTGGACGCCGGCGAGGTGCACACCGTCGCGCTCGCCTTCACCGACATGCAGGGCCGGCTGCAGGGCAAGCGCTTCGCCGCCCGGTTCTTCCTCGACGAAGTCGCCGAGCACGGCGCCGAGGCCTGCGACTACCTGCTGGCCGTCGACGTCGACCTGAACACCGTGGACGGCTACGCCTTCTCCTCCTGGGCCACCGGCTACGGCGACTTCGCGATGCGCCCCGACCTCGGCACCCTGCGGCTGACCCCATGGCAGCCCGGCACCGCCCAGGTCACCGCCGACCTCGCCCGGCACGGCGGCCACCCGGTGGACGCCGCCCCGCGCCAGCTGCTGCGCCGCCAGATCGCCCGGCTCGCCGAGTACGGCCTGGCCGCCGACATCGGCACCGAACTGGAGTTCCTGGTCTTCCGCGACACCTACGAGCAGGCCTGGCTCGGCGGCTACCGCGGCCTGACCCCGGCCAACCTCTACAACGTGGACTACTCGATGCTGGGCACCGCCCGGGTCGAGCCGCTGCTCTCCCGGATCCGCAACGAGATGGCCGGCGCCGGCCTGGTCGTGGAGTCCGCCAAGGGCGAGTGCAACCTCGGCCAGCACGAGATCGCCTTCCGCTACGCCGACGCCCTCACCACCTGCGACCAGCACAGCGTCTACAAGACCGGGGCGAAGGAGATCGCCGCCCAACTCGGCTGCGCGCTCACCTTCATGGCCAAGTACGACGAGCGCGAGGGCAACAGCTGCCACATCCACCTCTCGCTGCGCGACGCCGTCGGCGCCCCGGCCTTCGCCGACCGCGACGGCCGGATGACCGACACCATGCGGCACTTCCTGGCCGGCCAGCTGAAGGTGCTGCGCGAGTTCAGCGTGCTCTACGCCCCGAACATCAACTCGTACAAGCGCTACCGCCCCGGCTCCTTCGCACCGACCGCCGTCGCCTGGGGCCGGGACAACCGCACCTGCGCCTACCGGGTGGTCGGCCACGGCCCCGGCCTGCGGATGGAGAACCGGGTGCCCGGCGGCGACGTCAACCCCTACCTCGCCGTGGCCGGGATGATCGCGGCCGGTCTGTACGGGCTGCAGCGCAAGCTGGAGCTGCCCGCGCCCTGCCTGGGCAACGCCTACGCGGTCGAGGAGTACGCCCGGGTGCCCGGATCGCTGCGCGAGGCCGCCGACCTGTGGGCGCAGAGCGAACTGGCCCGGGAGGCCTTCGGCGACGACGTCGTCGACCACTACCTGAACATGGCCCGGGTCGAGCAGGCCGCCTACGACGGCGCCGTCACCGACTGGGAGCGCTACCGGTCCTTCGAACGGATGTGACGCATGACCGACGGAAGTGGAGACATGACCGACGGAGGCGGGGCCAGGAACGTCGTCATCCAGAGCGAGGAGTGACAGCCCGATGAGCGAGAAGCACGCCGCGCGGGACGGGGTGGTCTGCCGTCGGCTGGTCGGCCGCACCGCCGTGGTCACCGGCGCGGGCAGCGGCATCGGCCTGGCCGCCGCCCGCCGGCTCGCCTCGGAGGGGGCGAAGGTGGTCTGCGCCGACCTCGACGAGGAGACCGGACGGGCCGCCGCCAAGGAGGTCGGAGGGCTGTTCGTGCACACCGACGTCGCCGATCCGTACATGGTCGAGGCGCTCTTCGACGAGGCGTACGAGACCTACGGCAGCGTGGACGTGGCCTTCAACAACGCGGGCATCTCGCCGCCGGAGGACGACTCGATCCTGACCACCGGCCTGGACGCCTGGAAGCGGGTCCAGGAGGTCAACCTGACCTCGGTCTACCTGTGCTGCAAGGCCGCCCTGCCGTACATGCGCCGGCACGGACGCGGCTCGATCATCAACACCGCCGGCCTCGTGGCCCGGATGGGCGCGGCCACCTCGCAGATCTCCCACACCGCCTCCAAGGGCGGGGTGCTCGCGATGTCCCGCGAGCTGGGCGTGCAGTTCGCCCGCGAGGGGATCCGGGTCAACGCGCTCTCCCCGGGGCCGGTGGACACCCCGTTGCTGCGCGAGCTGTTCGCCGAGGATCCGGAACGGGCGGCCCGCCGACTGGTGCACGTCCCGCTCGGCCGGTTCGCGCGGGCCGAGGAGATCGCGGCCGCGGTGGCCTTCCTGGCCAGCGACGACTCCTCGTTCATCACGGCGAGCGAGTTCCTGGTGGACGGCGGCATCTCCGGGGCCTACGTCACCCCGCTCTGAGGGCCGCCGTCGGGGACCGCCACGCCTTCTCACCGTAATCTCATCGAAAGCCGCGGGAATTCCGTGCCGCGCTGATTTCGCGTTTATCCGGCTGCCTTTAGATTCTCTGCTGTGAGTGAGCAGATTCCCGCCGGGTGGTACCCGGACCCGAAGGCCACCACCGGCGACCCGGCGACGCAGCGGTGGTGGGACGGCAAGGGCTGGACGGGCGCCACCCGGCCCGCAGTCTCGGACGTCCCGGAGCCGGACGTCCCGGAGCCGGACGTCCCGGAGCCGGACGCCCCGGAGCCGGGCGCCGCGTCGGCGTCCGGTGCGGCGGCGGCCCCCGCGGCTCCGCACGCCCCGGAAGCCTCGGACGCCCCGCAGGCCTCGGCGGCCGGTGAGCACGGGGCGGGGACGGCCGAGCAGCCCACCGTGCTGGAGGGGGAGGTCCTGGAGAGCGGCCCGACCGTCCGCTACCCGGAGCCGCCGCCCTTCGGTGCCGCATTCGGCGCGGCCGTGCCGCCGCGCAAGGCCCGGCGCAAGCCGTCGAAGCTGGTCGTGGCGACCACCGTCGCCGCGCTGCTCGGCCTGGGCGCGGGCTCGGGGATCACCTACCTCGCCATGGACGGCCACGACGACAAGTCCAAGCCGGTCGCCCAGCACACCCCCCGCGGCAACTTCGGTCCCTGGGGCGGCTACCCGGGCTCCGGCGGCGGCGACGGCAGCAGCCAGGACGGCCAGGGCAACGGTCAGGGCAATGGCAAGGGCAACGGGAACGGCAAGGGCAACGGCAACGGCAACGGCCAGGGGAACGGCAACGGCCGGGTCCGGCCCGGCGCCGACACCGCGATCGACATGGTGAACAGGCTCACCCTGCCGGTCCCGAACGGCTGGCAGGCCGACACCACCGACAACGGCTACGCCATGATCACCGTCGGCCCGTACGACTGCCCCGACGGCAGCGGCAACGAGTGCACCCTCGGCGGGGCGAACACCGGACGGATCGACGGTGCGGGCACCGACGCCCAGACGGCGGCCAAGGCCGACATCGACAAGGCCGCCAAGGACTCGTACGTCGGCATCACCGGCCACCAGGAGCTCAAGTCCGAGGCCGTGAAGGTCAACGGCAAGGACGGCTACCTGGTCCGCTGGAAGGTGGACGTCGCCAAGGGCAACCCCGGCTACGTGCAGACCGTGGTCTTCCCGTCCGCCGACGGCAAGGCGCTGGTCTCGGTGCACTTCGGCTTCGACATCGCCGACAAGGCGCCGGACGTCGCCGTGATGGACACCATCGTCAAGGGCATCACCGACTACAAGGGCAAGCTGCCGAGCATCCCCGGGCTGCCCGGCTCGGGCGCCGGCCCCGGCGGCGCGGGCGGCGGCGCCGGAGGCACCGGGGGCACCACCACCTGAGCCCGCGCTCCTCACACGGCGGCGGCCCACCCGGGAGGCAGACCTCCGGGGTGGGCCGCCGCCGTCATGCGGTCACGGGAACCGGGCCGGACGGGGGTGTGACCGGCCCGGCGCCCGCGTCCGGCGTCAGGAGTCGCGTCGAACAGCCTCGACACGACGGCGCCGGAGCACCATGCCGGCCCAGCCGACGCCGATCGCGGCGGCACCGGCGAGCAGCAGCGGGCCGGTGGCCGAGGTGCCGGCCACGGCGGCGGAGGTGGTCGGGACGATCTGGCCGGCCGGGGCGTTCGGGTCCCCGCCGTGGCCGTGGTGGGCGACTGTGGACCTGGGCGCGTCGGCCGCGATCTGGGCGTCGCTGGGCGCGGCCGGGGCCTGCGCGGCGAGCGCCGGGGCGGCAGCGGCGGCGGTCGAGCCGAAGTCGACGTCGGAGCAGCTGTAGAACGCCTCCGGGCTGTCGCTGCGCTGCCAGACCATGTACAGCAGCTGGCGGCCGGTGCGCTGCGGCAGGGTGCCGGAGTAGGTGTAGTACCCGTCGGTCGCGGTCCGGGTGACCTGCACCTGGGCCACCGGGGTGGGGTCGAGGTCCGACCACTTCAGCGGCTTGGCGGGGTCGTAGCTCGGCTTGGTGATGTAGACGGTCTGGGTGCCGACGTGCGGCGCGGTGGTGCGGAACTGGAAGTTGAACGCGCCCGCCTTGACCGGGGTGGCCGGCCAGTCGGTGCGCGGCCAGTCCAGGGCCTGGTACTTGTCGCGGTTGGCCGAGCAGAGCTTGCCGTCCGGGATCAGCGCCTGGTGGTTGCCGGCCGCGTTGGCGATGTTGACCTCGTTCCAGTCGTAGAGCGGCTGGGTGCCGCTCGCGGCCACGAGGTCCTTGCAGACCTGGGACACCGGGTGCTCCGGGCCCTCCGCGTAGCAGGCGGCGACCCGGCTGACGGGGTTGGTCATCGTGCCGTGGGCGCTGGCGGTGCCGGCGGTGGTCGCGGCCACCGCGAGGACCGCGGCGCCGACCACGCCGACGGACAGGGCACTTCGCTTGATGGACATGGGGTGGGGACTCCTTGACCGTCGTGCCGGGCGAGTTGTGGGGGAGAGCGGGCACGCCTGCCCGTTCGGGGGCCGGTCGGCCCGGATCGCGGCCCCCGGCCCGAGCGTAGGATTGGTCTGGACCAGAGCGCAATAGCCGCGCGTGGACCACTTGTTGACGGACTGTAGGCCCCGGAACAGCGCAAAGGCCCGATGGAAGGCTGTTGTTAGCCGTTCCATCGGGCCTGGTTAAGGCTGGGGAAAGGTCAGAAGTTCAGGTCGCCGTTGATCGTCTCGGTCGTGACGACCTTGCCGTGGCCGACCTGGAGGACGGTGCCGTGGACCGTCATGTCCTTGAGCTCGTTGTGGTAGACGGTGACCTGCTCGGGCCGCTTGGGGATGAACTCGTCCAGGATCGCCTGGAGTTCCTCGGCCATCGCCGGGTTGTCGGCCAGCAGCCGGCGCAGCTTCGGCTCCCACTCGCCCTGGGCGCTCTGGACGGCGGACTCGCGGCTGTCCTCCGGCGCTGCGGCCAACTCGGCCCTGGTCTCGTCCAGATCCTCGGAGATCGACTCCGCCCTGCGGCCGAACATCGCGGCGACACGCGGCTTGACCCGGTCCCAGGCCGAGGTGACCATGAGGCCGGCCAGAGCGGTCGCGCCCCTCGTGGCGATGTCCGTGAACTCGGGGTCCATGCTGCTCCCTTGTCGTACCGTTCGGTCGGCACCACGGTAGGGCAGAGACGGGCGAACCGTCAGAGAAATGTCTTCCCCTCACCCCGGTACGTCGGCACGGTCCGGACGACGCGTTCGCCCTCGATCAGGTGCAGCTCCGCGAAGCGCTCGCACAGCTCGCCCGCCTTGGCGTGCCGGAACCAGACGCGGTCGCCGATCAGCAGGTCGTCCGCGGCCGGGCCGAGCAGCGGGGTCTGGACCTCGCCGGCGCCCTCCATGGGGTCGTAGCGCAGGCCCGGCGGCAGGTACGGCACCGGCGAGCGGTCCGGGCCGGCCGCGCCGGAGGCCGGGTAGCCGCCGCCGAGCACCGTGACCACGCCGACGCCTGGGCGGCGCACCACCGGCTGGCCGAACAGGGCGGCCGGACGGCCCCGGAAGGAGCGGTAGTTGTCGAACAGCTGCGGCTGGTAGAGCCCGGAGCCGGCCGCCACCTCGGTGACGGCGCGCTCGGCCACGGTGGACTCCACGCTGCCGGTGCCGCCGCCGTTGACGAACTCCAGCTCGGCGACCTGCCGCAGCCGTCGGACCACCGCCGCGCGACGCTCGGCCAGTTCGGTCCGGGCCTTGGCCTGCATCAGCCGGATCAGGTGCGAGCGCACCGGCCGTCCGGGCACCCGGTCGCCCACCCCGGCGACGTGTCCCTCGTACGCCATCAGGCCGACCACCCGGAAGCCCCGGCGGCGCTGGACGAGTTCGGCGAAGGCGCCGAGGTCCTCGGGGGTGCGCAGCGGCGAGCGCCGGGCGCCGACCCGGACCCGGCCGCCGAGCAGGTGCAGGGCGGTGTCCAGTTCCAGGCAGACCCGGACCTCGGCGTCGCCGGCCCGGGCCTTGTCGATGAGGTCGAGCTGGTCCGGGTCGTCCAGGACGACGGTGACCTCCCGGGCGGCCGCCGGGTCGGCGGTGAGGGCGGCGAACCCGTCCCGGTCGGCGGAGGGGTAGGCGAGCAGGACGTCCCGGACGCCGGTGCGGGCGAGCCAGAGCGATTCGTCCAGGGTGAAGCTCATCACCCCGGCGAAGCCGTCCACGGCCAGCACCCGCTCCAGCAGTGCCCGGCAGCGCACCGACTTGCTGGCGACCCGGATCGGCTTGCCGCCCGCCCGGCGCACCAGGTCGGCGGCGTTGGCGTCGAAGGCGGCGAGGTCGACGACGGCGACCGGCCCGTCCAGGTGGGCGGTGGCGCGGTCGTACCGGAGGCGGTCGGAGACCGGGGTGGGCGCGGGTGCGTCGAGGATCACCATGGGCGCAGGGTGCCACAGCGGCCTACCGGTGGGTAGGGGGCGCGTGCAGGGAAATCGGGCCGGTCGGGTGCGGTGGCATAGGGTCGGGCGGGTGGACCGCAAAGACTTCTCCAACCCGGCGTTCGTCGGCAAGAACATCCCGAACCCCGGCTTCGGTGACGACGACGGCACCGCCGACCCGGCGCTCGTCGAGGCCCTCGCCCGCTGGTCGCAGGACCGCGCCGCCGAGCCCGAGGTGCTGGCGGCGCTGACCCCCACCCGGCTGATGGTGCCGATCGTGGCGATCCTCGGTGAGGTCGAGGTGGACGAGCACGGGCACAAGCACGAGAAGACCAGCGACATGGCCGTCCCGGTGCTGGAGGCCCCGGACGGGCGCCGCGCGCTGCCGGCCTTCACGTCGCTGGAGTCGCTCGCCCGGTGGCGCGCCGACGCCCGCCCGGCGCCGACGGCCGCCCCGCAGGCCGCGATGGTGGCATTCTCGGAGCGCGCCGACACCCTGTTGATCGACCCGGCCGGGCCGGTGGCCTTCCAGCTGAGCGGTGCGCGGCTGCGGGCGCTCGCGGAGAACCGTCCGTTCGTGCCGCCGGTGCTGGACCCGGAGGTGCGCGAGGCGGTGCGGGCGCTGCTGGCGGCCGACCCGGACGTGGTCAGCGGGCTGCTGGCGGCCTCCGGGGGCTCGGACGGGGTGCTCGCGGTGGTGTTCGACCCGGCGCTGGACCAGCCGGGGCTGCAGGCGGCCGCGCAGCGGGTCGGTCAGGCGGTGGCCGCGGACCCGGTGCTGCGGGTGCGGCTGGACCGCGGGCTGGACCTCGCGGTGCTGCCGGCGAGCGCCGAGCTGCCGGGGGAGCCGCTGTTCCGGCGCTAGGAGCGGTGGGAAACGCCGAAGGACCACCTGCTCGCGTGAGCGGGTGGTCCTTCGCGCATCAGGTCAGGAGTAGACCGGCCCGGTGAACTTCTCGCCGGGGCCCGCGCCCGGCGCGTCCGGGACGACGGAGGCCTCGCGGAAGGCGAGCTGCAGCGAGCGCAGGCCGTCGCGCAGCGGGGCGGCGTGGAAGTTGCTGATCTCCGGGGCGCCGGCGGTGACCAGCCCGGCCAGCGCGGTGATCAGCTTGCGGGCCTCGTCCAGGTCCTTGTCCTTCTCGCCGCCCTCGGCCAGACCGCACTTGACGGCGGCCGCGCTCATCAGGTGCACGGCGACGGTGGTGATCACCTCGACGGCGGGGACCTCGGCGATGTCGCGGGTGAGGTCGTCGAAGCCGATCGCGTCGTCGTCCGTGCCGGGGGTCTGGGTGGGCTCGCTGCTCAAGGGGGGCTCGTTCCGTCGTGCCGTGTGGGTACACGTGGAGCGTACAAGGGCTCCGTGGCGCGCCGGGAAGGCACTGCGCCGGGGCGGAATGGCGTCGGGCCTCCCGGCGCTGTATGCTTCGAGACTGACCGGCCGGGATCCCGCATGGGCGCCTGGCCAGCAAGTGGAGGCTCCACTGAGGAGGCCCGAGAGGGCAACCGCGAAAGTCTCCCACCCGATCGGCCTCGCGGTCGACGGGTCCCGGTCCGCGACGGGCGCCTGGCGCCGAGTCGCCGCAGCGCCCCTCACCGGGCGCAGCCCCCGGTTGTGTGGAGCCCCGCTTGTACCGAGCGGGGCTTTTTTCGTGTCGCGGGTGCGACGGTGCCGGAAGGTGCCGGGCAGCGCAGCACGAATGAAGCCCCGCCCAGTGGTCGAGTCCACTACGTGCGACCGCCGTCCGACGGCCGCATCGCAGAAGGTGCAACCGAGGAGGCCCCATCAGCACCGAGCCCCGCATCAACGACCGGATTCGCGTTCCGGAGGTGCGACTCGTCGGTCCCAGCGGCGAGCAGGTCGGCATCGTGCCGCTTGCCAAGGCGCTGGAGCTCGCGCAGGAGTACGACCTCGACCTGGTCGAGGTCGCGGCGACCGCCCGGCCGCCGGTGTGCAAGCTCATGGACTACGGAAAGTTCAAGTACGAGTCGGCCATGAAGGCTCGTGAGGCGCGCAAGAACCAGGCGCACACGGTCATCAAGGAGATGAAGCTCCGGCCGAAGATCGACCCGCACGACTATGACACCAAGAAGGGTCACGTCGTCCGGTTCCTCAAGCAGGGCGACAAGGTCAAGATCACGATCATGTTCCGTGGTCGTGAGCAGTCCCGCCCCGAGCTGGGCTTCCGCCTGCTGCAGCGGCTCGCCGACGACGTCCAGGACCTGGGTTTCGTCGAGTCCTCGCCGAAGCAGGACGGCCGTAACATGATCATGGTTCTTGGCCCGCACAAGAAGAAGACCGAGGCGATGGCCGAGGCCCGCGCCCTCGCGGACGCCCGCAAGGCCGAGCGTCAGGGCCGCACCGCCGGTTCCGACGCCCCCGCGGACGAGGCCGTGGCCGAGGACACCGTTGTCGACGACGCCGTGACCGAGGCGCAGGACGCCCCGGCCGAGGCGCCGGCCGTCGAGGCCGACGCTCCGGTCGAGCAGCCGGCCGCGTCCCAGGGCGCCTGAGCCTTCACGGCCCAGGGCAGCCCGGGAGACCGGCCCCAAGGGTGACGGGGCAGCCCGCCCGGTCACCACAGATCCATCCAGTTCACGCCCGTGTGGCAGACGCTGCGCGGGCGTGAACGGGACCGACGAGGAGATACGGCGAAATGCCGAAGCAGAAGACGCACAGTGGCGCCAGCAAGCGCTTCAAGATCAGTGGCTCTGGCAAGGTGCTGCGCGAGCGCGCCGGTCGCCGCCACCTCCTGGAGCACAAGCCCTCGACGCTGACCCGCAAGCTGGCCGGGACGATCGAGCTGGCCCCCGCTGACGCCAAGAAGATCAAGAAGCTTCTCGGCAAGTGATCGCCCTCCCGCCCGGCGCGAGCCGTGTGCGGGGCAGCTGATCCTTCCCGACCCATTCGATTGACGGACCACGTGAAGTAGTCCGTGGTCCAACCCAAGGAGTAATGAAGTGGCACGCGTCAAGCGGGCAGTCAACGCCCACAAGAAGCGCCGGGTCATCCTGGAGCGCGCCAGCGGCTACCGTGGCCAGCGTTCGCGCCTGTACCGCAAGGCCAAGGAGCAGGTCACCCACTCGCTGGTCTACAACTTCAACGACCGCAAGAAGCGCAAGGGCGACTTCCGTCAGCTGTGGATCCAGCGCATCAACGCTGCGGCCCGTGCCAACGGCATCACCTACAACCGCTTCGTGCAGGGCCTGAAGGCCGCCAGCGTCGAGATCGACCGCAAGATGCTGGCCGACCTGGCCGTCAACGACCCGGGTGCGTTCGCCTCCCTGGTCGAGGTCGCCCAGAAGGCGCTGCCGGCCGACGTGAACGCCCCGAAGGCCGCCGCCGACGCCGCCTGATCTTCCGAGATCGGTTGAGCTCTGACCGGACCCGCAGGCTCTCCTGCGGGTCCGGTTCTGCATTTCCGCCCCTCAGCGCCCTCCGTCCGCCTGCGCCTCCAGAGATCGAGACCATGCCGAGCACCGACACCCCCCTGCTGACCTCCCTGCGCTCGCCGCGCGTCGTCGCCGCCCGCCGGCTGGCCAAGCGCAACCAGCGCACCAAGGAGCGCCGCTTCCTGGCCGAGGGCCCGCAGGCCGTCCGGGAGGCCGTCGCCTTCGGCAGACTGCCGGGCACGGGCGAGCACGCCGTGGTCGAGGTCTACGTGACCCCGGAGGCGGCCGAGCGGCACGCCGGCATCGTCGAGGCCACCCTGGCGGAGGGGCTGCCCGTGCTGACCGCCACCGACGAGGTGATCGCCGACATCTGCGACACCGTGACCCCGCAGGGCATCGTGGCGCTCTGCCGCTTCATCGACACCCCGTTCGACGACGTGCTCGGGGCCCGCCCGAAGCTGGTCGCGATCCTCGCCCACGTGCGCGACCCCGGGAACGCCGGCACGGTGCTGCGCACCGCCGACGCGGCCGGCGCGGACGCCGTGGTGCTCACCGACGCCTCGGTGGACCTCTACAACCCGAAGGCCGTCCGTGCCTCCGTGGGCAGCCTCTTCCACCTGCCGGTGGCCGTCGGCGTGCCGGTCGAGGAGGCCGTCGGGAAGCTGCGCGAGGCCGGGATCCGGGTGCTCGCCGCGGACGGTGCGGGGGAGCGCGACCTGGACCAGGAGCTGGACGAGGGCACCCTGGGCGCGCCCGGCGCGTGGGTGTTCGGCAACGAGGCGTGGGGGCTCCCGGAGGAGACCCGCGCGCTCACCGACGAGGTCGTGCGCGTCCCGATCCACGGGCACGCCGAGAGCCTCAACCTGGCCACCGCCGCGGCCGTCTGCCTGTACGCCTCGGCCCGGGCGCAGCGCTCGCCCGGCGGCTGCCGTTCGAACGCCTGACGCACCCGGGGCGCACCGGATCACCCCGTGGCACGCGGGTTCGCGGGGCGGATCCCGCCGGGCCGGGGCGATCCGCCCCGCAAGCCCTACTGCGGGGGCCTGCGAGGCGCTAGGGTCTGCCTCGGTGGGGGGATAGGCACGGTGGGTAATCGGGGAGGCAACCCATGGTCGGCAGCGGGCCCGAGCTCGACCCGGACGACCTGCCGGACGGCCTGGTGGTCGCCGACGCGCTGGGCCGGGTGGTCTGCTTCAACCGGGCCGCGGCCCGGCTCACCGGCGTGCTCCCGGAGGTCGCGCTCGGCTGCGCGCTGGAGGACGTCCTCCCGCTGGAGGACCTGGACGGCCGCCGCTGGTGGCAGCTGACCGACCCGTACGGCGGCCTGGCCATCCGCACCCGCCAGCCGGAGCGCAACCTGCTGCTGCCCGGCGGCCACGAGGTGCTGGTCTCCGCCCGGTACGTCCGCGCGGTGCCGTGCGGGCCGCTGGAGCGCCTGGTGGTCGCCCTGCGCGGCACCGAGGCCCGGCGCCGCACCGAGCGCAGCCACGCCGAGCTGATCGCCACCGTCGCGCACGAGCTGCGTTCCCCGCTGACCAGCGTCAAGGGCTTCACGGCGACGCTGCTGGCGAAGTGGGAGCGGTTCACCGACGGGCAGAAGCGGCTGATGCTGGAGACCGTGGACGCCGACGCCGACCGGGTCACCCGGTTGATCGCCGAGCTGCTGGACATCTCCCGGATCGACGCCGGGCGGCTTGAGCTGCGCAAGCAGGTGGTCGACCTGGCCGCGGCGGTGCGCCGGCACGTCGAGCGCAAGGTCGCCACCGGGATCCCCGAGGAGCGCTTCGACGTCCGGGTCAGCGAGCCGCTGACCGTCCTGTGGGCCGACCCGGACAAGGTCGACCAGGTGCTCGCCAACCTGCTGGAAAATGCGGTGCGGCACGGCGAGGGAACTGTCACGATCGAGGTGGCACCGGCCAAGGAGGTCGTCGAGGCGCCCGTCTGGGAGCGCTCCGGCACCCCGCCCCGCATCGTGGAAGGCACAGCGGTTACCGTGAGCGACGAAGGAAGCGGCATCCCCGAGGAGTCGATGCCGCGCGTCTTCACCCGCTTCTGGCGCGGCTCCAAGCGCGGCGGCACGGGCCTGGGCCTCTACATCGTCAAGGGCATCGTGGAGGCCCACGGCGGATCGATCCGCGTCGACCGCGCGCCCGGCGGCGGCGCCCGGTTCCGATTTATCCTGCCCGCCGGCGTTCCGGACTTCATGCTCTGAGAGAGCTCGGACGACCAGCAGAGCCCGCTCTGACCGGTCGCCGGAGTCCCGCCGGACGGGCATCGCGGCAGCGGCGCTACGCGCTGCGACTACACTCGACCTTTGGCGTCGAGCAACGCCCTGCGCGGCTGAGCCGCGGACACCCACTCCCGTGAGCCTCCGGTGAACGGAAACCGGCTGCCCGTGCCCCGGCCCCGCCGGGCGTGGCGCGAAGGCGAACCCACACACCTGAGCACGGACGAGCAGGAGCACGGGAAAGATAGAGATGTCGGCACCCAACAAGTCGTACGACCCGGTCGAGGTCGAGGCCCTCAAGCCCGAGGTGGTGGAGCAGGCGCGGGACGAGGCCGTCGCCGCCTTCGCCGCCGCCAGCACCCTGGACGAGCTGAAGCAGGCCAAGGTCGCCCACACCGGCGACCGGTCCCCGCTCTCGCTCGCCAACCGCGAGATCGGCGCCCTGCCCCCGCACGCCAAGGCCGCCGCCGGCAAGCTGATCGGCCAGGCCCGCGGCGCCGTCAACCAGGCCCTCGCCAAGCGGCAGGCCGAGCTGGAGGCGGAGCGCGACGCCCGCGTGCTGGTCGAGGAGGCGGTGGACGTCAGCCTGCCGTACGACCGCGCCCCGCGCGGCGCCCGGCACCCGCTGACCACCATGGCCGAGCGCATCGAGGACACCTTCGTCGCGATGGGCTACCAGGTCGCCGAGGGCCCCGAGGTCGAGGCCGAGTGGCTGAACTTCGACGCCCTCAACCTGGGCCCGGACCACCCGGCCCGCTCGATGCAGGACACCTTCTTCGTCCAGGCCCCGGACGGCTCCGCCGACTCCGGCGTGGTGCTGCGCACCCAGACCTCCCCGGTCCAGGCCCGCACCATGCTCGACCGCGAGCCGCCCGTCTACGTGATCTGCCCCGGCCGGGTCTACCGGACCGACGAGCTGGACGCCACCCACACCCCGGTCTTCCGCCAGGTCGAGGGCCTCGCGGTCGACGAGGGCATCACCTTCGCCGACCTCAAGGGCACCATCGAGGTCCTGGTCGAGAAGCTGATCGGCGACCACCTGGAGCTGCGCTGGCGGCCCTCGTACTTCCCGTTCACTGAGCCGTCGGCCGAGGTCGACCTGCAGTGCTTCGTGTGCCTGGGTGCGAGCGTCGGCAACCCGGACCGGCCGTGCCGCACCTGCTCCTCCGAGGGCTGGATCGAGCTCGGCGGCTGCGGCGTGGTCAACCCGCGGGTGCTCGTCGCCTGCGGTGTCGACCCCGAGCGCTACAGCGGGTTCGCCTTCGGCCTGGGCCTGGAGCGGATCCTGATGAATCGTCACAACGTCGCCGACATGCGCGACATGGTCGAGGGTGACGTGCGCTTCACCCTCCCGTTCGGGATGGAGATCTGATGCGCGTCCCGCTTTCCTGGCTGCGCGAGTACGTCGACCTGCCGACCGGCGCGACCGGCCGTGACGTCGCGGAGCGCCTGGTCCGGGCCGGCCTGGAGGTCGAGACCGTCGAGCAGATCGGCGCCGACCTCAAGGGTCCGCTGGTGGTCGGCGAGGTGCTCTCCATCGAGGAGCTGACCGGCTTCAAGAAGCCGATCCGGCACTGCTTCGTCAACGTCGGCGACGCCAACGGCACCGGCGAGCCGCAGGAGATCGTCTGCGGCGCGACCAACTTCGCCGTCGGCGACAAGGTCGTGGTCGTGCTCCCGGGCGCCGTGCTGCCCGGCCCCTTCCCGATCGCGGCCCGCAAGACCTACGGCCAGACCTCGGCCGGCATGATCTGCTCCGCCCGCGAGCTGGGCATGGGCGACGACCACAACGGCATCATCGTGCTCCCGCCGGAGTACGAGCCCGGCACCGACGCCATCGAGCTGCTCCAGCTCGTCGACGAGGTGCTCGACATCGCCGTCACCCCGGACCGCGGCTACTGCCTGTCCATGCGCGGCGTGGCCCGCGAGGCCGCCGCCGCGTACGGGCTGCCGCTGGCCGACCCGGCGCTGCTCGACGTGCCGCCGGCCAACTCCTTCGGCTACTTGGTCAAGGTCAACGACCCGGCCGGCTGCGACCGCTTCGTGGCCCGCACGGTCGTCGGCGTCGACCCGAACGCCAAGTCCCCGGTCTGGTTGCAGCGCCGCCTGCAGAAGTCGGGCATCCGCCCGATCTCGCTGACCGTCGACATCACCAACTACGTGATGCTCGAAGTCGGCCAGCCGCTGCACGCCTACGACAAGCAGCGCGTCAACGGCCCGATCACGGTGCGCCGGGCGGAGCAGGGCGAGAGCCTGACCACCCTCGACGGCGTCGAGCGCAAGCTCTCCGCCGAGGACCTGCTGATCTGCGACAACAGCGGCCCGATCGGCCTGGCCGGTGTCATGGGCGGCGCGTCGACCGAGATCCTCGACCCGGCCGCCGGTCCGGGCACCACCGAGGTGATCATCGAGGCGGCGCACTTCGACCCGGTCGCGATCGCCCGCACCGCCAAGCGCCACAAGCTGCCCTCCGAGGCGTCCAAGCGCTTCGAGCGCGGCGTCGACCCGGAGGCCGCCCGCGCCGCCGCGCAGCGCGCCGTCGACCTGCTGGTCCTGATCGCCGGCGGCACCGCCGAGGCCGGGGTCACCGACATCGCCGCCCCGCACCCGGTGCGCACCATCACCATCGCCGCCGACCTGCCCGACCGGGTGGCCGGCACGGAGTACGGCCGCGAGACCGTCACCCGGCGCCTGCAGGAGGTCGGCTGCTCGGTCTCCGGCGCCGACGTCCTGGAGGTCACCCCGCCGACCTGGCGCCCCGACCTCACCGACCCGTACGACCTCGCCGAGGAGGTCATCCGGCTGGAGGGCTACGACAACGTCCCCGCCCGGATGCCCGACGTGCCGCCGGGCAAGGGCCTGACCGAGGCCCAGCGGGTCAACCGCCGGATCGGCGTCGCGCTGGCCGGGGCCGGCTACGTCGAGGTCAACAACTACCCGTTCCTCGGCGAGGCGGCCTGGGACGCGCTCGGCCTGGAGTCGGACGACCGCCGCCGCCGTACGGTCAAGCTGGTCAACCCGCTCAACGACGAGGAGCCGGCGCTGCGCACCACGCTGCTGCCGGGCCTGCTCGGTGCGCTGCGCCGCAACATCGGCCGCGGCAACACCGACCTGGCGGTCTTCGAGTCCGGCACGGTCTTCCTGCCCAAGGACGAGCTGTCCGTGGCCCCGCGCCCGGCCGTCGACCACCGGCCCAGCGACGAGGAGCTGGCCGAGCTGGACGCCGCGCTGCCGGACCAGCCGCGCCGGATCGCCGTCGCCCTCGCGGGCGAGCGGCTGCCGTCGGGCTGGTGGGGCAAGGGCGCCCAGGCCTCCTGGGCGGACGCCGTCGAGGCGGCCCGCACGGTGGCCCGCGCGGCCGGCGTCGAGCTGACCGTCCGCCAGGGGCAGCTGGCGCCCTGGCACCCGGGCCGCTGCGCCGAGCTGGTCGTCGCCGGCACCGACCGGGTGGTCGGCCACGCCGGCGAGCTGCACCCGCGGGTGGTCAAGGCGCTCGGCCTGCCGGCCCGCTCCGCCGCGATGGAGATCGACGTCGACCTGCTCACCGCCGACGGCGCCGAGCGGGTCAGCGGCCCGACCGTCTCCGGCTTCCCGGTGGCCACCCAGGACGTCGCGCTGATTGTCGACACCGCGGTTCCGGCCGCCGACGTCGAGGCCGCGCTGCGCACCGGCGCAGGCGAACTGCTGGAGGCCATCCGGCTGTTCGACGTGTTCACCGGTGAGCAGGTGGGCGAGGGCAAGAAGTCGCTGGCGTACGCGCTGCGCTTCCGTGCCGTCGACCGCACGCTGACCGCGGACGAGGCCACCGCCGCCCGTGAGGCGGCCGTCGCCGAGGCCGTGGCCCGTACCGGAGCGGTGCTGCGCGGCGCCTGATGCCGTAACGCCCGAGCAGGGGCCCCGCCCCCGGACCACCCGGTCCGGGGGCGGGGCCCTTCGTGTTGCCCGGATTCGACCGCTTCGACCGCGCTCCGGCTTGACGCGGCATCAGGCCGTCGTTTATCTCTTTACCTATGGAAGTAGATAAAGGCGATGACCGGCCCTCTCCCATCGAGTTCCGCCTGGACCCGGCCTCCGGCGTCCCGACCTACCTGCAGCTCGTGCAGCAGGTCGAACAGGCGCTGCGGATGGGCTGGTTGACCGAGGGGGACCGGCTGCCCCGGGTGCGCGAGGTGGTGGCCGGGCTGGCGATCAACCCCAACACCGTGCTCAAGGCGTACCGCGAGCTGGAGCACCGCGGTCTCGCGGCCGGCCGCCGGGGCCAGGGCACCTTCGTCCGGGGGCTGCCCGCCGGGGTGGTGCCGCTGCGCGAACGGGCCGCGCTGCGGCGGGGGTTGCTGGACTGGATGCGCTCGGCGCGGACCGCCGGGCTGGACGACGAGGGGATGGTCGCCGTGTTCGAGGACGCGCTGCGCGACCTGCGTGAGGGGCGCGACGGGGTGGTGGCGTGATGACGGGGGACACCGTGATCGACTGCGGCGGGATCGGCAAGCGCTACCGCCGCTCCTGGGCCCTGCGGGACTGCAATCTCGCAGTCCCCGCCGGGCACGTGGTGGCGCTGGTCGGCCCGAACGGCGCCGGCAAGACCACGCTGCTCGGCCTGGCCGCCGGCCTGACCCTGCCGAGCGAGGGTGCGATGACCGTCCTCGGTGACCAGCTCCCCGGCTCACCGAGGGCCCTGGACCGGATCGGCTTCGTCGCCCAGAACGCCGCGCTCTACCCGGGCCTGCCCGTACGGGACCTGCTCGCGATGGGCCGCCACCTCAACCGCCGCTGGGACGACGCCCGGGCGCGCACCCACCTGGAGGGCCTCGGCATCCCGCTGGAGCGCCGGTACGGCCGCCTCTCCGGCGGCCAGCAGGCCCAGGTCTCGCTCGCCCTGGCGCTCGCCAAGCGCCCCGAACTCCTGCTCCTGGACGAGCCGTTGGCCGCCCTCGACCCGCTCGCCCGGCACGACTTCATGGCCGTGCTGCTGACCGCGGTGGCCGAGGACGGCCTCTCGGTGGTGTTCTCCTCGCACGCCGTCAACGAGCTGCAGCAGAGCTGCGACTACCTGGTGGTGCTCGGCGGCGGCCGGGTCCAGGTGGCGGGGGAGGTCGACGACCTTCTGGGCGGCCACCGGATGCTCACCGGCCCGACCGCCGAGGCGGACCGGATCGCCGAGCAGCTGCCGGTGGTCCGCGACCGCCGGGCCGACGCGCAGTCCCACCTGCTGGTGCGCACCGGCGGCGTGGACGCCCCGGTCTCCGCCGGCTGGCGCCAACAGCGCGTCGGTCTGGAGGAGTTGGTGCTCGCCTACCTGCGCGAGCCGACCGCCTCCGCCCTTCCCGGCCCGCGCGGGGCCGTCCGTCCGAGCGAGAAGGCCCTGCTGTCGTGAGTTCCCTGACCCTCGCCCCGCCCCGCTCCGCCGTCCTGCGGGCCGCCGGGCTGCGCCACCGGCCGGCGCTGCGGACCCTGCTGGGTGTCCTCGCCGGGCTGCTCCTCGTGCTGGCCGTCACCGGGTACTACGTCCATGCCGGACTCGACCGGTCCGGTGCGGCCGGGTGCGACATGGCGCTGCGTAGTTGCAACGAGCGCTGGAAGGTGTTCCTGCGCGGGTACGGCCCCGTGCTGACGGTCGGCGGGAACCTGGTCTACTTCCTGGGCGGCGCCCTCGGGGCGTTCGTGGGAGCTCCGCTGCTGGCCCGCGAGTTCGAGCACGGCACGGTTCGGTTCGCCTGGACCCAGGGGGCGGGGCGCACCCGGTGGACGGCCGGCGGGCTGGTGCTCGTCGGCGGCGTGCTGGCCGTGGCGACGGCCCTGACGGCCGCGGTGCTCAACTGGTGGATCGCGCCGCTGGCGACGCATGCGGGCCGGTTCACCCCGCTGGCGTTCAGCAGCGCTCCGCCCGCGCTGGTCGGCCGGGTGCTGCTGGTCTTCACGCTGTCCGCGCTCGCCGGGGCGGTGCTGCGGCGGACGGTCGTGGCGGTGGGGATCGGCGTGGGGGCCTCGGTGGTGACCAACCTGGTGGCCGAGTCGCTGCGGTTCCACTACCGCACGCCACTTGAGGACGCCGTCCACACGCTCGCCCAGGGCTCGCTCGACCACCGCTGGGAGGGCCGCCTCTGGGTCACCGACCCGGCGGGGAACCGGCTCGACCTCAACCGGCTGTACGACCTGGGCGGCGACTACTACGGGGCGGAGAAGCTGTTGAGTGAGAACGGCTACTCGCTGCACGAGTCCTACCAGCCGGACAGCCGCTACTGGTCCTTCCAGTTCGTCGAGTTCGGCTGGACGGCCCTGCTCGCCGTCGTCCTGGGTGCGGCGGCGGTGTGGTGGGTCCGGCGCCGGGCGGTCTGACCTGCGGGTCCGTGGCGGGCTTGAAGAGTTTTCGTCAAAACCCTTGCGCGAGTGCGGCCGGACAGCGTTTCCTCTTCGTTAGGAAAGTTTCCTAACCCACGAGGAATCGGAGCGTCCCATGCGCCCTCAGCCCCGTCGTGCCCTCCGCATAGCCCTCGCCGCCGCCCTGGTGGCCGCGCCCCTCACCGTCGCGGCCACCTCGGCGGCCCAGGCCGCCCCGGCCCCGGCCGTCCAGCTCACGGGCGTCGGGCTGGACGACCCGCACAAGAAGGACATCGCCATGCAGCTGGTGTCCAGCGCGGAGAACTCGTCGCTGGACTGGAAGGCCCAGTACAAGTACATCGAGGACATCAAGGACGGGCGGGGTTACACCGCCGGCATCATCGGCTTCTGCTCCGGCACCGGTGACATGCTGGAGCTGGTCGAGCACTACACCGACCTCAAGCCCGGCAACGTCCTGGCGAAGTACCTGCCCGCGCTGAAGAAGGTCAACGGCACCGACTCGCACGCCGGCCTCGGCTCCGCCTTCGAGCGCGACTGGGCCGCCGCCGCCAAGGACACCGTCTTCCAGCAGGCCCAGAACGACGAGCGCGACCGGGTCTACTTCAACCCCGCCGTCAAGCAGGCCAAGGCCGACGGCCTGCGCGGGCTCGGCCAGTTCGCCTACTACGACGCCATCGTCATGCACGGCCCGGGCAACAGCTCGGACAGCTTCGGCGGCATCCGCGCCGCCGCCATGAAGAAGGCCAAGACCCCCGCCCAGGGCGGCGACGAGGCCGCCTACATCAAGGCCTTCCTGGACGCCCGCAAGGTCGTCATGAAGAAGGAGGAGGCCCACTCCGACACCAGCCGGGTGGACACCGAGCAGATGGTCTTCCTCAACGCCAAGAACTTCGACCTCAACCCGCCGCTGAAGTGGAAGGTCTACGGCGACAGCTACGCCATCAACAGCTGAGCCCTCACTGCCCCGACGGCGGGCGACCCCTCTCCTCGGGGTCGCCCGCCGTCGGCTTTCGGCTTCACACTTCCTTCGGGAGTCGACGCCGCTCCGGAGCTGTCCGGCGGCCTTCCTGCGGCGATGCGTGCGGATCATTCGCTTCATAACGAATCGGGCGGGAGGGCGGCGAAGTCTCCTTCACTTATTGACGCATCGGTCCGGTGACGCTTGACTCCCTGGCACTGCCGCGATGTCGCGGCGCCGTACAGGAGGCACCACCGATCATGAACAGACCCACGCGTCTCGCGGCCGCGGGCACGGCCGCCGTGTCGCTCGCACTCACCCTCGCGGCCTGCGGTCAGACCGTCGCGTCGCAGCAGCCGGGGGCCGGCGGGAGCGAACGGAGCATCGGTCTGCTTCTGCCGGAGAACACCTCCTCCACCCGCTACGAGGCCTTCGACAGGCCGCTGATCCAGCAGACGGTCACCAGCCTCTGCCCGAGGTGCACGATCGACTACGCCAACGCGGACGGGAACGAGAGCACCCAGAAGCGCCAGTTCGACGACATGCTGGCCAAGGGCGTCAAGGTCATCCTGCTCGACCCGGTCAACGCCAAGACCACCGCCCCGTGGGTCGAGGCCGCCACTGCCAAGGGCGTGAAGGTCGTCGCCTACGACCGGCTGGCCGCCGGCAAGGTCGCCGCCTACGTGTCCTTCGACAACGGGCGCACCGGTGAGCTCCAGGGTCAGACCCTGTTGGACGCGCTCGGCCCGAAGGCCGCGTCGGCCAATGTCGTGATGATCAACGGTGCCGAGTCCGACCCCAACGCGGCCCAGTTCAAGGCGGGCGCGCACCGCGCGCTGGACGGCAAGGTCAAGAAGATCGCCTACGAGCAGTCCGGCGAGTGGAAGCCGGAGGTGGCCACGGCGAAGATGAACGAGGCCATCCAGAGCCTGGGCAAGGACGGCATCCAGGCCGTCTACGCGGCCAACGACGGCATGGCCGCGGCCGTCATCGAGTCCCTGAAGGCGGCGGGCATCAAGAACGTGCCCGTGGGCGGCCAGGACGCGTCCATGGACGCGGTGCACCGGGTGCTCACCGGCGAGCAGGCCTACACCATCTACAAGCCGTACAAGCCCGAGGCCGACGCGGCCGGCAGGATCGCCGTCCAGCTGGTCGAGGGCCTGGACATCAGCTCGACGGCGACCTCGATCACCGACAGCGGCGGGCTGCACATCCCGTCCCTGCTGCTGACCCCGATCGTGGTGACCAAGGCGAAGGTGCAGGCCACGGTGGTCGGCGGCGGCCTCTACAAGGCCGCCGACATCTGCACGCCGCAGTACGCGGACGCCTGCGCGGCGGCCGGCGTCAAGTAGTGCGAGGACCGGCGCCCCGCCCCGCGGGGCGGGGCGCCGGCCGCGTCGCCGTCGGCCGGAGCCGCCTTCGTGCGGAGGCGTCCTTCGCGGGTCAGGCGCTCGCGGTGTAGTCGTAGAAGCCGCGGCCGGACTTGCGGCCGAGCAGGCCCGCGTCGACCATCCGGGAGAGCAGCGGGGGAGCGGCGTACAGCGGCTCCTTGTACTCGTCGTACATCGACTCGGCGATCGACACGATGGTGTCCAGGCCGATCAGGTCGCACAGCCGCAGCGGGCCCATCGGGTGGGCGCAGCCGGCCTCCATGCCCTTGTCGATGTCGGAGGCGGTGGCCACGCCCGACTCGAACATCCGCACCGCGGACAGCAGGTACGGCACCAGCAGCGCGTTGACCACGAAGCCGGCCCGGTCGCGGGCGCGGATCGGCTCCTTGGCGAGCACCTGGGAGGCGAAGGCCTCGACGCGCTCGGTGGTGGCCGCGGAGGTGGTCAGGGTCGGGATGACCTCGACCAGCTTCTGCACCGGCGCCGGGTTGAAGAAGTGCAGGCCGATCACCTGCTCCGGGCGGGAGGTGGCGGCGGCCAGCTTCACGATCGGGATCGAGGAGGTGTTGGAGGCGAGGATCGCGTCCCGGCGCACGATGACCTGGTCCAGGGTCTGGAAGATCCGGACCTTGATGTCCTCGCGCTCGGCCACGGCCTCGACCACCAGGTCGCGGTCGGCGAAGTCGGCCAGGTCGACGGTGAAGGACAGCCGGGCCATCGCCTCGTCCCGCTGCTCGGGGGTCAGCTTGCCGCGCTTGACCGCCGTGTCCAGGGAGTTGGTCAGCCGCGTACGGCCGAGCTCCAGCGCCTCACCGGTGGCCTCCGACACCAGGACGTCCAGCCCGGCCCGGGCGAAGACCTCGGCGATGCCCGACCCCATCAGACCGCAGCCGACTACTCCGACGCGCGCGATGTCACTCACTCAGTTGCCCTTCGGTGGTGCTGGGGGTCGCCCAGCGACTGGTGGCCCAGCGAGCTGCTGGTCAGCGGGTCGGTGTACCGGAATGGGTGCACCGGTCACCGCCCCGACGACGTTACTACTCCGTACCGGCCAGTAGGTCACCCCCTCCCTGGCGGAGTGCCACCGCGGGTGGGTCCTCCGAACGGGTGAGGCGGCGGTCCCGGCCCGTGCGCCCGGGGCGGCTGCCGCCCGGTGGCCGACAGAATGCCGCAGACGGGGGCCGGGGACGGACAGCGGAACAGCGGACAGGGCCGGGGGCGGGAAGGGAGCACACGGTGTCGACGGGATCGCTCGCAGGACAGGTCGCCCTGGTCACCGGCGCCGGTCGGGGCATCGGCCGGGAGATCGCCATCGGCCTGGCCGCCGAGGGGATGGCGGTGGGCCTGGTCGGCCGCACCCACGAGACGCTGACCGACACCCTCAAGGAGTGCGTCAAGCGCGGCTCCCGGGGTGTCGCCGTCACCGCGGACGTCACCCGCCCCGGATCGGTGCGCGAGGCGGTCCGGCTGGTCGAGCGCGACCTCGGCCCGATCGACCTGCTGGTCAACAACGCCGGCCTGGTCGACCGCGCCGAGGTGCCGATCTGGGAGACCGACGTCAACCAGTGGTGGCAGGTGATCGAGACCAACCTGCGCGGCCCCTACAACCTGCTGCGCTGCGTGCTGCCCGGCATGGTCGACCGGCGCAGCGGCCGGGTGGTCAACCTCAACTCCGGCTTCGCGCTGCGCCCGGACGGCAACTACACCGCGTACGCGACGTCCAAGGGCGCGCTGCTCCAGCTCTCCGACAACATGGCGGACTCGCTCGCGCAGCACGACGTCGTGGTCCTGGACATCAGCCCGGGCGCGGTGGCCACCGACATGACCGCCGGGATGCCGATGTTCCAGGACATGAAGACCTGGGGCTCCATCCCGTACATGGTCGCGGTCACCGTGGACGCCGCCCGCGGCCGCTTCGACGGGCTGCACGGGCGGTTCATCCACGCCGGGCGGGACGACCTGGAGGAGATGGTCGGCCGGGCCGACGCGATCCGAGCCTCGGACGCCCGCACCCTGCGGCTGCGCCCGTACAAGGACGACGATCCGATGGCCTGACGGGCTCCCGACCCCTCAGGCGCAGAGCTGGCTGGCGGTCACCGGCTTGAGCCCGGCCTTGGCGAGGCCGTCCAGGATGGCCGGCAGCGCGTCCACGGTGCACTGGTGGCCCATGTGCAGCGCGACGACGGAGCCGCCGCGCACCGAGTTCAGCACCCGGCGCTGCAGCTCGGCGGCCGAGGGGTCGTTGTAGTCGCGCGGGTCGACGTCGAAGGACAGCACGTGCTCGTAGCCGACGGCCCTGGCCTGCTCGCGCACCATCGGGGTGGCGTACTGCGCGGCGGACGGCCGGAACCAGCGGCCGATCGAGCCGGTGAGCCGCTGCAGCCGGTCGGCGCACTGGGCGATCTCGGCGCGGGCCTGGTCGGGCGTCATGGCGGAGATGTTGAGGTGGTTCTGGGTGTGGTTGCCCAGCTCGTGGCCGCCGTCCAGGATCCGCCGGGCCATCTGCGGCTGCTGGTCGAGCCAGCTGCCGACGACCATCACGGTCAGCTTGGCGCCGCGCTGCTCGGCGATCTCCAGCAGCGCGGTGGCCAGCTTCGGGTCCCCGCTGCCGTGGCAGGTGAGCGCCACGTTCTTGCCGGTGCGCGGCCCGTACACGACCTCGACGGGGGTGCCGGGCGGCAGCGGCGGCAGCGGGGGCGGGGTCGGCGGGGCGGAGGCCTGGGCGGCGGCCGGGGTGGCCTCGGCGGTGGGCTGGGGCTCCGCCGGGGTGGTCGGGGCGGGGGAGGCCGGGCCCTCGCCGCCGTTCCACGCCGGGTCGGTGACGTGCTGCGGGTCGACGGTGCCCGGGTGTGCGGCCAACGCCCCGGGGTCGGCCCGGCGGGGTACGTCGGTGCCGCAGGCGGTGAGGAGGCCACCGGCGGCGGAGAGGGCGGCCAGCTTGGCGGCGGTGCGCAGTACGGTGCGGCGGTCGGCAGTCATCGGCAGCCAGCATAGAGAGCACGGCCGGGGCGGGCGATCCGGTATGACCGGTCCCCACCGTCTTGACGTGCACACACTCTGTCTACGGGCGTTGCGTAAACCTGAACTACCGCTGTTTCCACGGTGTGTCGTTGGATACGATCACCGCGCACCGCGTGTTGACGGGCGGTCGCACAATTCCGGCAATGCGCATTGGGGGCGGAACAGGATGCACGACGACACCACGGCCACCGGCCAGGCGGGCGGCACCGACTGGGGCTGGGCCAGGGCGGACGACTGGCAGCCGCCGAGCGAGCTGGACACCGGCGTCCCGCACACCGCCCGGATGTACGACTACTACCTCGGCGGCAAGGACAACTTCGAGGCCGACCGCAAGGCCGCCCAGGCCGCGATAGCCGCCTACCCGGCGCTGCCGCTGCTGGCCCGCACCAACCGGCAGTTCCTCGGCCGCGCGGTGGAGTTCGCGGCCGACCGCGGCATCCGCCAGTTCGTCGACATCGGCACCGGCATCCCGGCCGTCGGCTCCACCAGCGAGGTCGCCCAGCGGGTCGCCCCGGACGCCCGCGTGGTGTACGTGGACAACGACCCGATCGTCGCCACCCACGCCCGCGCCCTGCTCGCGAGCCACCCCGCCGGGCACACCTCGGTGATCGAGGCCGACCTGCGCGACCCGGCCGCGATCCTCGCCCACCCCGGGCTGGCCGCCGCCGTCGACCTCTCCCGGCCGGTCGCGCTGATGCTGGTCGCCGTGCTGCACTTCATCCGCGACGAGGACGGCGCGCAGCAGATCGTGCGCACCCTGCGCGACGCGCTCGCGCCCGGCAGCGCCCTGATCCTCTCGCACGGCAGCCCCGACTTCGCCTCCCGCGAGAGCGCAGCCGAGGGCACCCGGATCTACCGGAGCGCCAGCGCCCCGCTCGTGCTGCGCCCCCGGGCCGGTGTCGAACCCTTCTTCGGCGACTTCGAGTTCGCCGGCCCCGGGCTCGTCCAGCTCCCGCTCTGGCGCCCCACCGCCGGCCACGTCCCCACCACCGAACTGCCCGAGGGCTGGCAGGACGTCTCCGCGTACGCGGGCGTCGCCTTCAAGCCGTAGCCCCGCGGGCCGACCCGCAGGGGACCGAGCCCGGTCCCGGCGCCTCCCTCCTGCGCCGGGACCGGGTCACCGCAGCCTACGCACCCGCACTGACAACTCCTCACCCGCCCCGGTAGCCTGCGGCGTGACCACCGCCCTGCCGCCGCTGCCCGCCGACGTCGCCGACCTGCTGCGGGCCCTCGCGGCGCCGCCCCGGCTGGTCGCCCACCTCGCGCTGGTGCACGAGGTCGCCGAGGAGATCGCCGACTTCTGCGCCCGCGAGGGCCTGGAGTTCGACCGCGAGGCCGTCCGCTACGGCGCCGCCACCCACGACATCGGCAAGACCCTCCACCCGGAGGAGCTCTCCGCGCCCGGCTCCGCGCACGAGGCCGCCGGCCACGCCCTGTTGATCGCCCGCGGTGTCCCCGAGCGGCTCGCCCGCTTCGCCCGCAGCCACGCGCGGTGGGGCGAGCCCGGCACCACCGTCGAGGAACTGCTGGTCAGCCTGGCCGACAAGGCCTGGAAGAACAAACGCGTCCCGGACCTGGAGGACCGCCTGGTCGACCGGCTCGCCGCCGCCGGCGGCCGGGAACGCTGGGAGGCCTTCCTCGCCCTGGACGACCTGCTCACCCGGATCGGCGAGGACGCCCCGCGGCGGCTCGCCGTCCAGGCCGGGCACCCCGTACGAACCGGGAGAAATTGACGCGACAGCGCTCGCGGCGCGGTGTTAGCTTCCGGGCATGGAACCCCTGAGCGAGAACGAGATCCGCGCGTCCTTCGTCAACTGCTCCAAGGGCGAGGCCCGTCGGCTCAACCTGCCCCGGGGCCTGGCCGAACTGCCCTGGGAGAACCTGGACTTCCTCGGCTGGCGGGACCAGGGCGCCCCCGACCGCGCCTACCTGGTGGCCCGGCACGGCGGCGAACTCGTCGGCGTGACGCTGCGGGTGCCGACGGTCCGGCGCAGCCTGACCAAGACCAACGTCTGCTCGCTCTGCATCACCGCGCACGCCGGCACCGGCGTCGCGCTGCTCGCCGCCCGCCGGGCCGGCGCGGCCGGGCGCGAGGGCAACACGGTCGGGACGTACATCTGCGCCGACCTCGCCTGCTCGCTGTACGTACGCGGGTTGAAGAAGTCCGCCCTGGTCACCAGGCCCGACGAGTCGCTGCCGCTGGAGGACCAGATCGCCCGGACGGTGGGCAACCTCGACGCCTTCGTCGCCAAGGTGCTCACCGACACGTCCGTCGGGTCCGCCGTGTCCGCGTAGCGCCCCGTGTCCGCCCGGGGCGCCGGAGCCCCGGGCTCACTGCCCGCGCAGCTGGTCCAGCTCGCGGCGCTCCCGCTTGGTCGGGCGCCCGGCCCCGCGGTCCCGCTGCCCGGCCGCCGCGACGAACTCGCGCGGCGGCCGCGGCGGGCTGTTGTCGACCAGGCACTCCGCGGCGACCTCGGCACCGACCCGCTTGCGGATCAGCTTCCGCACCACCACGACCCGCTCGTGGTTCTCCTCGCGGACCCGGACCTCGTCCCCAGCCTTCAGCGCCTGGGCCGGCTTGGCCCGCTCCCCGTTCACCCGGACGTGCCCGGCCCGGCAGGCGGCCGCCGCCAGCGCTCGCGTCTTGACCAGCCGGACCGACCAGATCCAGCTGTCCACCCGCACGCTTCCCTCGTGTTCAGCCATCCTCGGAGCCTACCCAAGCGTCCGGTCCTTCCCGGGCCGCGCGGCCGGGGGGCGTGCAGGCGGGACCCGCGCGGCCGGGGGCGCGCCCCGACGTCCGTGCGGCGGACGGGCGTCCGCGCCGCCGTCCGCCGGCCTACGCCGCGCGCGGCGCCTCCTGGACCGCCCAGCCGTTCCCGTCCGGGTCGTTGAAGAACACGAAGTTGTTCCAGGCCTCGCCGTGCCCGTTCACCCGGGCCCCCGCCACGAAGTGCTGGACGGGGCTGACCTCCACGCCCCGCGCCCGCAGTTCGGCGTGCGCCTTCTCGATGTCCGCGACCACCAGTTGGAGGCCCTTGACGGACCCGGGCGGGGAGTCGATCACCCCCTTGCCCACCACGATCGAGCAGGGCGAGCCCGGGGGAGTCAGCTGGACCACCCGGACCCCGTCCCGCAGGCGGGTGTCGTGGTCCACCGTGAAGCCGGCCTGCTCCTCGTAGAAGAGCTTCGCGCGGTCCACGTCGGACACCGGGACCACCACGACTTCGAGCTTCCAGTCCATCGCCCTCACCCCTCTCGGTCGGGCTCTTCCAGTATCCGTCCGGCGGCTGTCATCCAAAACTGTTCCCCGGTGCCCGTCCGATAGCCTGAGAACACGATGAATCCGCAGACCACGCCCGCCGCGACCCCGCCGGCCACCCTGCTGGCCACCCCGTGGGGCGCCCTCGACCTCACCCGCTTCCCCGAGGACCCGCGCGAGCGGCTCCGGGCCTGGGACGCCGCCGACGAGTACCTGCTGCGCCATCTCGCGGGCGAGGCGGCGAGCGCGGCCGGCGCCGCGACCGAGCTGGCCGACCGCCGGATCGCCGTCCTCGGCGACCGCTGGGGCGCGCTGACCACCGCGCTCGCCGGATTCCGGCCGGTCCAGATCTCCGACTCCCACCTCGGCCGGCAGGCCACCCTGGCCAACCTGGCCCGGGCCGGCGCCGACGTCGACGAGGACCGGCTGCTCACCACCCGGGACACCCCGCCGGAGCGGATCGACGTGCTGCTGGTGCGCGTCCCCAAGAGCCTGGCGCTGCTGGAGGACCAACTGCACCGGCTCGCCCCCGCGATCCACCCCGGCACCGTGGTGATCGGCGCCGGCATGGTCACCGAGATCCACACCTCCACGCTCCAGCTCTTCGAGCGGATCCTCGGCCCGACCCGCACCTCGCTCGCCGTCCGCAAGGCCCGGCTGATCCTCTGCACCCCTGACCCGGCGCTGGACCCCGGCCCGAACCCGTGGCCGCACCGCTACGCGCTGCCGTCGGACATCGGCCCCGCCGCCGGCCGTACGGTGGTCAACCACGCCGGCACCTTCTGCGCCGAGCGCCTCGACATCGGGACCCGCTTCTTCCTCGCCCACCTGCCCACCCCCGCCCCGGGCGCCCGGGTGGTGGACCTCGGCTGCGGCAACGGCGTGGTCGGCACGGCCGCGGCGCTCGCCGGGCCGGGCGCGCAACTGCTCTTCGTGGACGAGTCGCACCAGGCGGTGGCCTCCGCCGAGGAGACCTTCCGCACCAACCTGGGACCGGACGCCCCGGCCGAGTTCCTCACCGCCGACGCGCTCGCGACGGACGCGGTCGCCCCCGGCTCGGTGGACCTGGTGCTCAACAACCCGCCGTTCCACTCCCACCAGGCCACCACCGACGCCACCGCCTGGCGGATGTTCACCGGCGCCAAGCGGGCGCTGCGGCCCGGCGGCGAACTCTGGGTGGTCGGCAACCGCCACCTCGGCTACCACGTCAAGCTGCGCCGCCTCTTCGGCAACTGCCGGCTCGTGGCCGGCAACCCCAAGTTCGTGGTGCTGAGCGCCGTCAAGCGCTGACCCGGCGCCGTCGAGCGCTGCCCCGTCCCGCCCCGCCCCGGCTGTGTCCGGGCGGGGCTTCGGCACATACTCCTTGCATGAATTTTCCGTCCCGCGTATATTCATGCCACGACTAAGGAGGAACGCCATGGCATTGCGAGTCGCCGTCGCCGGCGCGAGCGGGTACGCGGGCGGCGAGGTGCTGCGCCTGCTGCTCGGCCACCCGGAGGTGGAGATCGGGGCGCTCACCGGCGGCTCGAACGCGGGCACCAGGCTGGGCGCGCTGCAGCCGCACCTGATCCCGCTCGCCGACCGCGTCCTCGAACCCACCACCCCCGAGGTGCTGGCCGATCACGACGTGGTGTTCCTGGCGCTGCCGCACGGTCAGTCCGCCGCCGTCGCCGAGGCCCTCGGCCAGAACGTCCTGGTGGTGGACTGCGGCGCAGACTTCCGGCTCAAGGCCGCCGCCGACTGGGAGCAGTTCTACGGCTCCGCACACGCCGGCACCTGGCCCTACGGCCTGCCCGAACTCCCCGGCCACCGCGCCGCGTTGAAGGGCAGCAACCGGATCGCCGTGCCCGGCTGCTACCCGACGGCCGTCTCGCTCGCGCTGTTCCCCGCGTACGCGGCCGGGCTGGCCGAGCCGGAGGCCGTGGTGGTCGCCGCCTCCGGCACCTCCGGCGCGGGCAAGGCCGCCAAGCCGCACCTGCTGGGCAGCGAGGTGATGGGCAGCGTCAGCCCGTACGGCGTCGGCGGCGTGCACCGGCACACCCCCGAGATGGCCCAGAACCTCACCCCGCTCGCGGGCGAGCCGGTCACCGTCTCCTTCACCCCCACCCTCGTCCCGATGCCGCGCGGCATCCTCGCCACCTGCTCCGCCAAGGCGAAGCCCGGCGTGACCGCCGAGAGCCTGCGCGCCGCCTACACCGAGGCGTTCGCGGACGAGGCGTTCGTCCACCTGCTGCCCGAGGGGCAGTGGCCGCAGACCAGCAGCGTCTACGGCGCCAACACCGCCCTGGTCCAGGTCGCCCTGGACGCCGCCGCCGGGCGGATCATCGCGATCAGCGCGATCGACAACCTGGTCAAGGGCACCGCGGGCGGCGCGGTGCAGAGCATGAACATCGCCCTCGGCCTTCCCGAGGAGCTGGGCCTTCCCGTGAACGGAGTCGCACCGTGAGCACTGCCACCAACGTGGGCGTGACGGCAGCCAAGGGCTTCCGCGCCGCCGGTGTGACGGCCGGCATCAAGGCCTCCGGCACCCCCGACCTCGCCCTGGTGGTCAACGACGGCCCGTCGCTCGCCGCGGCCGGCGTCTTCACCGCGAACCGGGTCAAGGCCGCGCCGGTGCTCTGGTCCGAGCAGGTCCTCAAGGGCGGCCTGGTGTCCGCCGTCGTCCTCAACTCCGGTGGCGCCAACGCCTGTACCGGCCCGCTCGGCTTCCAGGACACCCACGCCACCGCGGAGAAGGCCGCCGAGGAGCTGAAGCTCAACGCGGGCGAGGTCGCCGTCGCCTCCACCGGCCTGATCGGCGTCCGGCTGCCGATGGACATCCTGCTGCCGGGCGTGACCCAGGCCGTCGGCGAGCTCAGCGAGGCCGGCGGCGAGGCCGCCGCGATCGCCATCAAGACCACCGACACCGTGCACAAGACCGCCCAGGTCACCAGCCCGGCCGGTTGGACGGTCGGCGGCATGGCCAAGGGCGCGGGCATGCTCGCGCCGAGCCTCGCCACCATGCTGGTCGTGCTCACCACCGACGCCGCCGTCGACAGTGCCGGCCTGGACGCCGCCCTGCGCGGCGCCACCCGCACCACCTTCGACCGGATCGACTCCGACGGCTGCATGTCCACCAACGACACCGTGCTGCTGCTCGCCTCGGGCGCCTCCGGCGTCACCCCGGACGGGGCCGAGTTCGCGGAGGCCGTCCGCACGGTCAGCGCCGACCTGGCCCGCCAGCTGATCGGCGACGCCGAGGGCGCCGGCAAGGACATCCGGATCGACGTCACCGGCGCCGCCACCGAGGACGAGGCGGTCGAGGTCGCCCGGACGATCAGCCGCAACAACCTGCTCAAGTGCGCCATCCACGGCGAGGACCCCAACTGGGGCCGGGTGCTGGCCGCGATCGGCACCACCTCCGCCGCCTTCGACCCGAACGAGCTGGACGTCGCCATCAACGGCGTCTGGGTCTGCAAGGACGGCGGCGTCGGCGAGGACCGCGACCTGGTGGACATGACGGGCCGCGAGGTCGTCATCACGGCGGACCTCAACGCCGGCCCCGCGAGCGCCTCGGTGTGGACCAACGACCTCACCGCTGACTACGTTCACGAGAACAGCGCCTACTCGACCTGATCCACGTCACTCCGTCCGCGACATCCTGACCCGCGGCAGCACCGAGCCGCGGCAGCACCGAGCCGCGACGTCCTCCCCCGGCCTCCGGCCCGGGGACCCCCATCGACGAGGGAATCCCGTGCAGATCGCACCCAAGGGCGAACAGGCCCGCAACAACACCGCGTTGCCCAAGGCCATGACGCTGATCGAGGCGCTGCCGTGGCTGGAGCGCTTCCACGGCAAGACCGTCGTGATCAAGTTCGGCGGCAACGCCATGGTCGACGACGAGCTGAAGGCCGCGTTCGCCCAGGACGTCGTCTTCCTGCGCTACGCCGGCCTCCACCCCGTCGTGGTGCACGGCGGCGGTCCGCAGATCAGCGCCCAGTTGGACAGGCTCGGCCTGGAGTCCAGCTTCACCAACGGCCTGCGGGTCACCACCCCGGAGACCATGGACGTGGTCCGGATGGTCCTGGCCGGCCAGGTGCAGCGCGAGCTGGTCGGCCTGCTGAACGAGCACGGCCCGTTCGCCGTCGGCATGACCGGCGAGGACGCGCACACCATGACGGCGGTCAAGCGCTACGCCGTGGTGGACGGCGAGCAGGTGGACATCGGCCTGGTCGGCGACATCGTCAACATCGAGGCCGGCGCGGTGAAGGCGCTGATCGCCGACGGCCGGATCCCGGTCGTCTCCTCGATCGCACGGGGCGCCGACGGCCACGTCTACAACATCAACGCCGACACCGCCGCCGCCGCCCTCGCGGTCGCGCTCGGCGCCGAGATGCTCGTCATCCTCACCGACGTCGAGGGCCTCTACAAGGACTGGCCGAACTCCGACGACGTGATCAGCCAGCTCAACGCGAGCGAGCTGGAGGAACTGCTGCCCGGCCTGGCCAGCGGCATGCTCCCCAAGATGGAGGGCTGCCTGCGCGCCGTCCGTTCCGGCGTCGGCACCGCCCGCGTCCTGGACGGCCGGGTGCCGCACAGCCTGCTGCTGGAGATCTTCACCGACGAGGGCATCGGCACGATGGTCGTGCCGGACGACGAACCGACCGTGACCGGGGGACTGGCATGACGCACAACGAGCAGCTCGCCGAGCGGTGGCAGCACAGCTTCACCGACAACTACGGCACCCCGCGGATCCCGCTGGTGCGCGGCGAGGGCAGCAAGCTCTGGGACGCCGACGGCAAGGAGTACACCGACCTGCTCGGCGGCATCGCCGTCAACGCCCTCGGCACTGCCCACCCGGCCGTCGTCGAGGCGGTCGGCAGGCAGATCGCCACCCTGGGCCACGTCTCCAACCTCTTCATGGCCGAGCCCACCATCGCCCTCGCCGAGCGCCTGCTGGAGCTGGACGGCCGGGCGGGCGGCCGGGTGTTCTTCTGCAACTCCGGAGCCGAGGCCAACGAGGCCGCCTTCAAGATCAGCCGGCGCACCGGCCGCACCCACCTGGTCGCCCTCCAGGGCGCCTTCCACGGCCGGACCATGGGCGCCCTCGCGCTCACCGGCCAGCCCGCCAAGCAGGACCCGTTCCGCCCGCTGCCCGGCGACGTCACCCACGTCCCGTTCGGCGACGTCGAGGCGCTGCGCGCGGCCGTCACCACCGAGACCGCCGCGGTCTTCCTGGAGCCGATCCAGGGTGAGAACGGCGCCGTCCCGCTCCCGGACGGCTACCTGAAGGCGGCGCGCGAGATCACCCGGGCCACCGGCACCCTGCTGGTCCTGGACGAGATCCAGACCGGCGTCGGCCGCACCGGCCACTGGTACGCCCACCAGGCCTTCGAGGGCGTCGAGCCGGACGTGGTCACCCTGGCCAAGGCGCTCGGCGGGGGGCTGCCGATGGGCGCCGTCCTCGCCTTCGGGCCGGCCGCCGAGCTGCTCACTCCGGGCCAGCACGGCACCACCTTCGGCGGCAACCCGGTGGCCGCCGCGGCCGGGCTCGCGGTGCTGGACACCATCGAGTCCGAGGGCCTGCTGGAGCACGTCCGCAAGCTCGGCGAACGGCTGCGGCACGGCGTCGAGGCGATCGGCGACCCGCTGGTCTCGCACGTGCGCGGCGCCGGCCTGCTGCTCGGCATCGTGCTCACCGCTCCGGTCTCGGCGAAGGTCCAGGCCGTCGCGCAGCAGGCCGGCTTCCTCGTCAACGCGGCCGTCCCGGACGCCGTACGGCTGGCTCCGCCGCTCGTCCTGACCGAGCAGGAGGCGGACGCCTTCCTCGCAGCCCTGCCGGGCATCCTCCGGACGGTGCGCGAGAACGCCCCGGCCGATGCGAGTTGACCGTCGTCCGGGAGAATAATCACATGACCGCTTCCCATTCCGGCCCCTCCGCCGCCGGCCCGACGCCGCAGGTCCCGCAGACCCGCACCGCGCGCCACCGGCGGATCGTGGACCTGCTCACCCGCCAGCCCGTGCGTTCGCAGAGCCAGCTCGCCAAGCTGCTCGCCGACGACGGGCTCGTGGTCACCCAGGCCACCCTCTCCCGGGACCTGGACGAGCTGGGCGCGGTCAAGATCCGCAACCGGGACGGCGCGCTGATCTACGCCGTCCCGGCCGAGGGCGGCGACCGCACGCCGCGCGCACCGATGGGGGAGTCGGCCAGCGAGGGCCGGATGGCCCGGCTGGCCGGCGAGCTGATGGTCTCCGCGACGGCCTCCGGCAACCTGGTCGTGCTGCGCACCCCGCCGGGCGCCGCCCAGTTCCTCGCCTCGGCGATCGACCAGGCCGAGGTGTTCGAGATCATCGGCACCATCGCCGGCGACGACACCGTGCTGCTGATCAGCCGCGACCCGGCCGGGGGCCAGGCGCTCGCCGACCACCTCATGCAACTCGCCCAGGCGAAGGCGCAGTAGCGCCCGGAAACCCACGACCCCGGCCGACGGATCCTCGGCCGGGGTTTTGTGTTCCATACGCCATCGTGCATACTTATGCCGTCCGTTGCACATGCATGAAGGAGCCACGCGATGACCGCCCAGCAGTCCTCCGACGTCCGCCTCTGGGGCGCGCGCTTCGCCGACGGCCCGTCCGAGGCGCTGGCCAGGCTGTCCGCCTCGGTCCACTTCGACTGGCGGCTCGCGCCGTACGACATCGCCGGCTCCAGGGCCCACGCCCGGGTCCTGCACAAGGCCGGGCTGCTGTCCGACGACGAGCTGTCCGCCATGCTCGCCGGCCTCGACCGGCTGCTCGCCGACGTCGAGGCGGGCACCTTCACGGGCACCGTCGCCGACGAGGACGTCCACACCGCCCTGGAGCGCGGCCTGCTGGAGCGCCTCGGCGCCGAGCTCGGCGGCAAGCTGCGGGCCGGGCGCTCGCGCAACGACCAGATCGCCACCCTGTTCCGGATGTACCTGCGGGACCACGCCAAGACCATCGGCGGCCTGCTGCTCGACCTCCAGGAGGCCCTGGTCGGCCTCGCCGAGGCACACCCGGACACCGCCATGCCGGGCCGCACCCACCTCCAGCACGCCCAGCCGGTGCTCTTCGCCCACCACGTCCTCGCGCACGTGCAGGCCCTCGGCCGGGACGCCGAGCGGCTGCGCCAGTGGGACGCCCGCACCGCCGTCTCGCCGTACGGTTCCGGGGCGCTGGCCGGCTCCTCGCTCGGCCTCGACCCGCAGGCCGTCGCCGCCGACCTCGGCTTCGAGGGCGGCTCTGTCGGCAACTCGATCGACGGCACGGCCTCGCGCGACTTCGTCGCCGAGTTCGCCTTCGTGACCGCGATGATCGGGATCAACCTCTCCCGGATCGCGGAGGAGGTGATCATCTGGAACACCAAGGAGTTCGGCTTCATCACGCTGCACGACGCCTTCTCCACCGGCTCCTCGATCATGCCGCAGAAGAAGAACCCGGACATCGCCGAGCTCGCCCGCGGCAAGTCCGGCCGCCTGATCGGCAATCTGACCGGTCTGCTGGCCACCCTCAAGGCGCTGCCGCTCGCCTACAACCGGGACCTCCAGGAGGACAAGGAGCCGGTCTTCGACTCCTGCGACACGCTGGAGGTGCTGCTGCCCGCGTTCACCGGGATGATGGCCACCCTCACCGTGCACCGGGAGCGGCTGGAGGAGCTCGCCCCGGCCGGTTTCTCGCTCGCCACCGACATCGCCGAGTGGCTGGTCAAGCAGGGCGTGCCGTTCCGGGTCGCGCACGAGGTGGCCGGCGCCTGCGTCAAGGTCTGCGAGGCCGAGGGCATCGAGCTGTCCGACCTGACGGACGAGCAGTTCGCCGCGATCTCGGAGCACCTGACGCCGCAGGTGCGCTCGGTGCTCAGCGTGCACGGCGCCATCGCCTCCCGCGACGGGCGCGGCGGCACCGCCCCCTCCGCGGTCGCGGTCCAGCTCGCCGAGGTGAAGGCGGACCTGGCGCGGCAGCAGGAGTGGGCCCGGGGCTGACCGGGGGTCGGCGGGAGGAGGGGCGCGGCGGTCCGACCGGCGCGCCCCTCCGGCGTCCGCGCCACGGCCCGGGCGTAACCGGCCCCGCCCCGGTGCGTCATGCACGGTGTGTGCACCACCCTTCCCCCCGTCCCCTCCGCCGAGGACGTCTACCTCGCCGAACGCCGCCGCCGCGTGGTCCGCGAGACCGTGGCCGCCCTGCCCGGCCGCTGTCCGCAACTGATCGCCGCCCTCGCCGAGGATCCGCCGCCCACCTACCGCGAGCTCTCCGAGCGCCTCGGCATGCCCCGCGGCTCCATCGGTCCCACGCGCTCCCGCTGCCTCGCCTGCCTGCGCACGTTGCTCCGTGCGGAGCGTTACCCGTGAGGTGCCCCGGGGTCCTCCGGGCACCCGCGCCGCCCCCCGGAGCCGGGCGTGACCCTCGCCACGTCCGGCCCCGCGAAGGTTGAGGGGAGCTGACACCCGGGTAGAGCGCTGGCGAACGCAGCTCTTGACGGTGCCGCGATCACTCGGATACTGAGCGTGAGCGCGCCACCCTCTGCGCGCAGGGCACGACGACTGGGGAGGCCCCTTCACATGGGCATGAGCGTGATCATCTCGGCCGCGGCGGCCGAGGACGCGGAGCAGATCCTCAAGCTCCAGTACCTCGGGTACCAGCCCGAGGCCGAGCTGTACGGCGACTGGGCGATCGAGCCCCTGACGCAGAGCCTGGAGAGCCTGCGCGCCGAACTGACCGAGCAGCACTTCCTGGTCGCCCGGCTGGGTGACGAGGTGGTCGGCACCGTCCGCGGTCGCATCGACGCCGACGGCGTCGGCCGGATAGGGCGTCTGGTCGTCCACCCGCGGATGCAGCGCCACGGCCTGGGCGGCCGCCTGCTGGACGCGCTGGAGCGCCGGCTCGCCGAGGACGGCCCGGTGTCCGCCTACCGCCTGTTCACCGGCCACCGCAGCCTCGGCAACCTGCGCCTGTACGCCCGCCAGGGCTACCGTCAGACCCGGGTCGAACAGGTCAACAGCCGGCTGAGCTTCGTCCACCTGGAGAAGGCCGTGGGCACCCCGCTCGCCGCGACGGCCTGACCCCGTCGCACCGCGCCCCCCTCGGCGCCGCCACCATCCGGACGGTCCGGTGGCGGCGCCGAGTCATGTCTTCCCTGGTCACAGCGGTTTGTGTCCGCATTGCGGACAGCGACCGCCAAATAATTGGGCGTACCCCGAACCATCTGTTTTACTGGCTCACATGACTGCGACGACGAACTGCACCCCCACCGGCACGCTGCCGGCAGGTGAGCGTGCCATGTGCCGTCGAATGTGTCACTGCTGAGGGCCACCGCCCCCGGCACCCCCCGTACGGGTGCCTCCCCTCGCGCCCCGAAGCGAGACTCGGCGCCGCTCCCGCCCGTGTGAGCGCGCCCATCCTCCCGGACCCCTTCCCTTGCCGTGCCCGCCCACTCGCGGGCACCGGTGACTCGTGAGGGCCGCGCCGCCGCGCGTCCCGGCCGCCCGGCGGCCACGACCAAGGGCGTCAGGTCCGGATCCCCCCGGCGGAGCGCCGCAGGAAACCGCCGACCGGAACCCGGTCGGGCGGTCGACCCGTGCCGCCCGCCCCCGACCCACGGAAGCAGCTGTGATCACCACCACGGACCTCACGAAGGTCTACCGCTCCCGAGGCCGCGAGGTGACCGCCCTCGCCGGTGTCGACCTGCACGTCCGCCCGGGCGAGGTCTACGGCGTCGTCGGCACCAGCGGTGCCGGCAAGTCCACCCTCATCCGCTGCGTGAACATGCTGGAGCGACCGACCTCCGGCACCGTCACCGTGGACGGGGTCGAGCTCACCGCGCTGCCCGGCGGCGAGAACCGGGCCGGACGGGAACTGCGCGAGGCGCGCCGCCGGATCGGCATGGTCTTCCAGCACTTCAACCTGCTGTCCTCGCGGACGGTGCAGCAGAACGTCGAACTCCCGCTGGAGATCATCGGCCTGGACCGCACCCAGCGCCGTCGCAAGGCCGCCGAACTGCTCGACCTGGTCGGCCTCGGCGACAAGGCCCGCAGCTACCCCAACCAGCTGTCCGGCGGCCAGAAGCAGCGCGTCGGCATCGCCCGCGCCCTGGCCGGCGACCCCAAGGTGCTGCTCTCCGACGAGGCCACCTCGGCGCTCGACCCGGAGACCACCCGCTCGATCCTCAACCTGCTGCGCGAACTCAACCAGCAGCTCGGCCTCACCGTCCTGCTGATCACCCACGAGATGGACGTCATCAAGTCCGTCTGCGACTCCGCCGCCCTGATGCGCGGCGGCAGGGTGGTCGAGTCCGGTGCGCTCACCGACCTGCTGGCCGAGCCCGGCTCCGAGCTGGCCCGCGAGCTGTTCCCGCTCAGCGAGTTCGGCACCGGCCACCCCGGCTCCACCGTGCTGGAGATCACCTTCCAGGGCGACACCTCGGCCCAGCCGTTCGTCTCCCAGCTGGCCCGCACCTACCAGATCGACATCAACATCCTCGGCGCCGCGGTGGAGACCATCGGCGGCCGGATGGTCGGGCGGATGCGGGTCGAGCTGACCGGCGGGCACCAGGACAACGTGGTGCCGATCGGCTACCTGCGCGAGCAGGGCCTGCAGGTGGACGTACTCGGCGCGGCGGAAGGAGCGGTGGCATGACCTGGGACGAGATGTGGGCCCTGATGAGGCCCGCCACGGTGGAGACCTTCCAGATGGTCGGCGTGTCCACGGTCTTCACCGTGCTGCTCGGCCTGCCGCTCGGCGTCCTGCTGGTGCTCACGTCCAAGGGCGGAGCGCTCCAGAACCAGCCGGTGAACAAGGTGCTCGGCGCGATCGTGAACCTCGCGCGCTCGCTGCCGTTCATCATCCTGATGATCGCGCTGATCTCCTTCACCCGCTGGCTGACCGGCAACTCGCTCGGCTGGCAGGCCGCCACCGTGCCGCTGACCGTCGGCGCGATCCCCTTCTTCGCCCGGCTCGTCGAGACCAACGTCCGCGAGGTCGACCGCGGCCTGGTCGAGGCCGTGCAGGCGATGGGCGGCGGCACCTGGACGCTCGTCCGCAAGACCTTCGTCCCCGAGGCCCTTCCCGGCATCGTCGCCTCCGTCACCACCACCGTCATCGCGCTGATCGGCTACTCCGCGATGGCCGGCACCGTCGGCGGCGGCGGCCTCGGCGACCTCGCCTACCGGTACGGCTACCTGCGCTTCGAGACCGCCTTCATGTGGATCATCGTCGCCGAGATCGCGCTCATCGTCACCGCCGTCCAGCTGGCCGGCGACTACCTCGTGCGCCGCCTGGCCAACCGCGGCCACGGCGGGGGCCGGACCCGCCTGCTGCGCCTCCCCGGCGCCGCCACCGCCGACGAGGACCTCGTCGCCTCCTAGGCCGCGTCACCTCCCAGGCCTCGTCGCCTCCCAGACCTCCCACGTCCGATCCCCGGGCGCGGCTCTCCGTATCACGCAGAAAGGCACTTTTCGTGCGCAACGTTGTGAAGTTCACCAGTGTCCTCGCCACCGCCGGCCTCGCCCTCTCGGTGGCCGCCTGCAGCAGCTCGGGCTCGTCCTCCTCGGACCCGAACGCGCCGCTCAAGGTCGTCGCCAGCCCCACCCCGCACGGGCAGATCCTCAAGTTCGTCAAGGACAACCTCGCGGAGAAGGCCGGCCTCAAGCTGGACATCAAGGAGGTCACCGACTACGTGACCCCCAACACGGCGGTGCAGGACGGTTCGGCCGACGCCAACTACTTCCAGCACGTCCCGTACCTGGAGGACTTCAACAAGAAGCGCGGCACGGACGTCGTCTCGGTCGGGACCGTGCACCTGGAGCCGCTCGGCGTCTACTCCAAGAAGGTCAAGGCGATCACCGACCTCCCGGACGGTGCCACCATCGGCCTGCCCAACGACGCCACCAACGAGGGCCGCGCGCTCAAGCTGCTCGCCGACAACAAGCTGATCACCCTCAAGGACGGCGCCGGCACCGCCGCCACCCCGGCCGACGTGACCGGCAACCCGAAGAACCTCAAGTGGAAGGAGCTGGAGGCCGCCCAGCTGCCCCGCTCCATCGCCGACGTCGACGCCGCCGTCATCAACGGCAACTACGCGCTGGACTCCGGCCTCAAGCCCGCCACCGACGCGCTGGTGCTGGAGAAGGCCGAGGGCAACCCGTACGCCAACATCCTCGCCGTCAAGAAGGGCAAGGAGAACGACCCGCGGGTCAAGAAGCTCGCCGAGCTGCTGCACTCCGACGAGGTCAAGAAGTACATCGAGGACACCTTCCAGGGCTCGGTCGTCCCGGCGTTCTGATCCGTCGTACCGCCGCCGTACGCCCCCGACGCCCGACCGGGCCCCCGCCGCACCTCGGCGGGGGCCCGGTCGGGCAGTATGCACCAGGGACACCTTCGGGCGACCGCGTTCTGACGTACCGTCGTGCGCGCGGCGCACCGCGTGGTACCCGGAGTGCGACGGAGGCGTACGGTGTTGTGTTCACGACCCGGCGAGGAGAGACGGCATGGCAGCGAGCTTCCCCGAGACCGCCATCAGCACCGAACGGTTGCTGTTGCGTCCCCTTGCGGAGGACGACGCCCCCGGCCTCTCCACGATGATGGCCGATGACCTCGTCCTGGCCTGGACCGACCTCCCGCACCCGTTCACCGAGGCGTACGCCGCCGAGCTCGCCCGCACCCTCGCCCCCGCCCACCGGGCCGCCGGGCGCGGCATCGTCTTCGCCGTCACCGAACACCTGACCCAGCGCCTGGTCGGCCTGGTCGAACTGCGCAACACCGACTGGCGGCTGCGCAGCACCGAGATCTCCTACGTCACCGCCTCCTGGGCGCGCGGCGAGGGGTACGCCCCGGAGGCCGTCCTCGGGGTCGCCCAGTGGCTGTTCGAGGACCGCGGCTTCCTGCGCCTGGAGATGCGCACCGCCGCGGGGAACACCGCCGCCCAGCAGGTCGCCGGGAAGATCGGTGCGATCAGCGAGGGCGTGCTGCGCAGCGCCTGGATAGTGCGCGACGAGCCCGGCGAGGTCGTGGTGGGGGTGCCGTCCGGCCGCCGGGCCGGGGGAGAGAGCCGCAGCGACCTCATCCTGTGGAGCCTGCTCCCGGAGGACCTGGAGTCGCCCGAGCTGCACCGGGACGGCTGGCACGGCGACCGCCGCTACGTGCTGCGCGACTGAACCCGCGGCACGGGGGCCGCCGGACCGCGTCCGCTCGGACCGCGCCCCGCCGGACCCGCCGGTTCGGACCCGCGATGGGCCCCGCCCGGCCGGACAGCCGCCGGTCACCCGCTCGCCACGGACATGTGTACGAGATGTCCGCCCCCGGGGGATCACACCCGGTAGCCTCTGACCGGCGCCGCACCACCGCGCACCGCGGCGCACCGAGTGGCGCACCGAGTCGAGGGAGAACGGCCGCAGATGGCTGACCGGATCACGGTCATCGGGTGGGACGGCACGCCGCTGACCGAGGCCGCCGGTGCGGCCCTCGCCGCGGCGACCCTGGTGGCCGGGGCCCCCTACCAACTGAGCGCCCTCCCGGTGCCGGACGCCGCCGAGCGGATCGCCCTCGGCGACATCCGGCAGGCCGCCCGCCGGATCGCCGAGCACCGCGGTGCCGCCGTCGTGGTCGCCGAGGGAGACCCGGGCTTCTTCGGTGTGGTGCGCACCCTGCGCCGTCCCGAGTACGGCCTCGAACTGGAGGTCCTGCCCGCCGTCTCCTCCGTCGCCACCGCCTTCGCCCGGGCCGGCATGCCCTGGGAGGACGCCCAGGTGGTCAGCGCGCACGGCGGCCGGCTGCGCCGCGCGGCCAACATCTGCCGGGCCCACCCCAAGGTCGCGGTGCTCACCGCCCCGGGCGCCGGGCCCGCCGAACTCGCCCTGATGCTGCGGGGGGTGCACCGGACCTTCGTGGTCTGCGAGGCCCTCGGGACCCCGGACGAGGACGTCACCGTCCTCACCTCCGACCGGATCGCCGACCACGTGTGGCGCGACCCCAACGTGGTGCTGGTGATCGGCGGCGGCGCCCAGGCCGCCGCGGTGGACCAGGCGGCCGGGTGGCTGGCCGGGCGCCCGGTCGGCTACCCCGGCGCGGAGCGCGGGTGGGCGCTCCCCGGTGATGCCTACGCGGGCGCCGGGCGCACGGGTGGTGGGACCGGCGCGTCGGAGGAGCTCCCCGCGCACGTACGCGCCCTGGTGCTGGCCCGTCTGGGTGCACGTCCCGGGGACCTGGTCTGGTCGGTCGGCGCGGGCAGCGGCGCCCTCGCGGTGGAGGCGGCCCGGTTCGGCGCCGCCGTGGTCGCGGTCGAGGGCTCCCGTTCGGCCTGCGCCCGGCTGGCCGTCAACGCCCGCCGGTACGGCGTCGAGGTGGAGGCCGTGTACGGCGGCGGTCCAGAGGTGCTCGGCGGCCTGCCGGAGCCGGACGCGGCGGTGGTGGAGTCCGGCGGACCGGAGGTGGTGCGAGCGGTGCTGGCCCGCAAGCCGGCGCGCTTCGTCGCCCTGGCCCGGACCTTCGCCGAGGCGGAGGAGATCCGCCGGGCGATCGACGGGGCCGGCTACCGGGCGGACGGCGCGCTGCTCCAGTCGACCCCGCTGCGGTCCGCGGGCGAGGGCGGCGGGCTGGAACTGGGGGCGGGCGGCACCGGTGCACTGGTGCTCTGGGGTGAGCAGATCGTGTGAAGGCCTCGGGCGTGCGCCGGGGCGCGGCGGTCGCGCGGGCGGTGGTCCGCGCACGGCGCGGACGGTGATCCAGGTCGCATCCGGACACTGATTCGAGAGGTGACCGCGCCGGGCCGGTAGTGTGACGTCCTGGGCGGCTGCAGCGGTCGGCGACCCACCCGATTCGGTCGGTTTGTCACCTTTTTGACGTGGTGCAGGCCGGTTCCGCTCGGAGTGTGGGCAATTCGACGAGCTTCGTGCCGGACCTGGAGAATGCCGTAGGGTCCGGTGCGGTCGTGCCGGTTGCTCCGGGTTGTCGTTGTTTCAGACGATGCGTCGCCCCGTGCGGGCGGTGCACCGGGCCGGGGTGCCGCAGCGCGCCGGAAGGACTTGGGCCGCAGCGCTACGGCGCGGCGGCCGCGTGTGGTTGAGGGGCGGGTCGGTGCAGGCCCGGCCCGTGCGGATGGGCGCTGCGATCGGTGATCGTGTCGCCAAGGGCGCGGCAGCGGCCTGGAAGGAGCTTTGACAATGACCGATGGCGGCCACGTCCCGGGCGAGGGACTGCCGGAGCACCTGCACGCCGGGCCTGACCCGCTCGGCGGACCGGAGGGCGTCGCGGGCGTTGCACCTCTGCAGGGCGTCGCGACGGACGGCGGAATGATCCCGAACCCGGCGGCCCCGGTCGGCGGCATGCCCGGCGCGATGCCGGGCATGGGCACCATCCCGCCGCAGGGACAGCCCGGCTACGCCGTCCCCGGCGTGCCGGCGCCCGGTCTCCCCGGCGAGGGGTGGGGCGTCGATCAGGGCGCCCCGCGCCCGGCCTTCCACTTCCTCGACCAGCCCGACTCGCCGGACGGCCTGGACGACGATGACGACGTGCTGCTGATGCCCGGCCCGCAGGGTTCCTGGGGCGAGCCGATGGCGGCCGTCCCCGCCGAGCAGATGCCGCTCGCGCCGCAGCAGGACGGCACCCCGGTCGAGCCGTCCTGGCCGCCGGTGGACCCGCCGGTGCTCGGCGCCGAGCAGGTCCAGCAACAGCCCGTCCAGCTGCAGCAGCAGATGCAGCAGCCGATGACGCAGGCTCAGCCGCCGCGTCGCCCGCTGCACGCCGGCCCGCCGATTCCGGACCCGTCGCTGATGACCGGTCAGGTGCCGGTCCGTTCGCTGGCCGACCGCGGCCCGTCGCAGGGCGGCACGCCCGCGCACGGCATCCCGGTCGTCGGCCGGCCGCCGATGGCCGAGGCCGCCTTCCAGGCTCCGGCCGCCGTGCCGCACGCCGCTCCGGGGGCGCCCGTGCCGCCGGTCGTTCCGCTGGTCCCGGGTGCTCCGGTGGCGGACGGTCAGCAGCTGCCGCTCGCCCCGGACGTCCAGCAGCCGCTCCAGGTGCCGCTGGACTCGCAGTCGGTCGAGGGCGTGTTCGCCGTCGAGACGGTCGGGGCGATCGAGGTGATCGAGGTCGTCGAGACGCCGGAGGCCGTTCAGGCCGCCCAGGTCGTCGAGGGCGCCCAGGTCGCGCAGGCCGTGGCGGCGCCCGAGGCCGTCGTGGAGGCCGTGGCCGTCGCGCCGCAGGCCGTCGTGGTCGAGCCGGTCGCCGAGCAGGCCCAGGCCCAGGCCGCCGTCGCTGAGGTCGCCGTCGAGTCGGTCGCGGTCGAGTCGGTCGCGGTCGAGTCGGTGGTGGTGGAGCCGGTCGCCGCCGAGTCCGCCGCCGTCCAGTCCGTCGCCGTCGAGGGTGCCGTCGAGCAGGCCGGGACCGAGGCCGCGGCTCCGGCCGGACAGCCGCGCCGGATCTCCGCCTTCCTCGCCGCACCCACCCCGCACGGTCTGCCCAAGGTCGAGGCGGCCCAGGGTCCGGCGGCCGAGGAGGCGGCCCCGCAGCAGTCCGTGCCCATAGTGGCCGCCGACGCGCCGCAGGCCGTCGAAGGCGGCGAGGCCGTCCAGGCCGCTCCCGTCGCCGAGCCCGCCCAGGGCGCGGAGGCCGCCGAGGCCGTCGCGCCGCAGGCCGTGGAGGCCGCTGCGGTCGCGCCGGAGGTCGTCGCCGAGCCGGTCGCCGAGACCGCCGCGGGCACCGGTGAGATGCCGTCCGGGCAGGCCGTCACCGAGACCGTCGCCGAGACCGTCACCGAGGCTGTCAACGAAACTGCCGCCGAGGCCGAGCAGCCGCAGGAGGCCGCGCAGGCCCAGGCCCCGGCCGAGACGCAGGCCGGGACTCCGGCCGAGGCCCCTGCCGAGCCGGTCGCCGAGGCCCAGGTGTCGGCGGAGGCTCCCGCCGAGGGTGTCACCGAGCAGGTCCAGGCCGAGGCCGCGGGCGACACCGCAGCCGCGACCACCGCCGAGCCCGCCGCCGCCGAGCCCGCCGCCGCGGGCGAGGCGGCGCAGCCGGCCGAAGCCACCGCGCAGGAGCCGGAGCAGCAGCCCGCTGCCGAGGCCGCCGAGGCGTCCGCTCCCGCCGCCGAGCCCGCCCAGGGCGCGGAGGCCGCCGAGGCGGCTGCGGTCGCGCCGGAGGCCGTCGCCGAGCAGGCCCAGGCCGCCGCCGAGCCGGTCGCCGAGCAGGCGCAGGCCCCGGCCGAGGTTCCCGCCGACGTAGCCGTCGAGACCGTCGAGACCGTCGAGCAGGCCCCCGAGACCGCCGTCACCGAGGAGCCGCAGGCCGAGCAGCCGGTCGCCGTCGAGCAGCCCGCCGACCGGCCCGCCGCGGAGGACCAGGCCGCCGTCGAGCAGCCCGTCGCCGAGGAGCCGCAGCCCGAGGAGCCCGCCGAGCCGCGCGGCCCCGCCGCCCCGGGCTACGACGAGGCCGGCCGCGACGCCGTCCACCAGGTGATCCGCGAGCGCCGCGACATCCGCAACGGCTTCCGCTCGGACCCGATCCCGCACGAGGTGCTGATCCGCGTCCTGGAGGCCGCGCACACCGCGCCCAGCGTCGGCTACTCGCAGCCCTGGGACTTCGTGGTGATCCGCTCGCGCAAGACCCGCAAGCGGATGCACGCCCTGGCCGAGCGCCAGCGCGAGGCGTACGCGGACTCGCTGCCCAAGGGCCGGGCCAAGCAGTTCAAGGAAATCAAGATCGAGGCCATCCTCGAAACCCCGGTCAACATCGTGGTGACCGCCGACCGCACCCGCGGCGGCCGGCACACCCTCGGCCGGCACAGCCAGCCCCAGATGGCCCCGTACTCGGCCGCCCTGGCCGTCGAGAACCTCTGGCTGGCCGCCCGCGCCGAGGGCCTGGGCGTCGGCTGGGTGAGCTTCTTCGACGACGAGGAGCTGGTGCGCGAGCTCGGCCTGCCCGAGCACCTGGAGGTCGTGGCCTACCTGTGCGTGGGCTTCGTCGACTCCTTCCCGGACGAGCCCGAGCTGGAGCAGCAGGGCTGGGCCAAGAAGCGCCCGCTGTCCTGGGTCGTCCACGAGGAGCAGTACGGCAACCGCGCGCTGCCCGGCGAGGAGCCGCAGAGCCTGCTCGCCGAGACCCTGCGCGGCATCCGCCCGCTGGACGCCAAGGCGCTCGGCGAGGCCTGGGACCGCCAGAAGCGGATGACCAAGCCGGCCGGTTCGCTCGGCATGCTGGAGATCATCTCCGCCCAGCTGTGCGGCCTGTCCCGCAAGTGCCCGCCGCCGATCCCGGAGCCCGCCTGCGTGGCGATCTTCGCCGGTGACCACGGCGTGCACGCCCAGGGCGTCAGCCCCTGGCCGCAGGAGGTGACCGCCCAGATGGTCGGCAACTTCCTGGCCGGGGGAGCGGTGATCAACTCCTTCGCGAAGCAGATCGGCACCGAGGTCTGCGTGGTCGACGTCGGCGTGGCCGCCGAGCTGCCGGAGGCCGTCCAGCAGGGGCGCGCCACCGGCCTGCTTCCGCGCAAGGTCCGTCCCGGCACCGCCGACATGACCCAGGGCCCGGCGATGACCCGCGAGGAGGTCCTCCAGGCCGTCGAGGTCGGCATCGAGACCGCCCGTGACCTGGTCGCGGCGGGCAACAAGGCGCTGGTCACCGGCGACATGGGCATCGCCAACACCACCGCCTCGGCCGCCCTGATCTCGGTGTTCACCGGCCTCGACCCGGCCGAGGTCACCGGCCGCGGCACCGGCATCGACGACGAGACCCACGCCCGCAAGATCGAGGTCATCCGCGCCGCGCTGGCCCTCCACCAGCCCGACCCGAGCGACCCGATCGGTGTCCTCGCCGCCGTCGGCGGCCTGGAGCACGCGGCCATCGCCGGCTTCCTGCTGGGCGCGGCCTCGCTGCGCACCCCGGTGGTGCTGGACGGTGTCATCGCCGGTTCGGCCGCCCTGGCCGCCAAGGCGATCGCCCCCGAGGTGCTGGCCGCCTGCATCGCCGGGCACCGCTCCGCCGAGCCCGGCCACCAGGCCGCGCTGGCGAAGCTCGGTCTGCGTCCGCTGATCGACCTGGACCTGCGGCTCGGCGAGGGCACCGGTGCCCTGCTGGCCCTGCCGCTGGTGCAGAGCGCGGCCCGGGCGATGCACGATGTAGCCACCTTCGACTCCGCCGGGGTCACCGAGAAGGCCTGACGCACACTCGCACCGCTCCGCGGACCGGCCCGAGGGCGCGCCGGCCCGCGGAGCGGCGTCTCGCCGTACCGTCCCCACCCCCTCACCCCGATCAGGAGCCCCGCCGATGACCGCGCCCACCCCGCACCCGAGCACCGAGGGCCGAACCCCCTACCCGGTCGGCCTGCTGCTGGCCGGCCGCCGCGTCGTCGTGGTCGGTGGCGGCCAGGTCGCCCAGCGGCGGCTGCCGGCACTGATCGCCACGGGGGCCGAGCTGCACCTGATATCGCCGGCCACCACCCCGGCCGTCCAGGCGATGGCCGACGCCGGCGAGCTCACCTGGCACGCCCGCCCGTACCGGGACGGCGACCTGGCCGACGCCTGGTACGTCCTGGTCGCCACCGACGACCCGGCCGTCAACGCGGCGGTCAGCGCCGAGGCCGAGCGCGGCCGGGTGTTCTGCTCCCGCAGCGACGACGCCTCCGCCGCCACCGCCTGGACCCCGGCCAGCGGCCGCGACGCGGGCGCCACCGTGGCCGTCCTCACCGGCGACCCGCGCCACTCCGCAGCCCTGCGCGACGCCATCGTGGACGGCCTGCGGGACGGCTCGCTGGCCGCCCGCCAGTACCGCTCGCACGGCGCCGGCGTCGCCCTGGTCGGCGGCGGCCCCGGTGACCCGGACCTGATCACCGTGCGCGGCCGCCGCCTGCTCGCGGACGCCGACGTGGTGGTCACCGACCGCCTCGCCCCGCGCGAACTGCTCGCCGAGCTGCCCGAGCACGTCGAGGTGATCGACGCCTCCAAGATCCCGTACGGCCGGTTCATGGCCCAGGAGGCGATCAACCGGACGCTCATCGAGCACGCCAAGGCCGGCAAGTTCGTGGTCCGCCTCAAGGGCGGCGACCCGTACGTCTTCGGACGCGGCGGCGAGGAGCTGCTGGCCTGCGCCGAGGCGGGCCTGCCGGTCACCGTCGTGCCCGGGATCTCCAGCTCGATCAGCGTCCCCGCCGCAGCGGGCGTCCCGGTCACCCACCGCGGCATGACCCACGAGTTCACCGTGATCTCCGGCCACGTCGGCCCGGACGACGAGCGCTCCCTCACCAACTGGGAGGCCGCCGCGAGGATGAGCGGCACCCTGGTGCTGCTGATGGCCGTGGACAAGATCGGCGCGATCGCCGCCCGGCTGGTCGAGTACGGCCGCCCGGCGGACACCCCGGTCGCGATCGTCCAGGAGGGCACCACCGCCGCCCAGCGCCGGGTCGACGCCACCCTGGGCACCGTCGCCGCGGTGGTCGAGGCCGAGGGCGTCAAGCCCCCGGCGGTCATCGTCGTCGGCGACGTCGTCAACGTCCTGGCCGCCGCCTTCCCGCGGTAGGCCCGGCCCCCGGAGTGCCCGGCCGCTGGAGTGGGAAGTCGGCCCGGCCGACTTCCTATTCCAGCGGCTGCTCCGTCCAGATGACCTTCCCGGTCGCCGTGTAGCGCGTTCCCCAGCGGTCCGCGAACTGGGCGACCAGGAACAGCCCGCGCCCGCCCTCGTCCTCGGTCGCCGCGTACCGCAGGTGCGGCGAGGTGCTGCTGCCGTCCGACACCTCGCAGATCAGCGCACGGTCCCGGAGCAGCCGCACCCGGATCGGCCCCGAGCCGTACCGGATCGCGTTGGTCACCAGCTCGCTCAGGATCAGCTCGGTGACGAACGCGGCCTCGTCCAGCCCCCAGGCCTCCAGCCGCCGGGCCACCTCGCCCCGCACGGCACCCACCGCGGCCGGGTCGGACGGCACGTCCCACTCCGCCACGTGGTCCGAGGCCAGCACCCTGGTCTGCGCCACCAACAGCGCGATGTCGTCCTGCGGGTGCGACGGCAGCATCGCCCCCAGCACGTCCGCGCAGGTCTGCTCGGCGGTGCGCGGCGGGCCGGTCAGCGCCGTCCGCAGCAGGTCCAGCCCCTCGTCGATGTCCCGGCTGCGGTCCTCGACCAGCCCGTCCGTGTACAGCACCAGCCGGCTGCCCTCCGCCAGCTCCAGCTCGGCGGTCTCGAACGGCAGCACCGCCAGCCCGAGCGGCGGCCCGGTCGGCAGCTCCGGGAACACCACCCGGCCCTGCGGATCCACCACGGCAGGCGGCGGGTGCCCGGCGGTGGCAAGCGTGCACCGCCGCGACACCGGGTCGTAGATCGCGTACAGACAGGTCGCGCCGGTCAGCCCCGCGTGCTCCCCGCTCGCCGCCTCGTCCTGGTCGATCCGGTTCACCAGCTCGTCCAGGTGCCCCAGCAGCTCGTCCGGCGGCAGGTCCAGGGTCGAGAAGTTGTGGATCGCGGTGCGCAGCCGGCCCATCGTCGCCGCCGCGTGCAGCCCGTGCCCCACCACGTCGCCGACCACCAGGGCCACCCGGGCGCCCGGCAGCGGGATCACGTCGAACCAGTCCCCGCCGACCCCCGCCTGGGCCGGCAGGTAGCGGTGCGCCACCTCCAGCGCGTTCTGGGCCGGCAGGGTGCGCGGCAGCAGGCTGTGCTGCAGCGTCACCGCCATCGCGTGCTCCCGGGTGTAGCGCCGCGCGTTGTCGATGCACACCGCCGCGTGCGACACCAGCTCCTCGGCCAGGGCCAGGTCGTCCGTCTCGAACGGCTCCGCCCGCTGCGCCCGCCAGAACCGGGCCACCCCCAGCAGCACCCCGCGCGCCCGCAGCGGCACCCGGACCAGCGAGTGCACCCCGTACTCCAGCACCTGCGCCGACCGCTCCGGGTCCTGGTCCCGCCACCGCCGGGCCTCCGCCAGGTCGGGTTCCAGGCCCGCCTCCCCGCTGTGCAGCGCCCCGGCCAGCGGGGTGGCGGGCACGATGTCCAGCACCGTGCCGACCGGGTAGAACGGCGCGTCGTCCCGGACGCCCTGCACCGCCGCCCGCCGCATCCGCCCCAGCGAGGTGCCGACCGGCGGCTCCTCGCCCACCAGGACCTGCTCCGCGAGGTCCACCGTGACGAAGTCCGCGAACCGCGGCACCGCGACCTGCGCCAGCTCCTCCGCCGTCCGCGTCACGTCCAGCGTGCTGCCCACCGTCACGCCGGCGTCGTACAGCAGCCGCAGCCGCCGCTGCGCGCGCTCGGCCCGGCCGGACAGTGCCAGCAGCTCGGTCGAGTCACGCAGCGTGGCGACGCAGCCGGGCGGGCCGTCGGGGGCCTGGTCGGTCAGCCGGACGTTCACCGCCAGCAGCCGCTCCCCGGCCAGCACCACCTGGTCGGTCACCTGGCGGTTGGCCGTCAACAGCGCCAGCGGGGCCTGCTCCAGACCCAGCTCCGTCACCGGTCGGCCCTCGGCGTCCGGTGGCAGGTCCAGCAGCCGGCGCGCCTCGTCGTTGCAGAGCAGCAGCAGCCCGTCCCCGCCGACGATCATGACGCCCTCGCGCACCGCGTGCAGCACGGCTGCGTGGTGCTCGTACATCCGGGTCATCTCGATCGGGCCCAGCCCGCGCGTCTGCCGCCGCAGCCGACGGCTGATCAGCGCCGTCCCGAGCGTGGCCAGGCCGATCGCGCCGGCCGCCGCGCCCAGCACCACCGGCAGCTGACGCTCGCTCGCCGTGCTGACGTTCGCCAGCGTGACGCCTGCCGAGACCAGCCCGACCACCTGGCCGTCCGGCGCGTACACCGGGACCACCGCCTGCACCAGCGGGCCGAGCGTGCCCGTGACGTGTTCGGTCACCACCTGGCCCTGCAGCGCGGGCTCGTAGTCGCCGACGAACTTCTGGCCGATCCGGGCCGGGTTCGGGTGGGTGTAGCGGATGCCCTGGTTGTTCAGGACGACGATGAAGTCCACGCCCGAGCCGACCCGCGCGGACTGCGCCTTCGGTTGGAGGATCGCGGTCGGGTCGGGGGAGCGGAGCGCCTCGACCATGCCCGGTGAGTTCGCGAAGGTCTGGGCGACCGCCACCGACCGGTTCCGCGCCTCGTTGTCGGCGTCCCTGTGCGACTGCACCACCAGCGCCACCACGGCGGCCGCCACCAGGAGCAGCACGACCAGGATCTGCAGTGCGAACACCTGTCCCGCCAGCGACCGGTGCCACACCGGCCACCCCCGCATCGCGCGCGGCAGCTGTGGCCGACCGTGTGGGCGCCCACCGGAGGAGCCGGCGGAGCCAGTGGCGCCAGAGGCCGACGGAGCCCGGGATCGGCCCGGATAACGGGCCATACGGTCATATTTGCACTCCGACCAGCCGGGGACCACCCCGTCCGATCGGCCGTTTGGCCTTCCCCGCCCCGGCTTGGCAAGATCGCAGGGTGTCCGAACCCAGCACCATCACCGACCCGGCCGACCCCCGACTCGCCGACTACACCGGCCTCACCGACGTCGAACTGCGCCGTCGCCGCGAACCCGCCGAAGGCCTGTTCATCGCCGAGGGGGAGAAGGTCATCCGCCGTGCCCTCGCCGCCGGCTACCGGATGCGGTCGATGCTGCTCACCGCGAAGTGGCTGGACGTGATGGCCGACGTCATCGCCGAGGCGGACGCCCCCGTCCACGTGGTCGAGCCCGCGCTCGCCGAGGCCGTCACCGGCTACCACGTCCACCGCGGCGCCCTCGCCTCGATGGAGCGCAAGCCCCTCCCGGACGCCGCCGACGTGCTCGCCGGAGCCCGCCGGGTCGCGGTCCTGGAGGGCCTGGTCGACCACACCAACCTCGGCGCGATCTTCCGCAGCGCCGCGGCCCTCGGCATGGACGCCGTCCTGCTCTCGCCCGACTGCGCCGACCCGCTGTACCGGCGCGCCGTCAAGGTCTCGATGGGCGCCGTCTTCGCGGTCCCGTATGCCCGCCTCGACCCCTGGCCGGCCGCCCTCGACACGGTGCGCGACGCCGGCTTCACCCTCCTCGCCCTCACCCCCGCGGACGACGCCGTCGACCTCGCGGGCCTCACCCCGCACCGCCTCCCCAAGGCCGCCCTCATGCTCGGCGCCGAGGGCGACGGCCTCACCCCCCACGCCGTCGCCGCCGCCGACCACCCGGTCCGCATCCCCATGGCCCACGGCATCGACTCCCTCAACGTGGGCGCCGCCGCAGCCGTGGCCTTCTACGCCGTCACCACCCCCGCCACCTGACCCCCGTCCCCGCGGGCCCCGAACCACCGGAAGTCGGCCCGCCCGACTTCCCACGCCTCCACCCGCACCCCGTCGCCCACGCGGCCCGTTGGGAGGCCGCTCACCGGGCGCCTCGCGTGCCTGCCGCGTCATGGGAAGTCGGCCGGCTCGACTGTCCGAGCCGTCGTCCTTGGCCCGTTGCCTGCGGCTCCCAGAGGTTGCCTGCCGGGTGCGGTGTGTGGCGCCTGGGGTGGCTCGCCGTCACCGACCCGGTTGCCTGTGCAGCTCCTGCCGGGTCACCGGAAGTCGGCGGATCCGACTTCCGGTGCTTCGCCCGGGCCGGCTCAGCCCGTCGTGGCGGCCGTGGGTGGGGCGGGGGCGGCGGCGGGGGGTGGGACGGGGGCGCCGGGGGCGCCGGGCCAGGACTCGTCGAGGGTGCCGTCAGCGCGGACGGTGTAGCGGGTGGAGGTGACCGCTCCGGTGGCGGCGACGCGTTCCTCGCGGACGACCGTGCTGCCGTCCAGCCGCCAGGTGGCCGCCGCCTGCGGGTCCGCTGCCGAGGTGCGGGAGGTGGTGGCGACCGGGTTGTCCCCGGCGAAGGCGTAGAGCTGGACGAGGTCGACCGGCGCCGAGCCCTCCGCCCGCCGCAGGACCACGACGGCGGCCGGCACGCCCTTGTAGCGGGCCGGCAGCACCGCGCTCAACGCGACCTGCGGCCCGGCCCCGACCGAGTGGCCGTCCTTCAGCGCGACGGCCGGCCCGCCGACCCCGTCGGGGTAGCTGCGGTTCGGCCAGTCGACCGCCGGTACCGGTCCTTGCGGCGCGGTCAGGGCGCCGTCCGCCGTGCCGCCGCGCGCTGCCGCCGGGAGCGGTGCGGTCGGGGCTTGCGGGACGACGTCCACCGACGACCCCGGCACCGAAAGCAACCCGCCGCCGCCACCGCCGCCGCCCGCACCGGCAGCCGCGCTCGCGACCGCCCCGGTCGGCGGCTTCAGGCCCTGGTTGCCGCGGTCCTCGCACCCCTGCGCCGCCGCGATGGCCAGAGCCACCCCGAGGGTCACCGTGACGAAGACCACCAGCCGCTGTCGCAGCAGCCGCTGCCGCGCCGTGCCGGGCCGCCCGCCGGGGGCGGGGGTGTGCTGCCGGTCCCGGGGCCGGGCCCGGTCGCGGGGGCCGGGACGGTGCGGGGGCGGAGTCTGTGGGCGGTCCGTGCGCAGCGGGCGGGTCACGGGCGTCGGCTCGGGCCGGGGCAGCGGTGCGCCGGCCCCCGGCGGACGCCGCCCGCCGGCCCCGGAAGCCTGCGCACCTGGACGGCCCGCCGCCGCCCGGGCCCGGGCCGCGGCGGGCGGTTCGGGCGAGCGCCCGGGAGCCGGGACGCCCTGCCGGGCGCCGTCCTGCGGGGCGGGCGCGGGTACCCCCCGCCCGGGCCGGGCCGTGCGGGCTGCGCCGCCGGCGGCCGCGGCCGCCGTTCCGCGCGCGGCCAGCTCGCTGAGCCGCTCGTGCAGCGCGGCCGCGCCGGGCCGTTCGGCGGGCTCCTTGGCAAGGCAGGCGCGGATCAGCGGCGCGAGCTGCGGCGGGACGGCCGACAGGTCGGGCTCCTCGTGGACGACCCGGTACAGCATCACCTCGGAGGAGGCCCCCGAGCCGAACGGGGTGTCCCCGGTGAGCGCGTACGCGAGGGTGGCCCCGAAGGCGAAGACGTCGGTGGCCGGTGTGACGGCGGCTCCGCGTACCTGCTCGGGCGCGAGGAAGCCGGGGGAGCCGACCGCCGTGCCGACGTGGGTGAGCGTGCTGGCGCCGCGCGACCACGCGATGCCGAAGTCGATGATCCGCGGGCCCTTCGGCGAGAGCAGGATGTTGGAGGGCTTGAGGTCCCGGTGGACCACGCCGGCCTCGTGCACCTTGACCAGCCCGTCGGCGAGCGCGGCCCCGATCCGGGCGGCCTCGGGCCAGTTCAGCGGGCCCTCGTCGCCGACCCGTTTGTAGAGCGAGGGCCCGGGCACGTACGCGGTGGCGAGCCACGGCCGGTCGGCTTCGATGTCGGAGCCGACCACGCGGGCGGTGCAGCCGCCCCGGATGCGGGAGGCGGCAGCGATCTCGCGGGCGAAGCGGGTGCGGAACTCCACGTCCTCGGCGAGTTCGGCGCGGATCAGCTTGAGGGCGACGCGCTGTCCGCGGCGGTCGGAGCCGAGGTAGACCACACCCATCCCGCCGGCGCCCAGTCGCCGGTGCAGGCGGTACGGCCCGACGATGCGGGGGTCCTCACGCCTCAGCCGCATCATCGCCATGTTTCCGTTCCCCGTCAGCCTGTGGGTGAGGCCCCGTCGGTTGGGCCGTCGTCAGTTCCTGTCTGGCACAGCTTACGGACTGCCTGCTGCGGTGTGCTGATACGCAACACCTCAAGCCGCCGTGCGATTGTCTGATCTTGCGTGGACGTGCAGGTCACAGGGGTGCCGGATCGCCTCTCGGGGTTACCCCTCAGGGTTCCCTCGGGGGTCGGGTCAACCTTCCCTCCCCCTGCGGTAGTAGGCCTCAAGTCCGAGCGTCATCCTCCGGGACGTCCGAGGAACAGTACGACGGCATGACGTCCGGAGGGGCCCCTGACCAATAGCGTTGAGCCCAGCGGTGGACGGGAAGCTCGTCCCCCGAGGTAAGCCGTTCACCGCGCCAACTCGACCGGATCAGGAGCAAGGGCATGGCACCGCAGCTCACGGGAAACCCCCGCCGCCGTCGGCCGGCCTTCGTCCAGTCCCGGTCCGCCGCCGAGCAGCCCACCCGGCACCCCGCGGTGGCACTGGCCATGGCCCTGCCGTGCGCCGTGCTCCTGGTGCTGCTCTTCGGCGGGTGGGACCAGATGGCGAACCAGGCCCAGGCCGTCGCCGATCTGATCGGCCGCTGAGAACACCGGCAGACCGGGGAACACCGGGCCGCGGGTCCACACGGTCCGCACCGGGCCGAGCAGCACCTGAGAAGGACGCCGCCCCCTAGGGGACGGACACAGAACGGGCACCGGTCCCCTGGGGACGGGGAGCGGTGCCGCCGGGGAGGCCGCGGCCGCTGTGACTCGCGGACGGGCGAGAGCGGTGCGCAGAGCGCCCCGGCAGGCGGAGATGCCGCGTACGGACGTCGGTGAGGGCGTCCGTACGCGGCTCTTCTCCTGTCCGGCCATCGTCGAAGTGCCGCGGAGCAACCGAAGTGCCGCGGAGCAACCGAAGTGCCGCGGAGCAATCGAAGAGCAGATGGACAACGCAGAAGGCCGGAGCCGCGACCCCGGTGGATCGCGGCTCCGGCCGTTACTGTGCGCGATACTGGGATTGAACCAGTGACCCCTACCGTGTCAAGGTAGTGCTCTCCCGCTGAGCTAATCGCGCCTGGTGAGGCGGTCCTGCAGCAGACCCCGGAGGGCCCGACGTGCGCGATACTGGGATTGAACCAGTGACCCCTACCGTGTCAAGGTAGTGCTCTCCCGCTGAGCTAATCGCGCCTGGTGAGGCGGTCCTGCAGCAGACCCCGGAGGATCCGACGTGCGCGATACTGGGATTGAACCAGTGACCCCTACCGTGTCAAGGTAGTGCTCTCCCGCTGAGCTAATCGCGCCTGGTGAGGCAGTGGTGCAGCAGGCCTCGAAGGGCCCGTTACTGTGCGCGATACTGGGATTGAACCAGTGACCCCTACCGTGTCAAGGTAGTGCTCTCCCGCTGAGCTAATCGCGCGGGGAGGGCTCCCGGCGGAACCGGGAGATCCTCTTGGAGGTGGAGACGGGATTTGAACCCGTGTACACGGCTTTGCAGGCCGTTGCCTCGCCTCTCGGCCACTCCACCAGGCAACACATGGAGAACGATCTTACACTGTTCTCCATCGAGCGGACGACGAGATTCGAACTCGCGACCCTCACCTTGGCAAGGTGATGCTCTACCAACTGAGCCACGTCCGCCTGTCTCCCAGGACCTTCGCCGTTCTTCCCGGCTGCGCTCCCTGGCGACGTGTTGAACTCTAGCGGATTCCCGGGCCAGCTAAAAATCCGTTCTCGCAGCGTGCCGAGGGCGTGCCCGCCGAGTGCCGTCCCGTCAGCCCGCGCCGGCGCCGACCGGCCGCCACCTGCGGCGCTCCCGGACGATCACCCGCAGACCACCCGACGCACACCCGCGCGACGCCCGGACCTGCTCGAAAGCGGCACGGGCCCCGGCTCGCGCGCCCCGTCGCACAGGGGGCGCACCAGGGTCGGCTGCGCGCCCCCCGACCTACACTTCAGACACCGCCGCCCAGCACACCGCGCAGGAGAACCGTGTCCGGCCACCCCGACCCCAGCACCCCGCTCGCCCGCTTCGGCGGCCGCCTGGCCACCGGACTGCGCGACGTCACCTCGGACCCGGCCGCCCTGGACTCCGCCGGCTACTGGGCCGTCGCCTACGACTTCGAGGGGCGGCTCACCTGCGCCCGCTTCGACCGGGTCCTGCCCGCCCCCGCCCCGCCCTCCGGCGCCGGCTGGCGCGGCCCGGACGCCGGCAGCTGGCACAGCTCCCTGGACCGCACCGCCTACACCGCGGGCGTGCGCCGCATCCGCGAGCACATCGCCGCCGGCGAGGTCTACCAGGCCAACCTCTGCCGGGTGATGTCCGCGCCGCTGCCCGACCCGGACCTCAGCGACATCGACGCCCTCACCGGCCTCCTCGCCCACGGCAACCCCGCCCCCTACGCCGGCACCATCCGACTGCCCGAGCACGGGGTCGAGATCGCCACGGCCTCGCCCGAGCTCTACCTGCGCCGCACCGGCCGCACCGTCTCCTCCGGCCCGATCAAGGGCACCGGCCGCACCGAGGACGACCTGCTCGACAAGGACCACGCCGAGAACGTGATGATCGTGGACCTGGTCCGCAACGACCTCGGCCGCGTCTGCGACACCGGCAGCGTCACCGTCCCCGACCTCTGCGCCGTCGAGAAGCACCCCGGCCTGGTCCACCTGGTCTCGACCGTCGAGGGCACCCTGCGCGAGGACGCCGGCTGGCCCGGACTCCTCGCCGCCACCTTCCCGCCCGGCTCCGTCACCGGCGCCCCCAAGTCCAGCGCCCTGCGGATCATCGAGTCCCTGGAGACCGCCCCGCGCGGCCCGTACTGCGGCGCCGTCGGCTGGGTCGACGCCGACCGCGGCGAGGGCGAACTCGCCGTCGGCATCCGCACCTTCTGGCTCGACCGGACCGACCCCGGCACCCCGGTCCTGCACTTCGGCACCGGCGCCGGCATCACCTGGGGCTCCGACCCCGACCGCGAGTGGGCGGAAACCGAACTCAAGGCCGCCCGCCTGGTCGCGATAGCGTCGGGCAGCGAACCCGATCCGACCGGGGCATGAGCCACACCGCCCACCGCTGAGGAGCAGCCCTCGATGCACAACCGCACCACGAGCTGGGTCAACGGCACCCTCGTCGACTCCGCCGACGCCACCGTCTCCGTCTTCGACCACGGCCTCACCACCGGCGACGGCGTCTTCGAGACCCTGAAGACCGTCGACGGCAGGGCCTTCGCGGTCACCCGCCACCTCGACCGGCTGACCCGCTCCGCCCGCGGCCTCGGCCTGCCCGACCCCGACCACGACCTGGTCCGCGAGGCCTGCGCCCAGGTGCTCGCCGCCAACCCCGCGCCGCTCGGCCGCCTGCGCGTGACCTACACCGGCGGCCAGGCCCCGCTCGGCTCCGAGCGCGGCACCACCGGCCCGAGCCTCGTCGTCGCCCTCGGTGCCATCAACCGCCGCCCCGACGAGACCGCCGTCGCCGTCGTCCCCTGGCGCCGCAACGAGCACAGCGCCGTCGCCGGCCTCAAGACCACCTCGTACGCGGAGAACGTCGTCGCCCTGGCCGCCGCGCACCGCGTCGGCGCCTCCGAGGCCCTGTTCGCCAACACCGCCGGCCGGCTCTGCGAGGGCACCGGCTCCAACGTCTTCGTGGTCATCGGCGGCCGCCTGCTCACGCCCGCCCTCGCCTCCGGCTGCCTGGCCGGGATCACCCGGCGGCTCGTCGTCGACTGGTGCGGCGCGGAGGAGGCGGACCTCCCGCTCGACGCCCTCCAGGACGCCGAGGAGGTCTTCCTGACATCCACCACCCGCGACGTCCAGGCCGTCACCCGCGTCGACGACCGCGAACTGCCCGGCATCGGCCCCGTCACCGCCAAGGCCATGTCCGTCTTCGCCGAGCGCAGCGGCGACGACCTCGACCCCTGATCCCGCCTCCGGGCTTCGGAACCCGGCCGCGTGGACGGCCCCCGTGGATAACCTTCCGAGCAAGGGGAAGGGACCACCACATGACCACCACGCTGCGCCCCGAGGGCCCGGAGACACCCACCGCGGCCGGCGGCCGCACCAGACGCTGGCGGATCCTGGCGAACGGCCACCCGGTCGGCGCGCTGCGCACCACCGCCACTCCGCACGGCGGCCGACTCTGGGGCGAGATATCGGAGTTGGAGGTCACCGAAGGGCGTGGCCGGGGCCGTGGGACGTTCGGCGGGCTGGCCGCCGAGGAGGTGCTGCGCCACTGGGACTGCGTCCGGGTGGACGTCAGGATCCCCGAACCGGCGCCCGTGGCGCGGGCCCTCGCCGCCACCCTCGGCTACACCGAGCGGATGCGGACCCTGACCAAGCACCTCGACGCAGCCCCCGCCCTGCCCACCGGGCTGACCGTGCGCCCGATCGAGGCCGCGGTGCTCCCGGGCTGGCTCGACGGGGGAGCGGAGCGCTTCGCCCGCGCGCTCGTGGCCTCCGGCCTCACCGAGGAGCAGGCCCGCGCCAAGTCCGGCGACGCCCGGCCGAACCTGCTCCCGCAGGGCGTCGAGACCCCGGGCGCCGTCCTGCGCAGCCTCCACGGCGCCGACGGCGGCCCGGAGCCGTACGGCGCGATCTGGGTGGCCCTCCACCTGCGCGACCTGCCGGACGGCGAACCGCTGGCCTGGGTGATGGTCGTCGAGGTGTCTCCGGCCCACCGGGGCCGAGGACACGGCCGCACCCTGATGCTGCTCGCCGAGCGGGAGTGCCTCGCCGCCGGGGTGCGCAACCTCGGGCTCAACGTCTTCGCCGACAACGAGGTCGCCGTCCGGCTCTACGACTCGCTCGGCTACGGCGTCACCGAACGCCTCTACGGCAAAGCGCTCTGACGTGCCGTCAGGAAGTGTGCGCCGCCTCGATGGCGGCCACGATCCGCTCGCGCAGCCCGTCCTGGCTCTGCCCGCCGTCCAGGCGCTGGCCGCCGATCACGTACGTCGGCGTGCCCGTGACCCCGATCGCCTTCCCCTCGGCCTGGTCGGCGTCGACGGTCAGCATGTGCCGGCCGTCGACCAGCGCGGTGTCGACCTCCTCGACGTCCGCCCCGACCTCGCGGGCGACGTCCAGCAGCACCTGCTGCCCCCGCGCGTCCAGTTCATCGACCCGGGCCAGCAGCGCTTCCACGAACGGCCAGCCCAGCCCCTGCGCGAACGCCTCCTCGGCCGCCTCGGCGGCCGCGTAGGCGTGCTTGTGCTTCTCCAGCGGGAAGTGCCGCAGCTCCACGGGCAGGGCGTCGCCGTACTGCGCGCGCAGCGCCCGCACGTCGTCCAGCGCGGTACGGCAGTCCGGGCACTGGAGGTCGCACCAGAACTCAAGGCGGGGGAGGGAACCATCGATCATTCCCCCAGTGTTCCACTAGTGGGCGGCCGCCCCGGCCGGCGGTGCGCCCGAGGGCGGACCGACAGGGAGGCACCGATGACCAGGACGATCGGACGCGAAGGGGTGGCCCCGTGCTGAGCGCGGCGATCAGCTTCATGCTCACGGCGGGCGGCGTGGCCGTCGCGGGCCTGCGGGCCTACAAGCGGCGCTTCCTGTCGGCGACCCGCTGGTTCGCGGTCGCCCTGGTGCCCGCCGGGCTGTACCTGACCGGGCTGTTCCCGCTGGCGAGCACGATCGGCCGGGCGTTCACCGACTGGGCGGCGAAGCTGGTCTTCGACCCCCGGGTGTGGACCGGCGTCGTGCTGCTCGCCGTCTCCGCGGTCCTGCTGGTCACCACCCGCTGGGTGGGCCGCCGGGGTGCCGTCGAGGCGCCGCGGGAGCGCCCCGCGGCCGCCGGACCGGCGCCCGAGCGTCCGGCGGTGGCGCCGGCCCCCAAGGCGCCGAAGAAGCCGGCCGGGGGCAAGCGCGACGACGGCCTCGGCGACTTCGCCGACATCGAGGAGATCCTCCGCAAGCGCGGCATCTGACCGCCGGAGCCGGACACGGGGCCCGTACGGGGAGTCCCGCGGCGCCGCACGGTCCCGTGGATCAGGACGAGGGGACGGCCTCCGCCGAGCGCTGCCGGGCCCGGTAGGCGGCGACGTGCAGCCGGTTGCCGCAGGTGCGGCTGTCGCAGTAGCGCCGGGAGCGGTTCCGGGAGAGGTCCACGAAGACCCGGGCGCAGTCCGGCGCCTCGCACCGGCGCAGCCGCTCGCGCTCGCCGGCCATGAGGATGAAGGCCAGCGCCATGCCCAGCTCGGCCGCCAGGTGGTCGCCGAGCGCGGCGTGCGGCGCGAAGTAGTGGATGTGCCAGTCGTGGCCGTCGTGGTCGGTCAGCCGGGGCGTCGTCCCGGCGGCCGCGACGATGGCGTTGACCAGTTCGGCGGCCTCCGCGGTGGACTCCGTCCCGAACACCTCGCGCAGCCGGGTCCGCAGCTCGTGCACCCGGCGCAGGTCGTCCTCGGTCAGCGAGTCGATCTCGCTGATCTCCTGGCGGACCACGAAGGCGTCGAGCGCGGCGACGTCCGGCAGCCGCTCGGCGCCGCACACCTCGGGTGCGGTGTTGAGCAGCTCCACGAGGATGCTCAGCGCGCACTCGGTGTCATGGGTGATCAGCACGTTGGGGACTCCTCGCGCAGGGGACTCCGATACCCCGCGTCCACGGTTACCCCAGACCATACCGGGCCTTGTGCCAGAAGGGCGGCGCCTTCTTTCGAAGGCGTGTACGGATCCCGTCAGAGCATCCGAAACCGGGCGTCGCCCGCCGATCCGGACCCCGGGCGGACGTTCGAAGCCCGCATCCGTGTGCGACCCCGGGAAGACGTCGACGCCCGGCACCGAGGCCGGCCACCCGAACGGGGTGGCCGGCCTCGGTGCCGGGCGCCTGCGGTGCTGCGGGCCCGCTCCGGTGGGAACGGGCCGTCCACCGGCCCCGAGACCGCGTCGTGCGCGGCTGAGTGCGCTGCCGTGCCCCCGAGTAGGACGGCTGCGATGACGGCAGGGGGATCGACCCCGCCGACGGCGGGGCGTGACCTCCTCCGGTCGGGGTCAGCTTTCGGCGAGGATGTGGGACAGCTCCCGGTCGAGGTCGAAGTGACGGTGTTCGGTGCCGGGCGGCACCGCGGCGTCCGTCCGCTTGAGGAACGACTCAAGCGCCCGGGCCGGGGCCTCCAGCAGGGCTTCTCCTTCCGGAGAGCTCAGCGCGATGCAGACCACCCCTTGCCCGTGACTGCGCGACGGCCACACCCGGACGTCGCCGGTACCGGTGGGTCGGTGCAGCCCCTCCGCGAGGAGATCTCGGGCGAACACCCACTCCACGGTCTCGTCGGCGCCCGTGTGGAACGTGGCGTGCACGGCGTAGGGGTCGGCGGTGTCGTAGCGCAGGCCCGCGGGGACGGGCAGTGAGGACTCGCTGGACACGATGAGGCGCAGGTGCAGCTCGCAGCTGACCGTGGTGTTCATAAGCGCCATGGCCTTTCGCTCAGTGTGCGCTCGGGGAATCGCACGTCGGCGAACGGACCATCCCACCCCCAAGACCGATGTAAACCCCTCTGTCCCGATTCGGGCGCGAGTCGTACCCCTGACGGCGCATTGCGGAATCGCCCCGGAGCGGCCGGGCCCGGCATTACCGAGGCACTTCTTGGTTAGTTTCCTGGCATGACTGTGCGAAACGACAAGACGGCCGGGAACACGAGAACGGGTGAAGCGATCACGCCGGATGACGGACCCCCCGACGGGGGCCGGGCGGTCGGCTCCCTGGCCCCGGCCTTCGTGCGCCGCTCCCGCGCGCTGCACCGGGCCTGGCAGGTGGCGGTCTTCCTGGCCGGCCTGGCCGTGGTCGGGCTGGGCGTGGTGCTGCTGCCGCTGCCCGGGCCGGGCTGGGTGGTGATCTTCCTGGGCATGGGGATCTGGGCCACCGAGTTCGTCTGGGCCCGGCTGGCCCTGCACTGGACCCGCCGCAAGGTCGCCGAGGCGGCCCACCGGGCCATGGACCCGCGGGTGCGCCGGCGCAACCTGACGATCACCGCCGTCGTGCTGGCCGTCGCCGTCGCGGCGGGCGGCTGGTACCTCGCCCGGTACGGCCCGGTCGTCCCCTGGCAGCTGGACGGGAGGTGAGCCGCCCGGGTCCGGGGCGGGGGGCAGGGAGGGTGTTCGGACCACCCTCCGGGATGCGGTAATGTTTTCCCTGCACCCGGGCGATTAGCTCAGCGGGAGAGCACTTCGTTCACACCGAAGGGGTCACTGGTTCGATCCCAGTATCGCCCACCGGAATGCATTGTGATATGTGAGGCCCAGCCGATTATCGGCTGGGCCTCACGTGTTTTTCCGGAATCCCTTCGAGGAGTCCGGTAATCGACTGAGGCGCAGTCACCTTCCGTGCGGAGCGCGAGTTCTGCGGATGCGTCGGCGCACCTCGGAAGGGCGAGTTGTACGACGACCTCCGAATGGTGCTACAGTTCATCTCGTTGCCCGGGCGATTAGCTCAGCGGGAGAGCACTTCGTTCACACCGAAGGGGTCACTGGTTCGATCCCAGTATCGCCCACCGGACAGCACGCAGGCCCTGACCAGGAAACCGGTCAGGGCCTGCGGCGCGTTCCGGGCCCGGTGCGCCGGGCCGCCCGCTACGCCGCCGCCTCGCAGCCGTGCTCCGGCTCCAGCTGCCGCCCGCAGCCGCAGCGGGCCGGCCGCAACGGCCAGGACGGGTCCACCCGCTCCGCCACCCCCGAGCGGTCGAACCAGCCCTGCAGCCCGCGCGCCTGCGCCGCGTGCCAGACCGCCTGGCGCAGGTGCAGCTCCGCCGGCGTCAGCCCGCCGACCGCCGCCGGGTAGCGGGCACCTATGCACCGGGTCAGGCCCAGCGCCGCCGTCGCGTCCGCCGCCGCGTCGTGCGCCCCGGCCAGCTCCACGCCGTAGTGCGCGCACAGGTCGGTCAGCGTCCGGCGGCCCTTGCGGTAGCGGTCCACGTGCTTGTCCAGCACCCGTGGATCCAGCACCAGCAGCCCGGCCGCCGCCAGGCCGCCGACCGGCGTCAGCCCGTGGTGGCGGCGCAACTCGCGGTCCAGCAGCGTCAGGTCGTACGGCGCGTTCATCACCACCACCGGGTGCCCGGCGCGGGCCTCGGCCGCCAGCGCGCGGCTGACCTCCGCCACCACCGCGCGGGCCGGGCGGCCGTGCAGCCGGACGTGCTCGTCGGTGATGCCGTGCACCGCGCGGGCGCCGTCCGGGATCGGGACGCCCGGGTCGGCGAGCCACGTGGTGGTCCGCACCGGTGCGCCCGGGGCGAGTTGGACGACCAGGGCGGCCGAGACGATCCGGTCGTTCTCCACGTCCACGCCGGTGGTCTCGGTGTCGAAGGAGGCGAGTGGGCCGGTGTACCAGTGCTGCTGCATGACTGCCCCTCAGGCGTGTGTTCCGCGCCCGGTTGATACCCGGTTCTGACGGACCTTCAACCCGTTTGGCCCAGGTCGGACCGGGGATCCTGCCCATGACTGTCCCGTTCGAATCGACCGGCCCGTTCGAAAGCCGGACGGGCCCGCAGCCGGGGGAGGCCACGGGGCGATGGCACTGACACAGCCGCAGCCCGAGGAGGCGGCGGCCGTCCTGCGGGGGAACCTCGCGGTCACCGCCTGCATGGAGACGCTGCAGGTCGGCTACCTGCACGCGGTCGCCGCCGCGGCCGGCTGCTCGCTCTCCCAGCCGTTCCCGGACAACGGCATCGACTGGCAGGTCAACCACGGCTCGCGGGCGCACCAGGTGGACGACGAGGTCACCATCAAGATCCAGCTCAAGGCCACCCAGCAGATCGCGCCCGACCCGGCCGGGCGCTTCTTCGGCTTCACCCTGGACAACGACCACCTGCGCAAGCTCGCCCGGTCCCGGGTCGCCGTGCCCCGGATCCTGGTCGTGATGCTGCTGCCGAGCCGGGTCGACCACTGGCTGCGGGCCCGCCCGGACGCCCTGGAGCTGCGGCACTGCTGTTACTGGGTCAACCTGGCCGGCCACCCCGTCACCGGACAGCGGCGCACCAACGTCCGGGTGCCCACCGACAAGGTCTTCGACGACCGCGCGCTCTGCGACATCATGGCCCGGGTCGGCGCGGGCGGCAGCCCGTGACCGCCCGGCCCCGGCAGCGAGGAGCCGACCCCATGACACCGCCGCACGGACCGGGCGAGCCGCCCCTGCCCGACCCGGCCACCGTCGACCCCGCGGTGCTGACCACCCTGCTCGCCCGGCACGGCTGGATCCGCCGCGGTGGCCCGGCCGCCCGGTACGGCCGCTGGACCCCGCCCGACGGCGAGCCCGGCACCAGCCTCCTCGTCCCGGCCGCGGACGGCTTCGACGACGCCGTCGAACTCCTCACCGACGCCGTCACCGCACTCTCCCGCTCCCGCACCCCCTCGGCCCGCTCGATCCTGCTCGCCCTCGCCGTCCCCGGCGACGAACTGCGCTGGCGCCGCGAAGCGCCCGGCCCCGCCGGGGCCACCCCCTGGGACGACGCCGAGCGGCTCCGCCGGGCGGCCCGCGGGATGCTCGCCGCCGGGGCCAAGGCCGCCCGCGCCAGGGCCGCCTACTTCGGCGCCCGGCTGGACGGCCCCGCCGCGGACTTCCTGGACCGCGTCCTGGTGGTCGAACACGGTGCCGCCCTCACCGCGTACACCCCCGCCCCCGAGGGCCGCGCCGCCGTCACCACGCTGGTGCGCGCCCTGGAGGCGCTGCGCGACGCCGTCGACTACCGCCGGGTCAGCGGCGGGCCCGAGGCCTTCGAGAACGCCGTCCGGGCCGGGGTCAGCCGGGAGCTCGTCCAGTCCGTCGGGGAACTCGTCCGCGGCACGACGGCGGCCCGGCTCACCGTCGCCTGGTCACCCGCCGCCGGAACGCCGGGCGGCTTCGGCGACCGCCGGATCGACCTCGACTTCTCGCCCGGCGACCTGCCCGCCCTGACCGAGGCCGCCGACCTGCTGGAACGGATCGAGCCCGCAGTCGCCGTCACCGTCGTCGGCGTCGTCACCCGGCTCAAGCGCGCCGACCCGGCCGGCCCCGGCTCGGTACGGCTGCGCGTCCTCACCGGCGCCGAGGTCCGCGAACTCAAGCTCCGGCTTCCCGACCCCGACTACCGGCTCGCCGCCGAGGCCCACCTCGCAGGCCTGCCGGTCCGGGTCTCCGGCCGGCTGGAGCGGCACGGCGGTTTCCGCCGACTGACCCGCCCGCACGGACTGGAACCGTGCGGCTGGGAGGAAGGGGACCGCGAGCGCCTGCTGAAGTCGCTCGGGGAGAAGGCGGACGGAGGGGGAGAAGGGGCGTAGGTGGACGGCGGGGGCGGCGCTCTCGGTACCATCGTCACGCGCAGCGCTGTGCTGCGTCCTCTGAAATCCAGTACGTCAGGAGAGACCGGTGACGGACGTCCGGGTAATCATCAGCCGCGAACCCGATCGGGAAGAGCGCGTGGTGACGACGGGCACCACGGCCGCCGAGCTCTTCGCCGACGACCGCTCGATCATCGCCGCCCGCGTCGCCGGCCAGCTCAAGGACCTCGCCTACGCCGTCCAGGACGGCGACGAGGTCGAGCCGGTCGAGATCGGCAGCAAGGACGGCCTCGACATCCTGCGCCACTCCACCGCGCACGTGATGGCCCAGGCGGTGCAGCAGCTCTACCCCGAGGCCAAGCTCGGCATCGGCCCGCCGGTCAAGGACGGCTTCTACTACGACTTCGACGTCGAGAAGCCCTTCCACCCCGATGACCTCAAGGCCATCGAGAAGAAGATGCAGGAGATCATCAAGCGCGGGCAGAAGTTCTCCCGCCGCGTGGTCACCGACGAGTCCGCCCGCGAGGAGCTGGCCGCCGAGCCGTACAAGCTGGAGCTGATCGGCCTCAAGGGCTCCGCCGCCACCGCCGGCGAGGGCGCCGACGTCGAGGTCGGCGCCGGCGAGCTCACCATCTACGACAACCTGGACGCCAAGAGCGGCGAGCAGTGCTGGGGCGACCTCTGCCGCGGCCCGCACCTGCCCAGCACCCGGCACATCCCGGCGTTCAAGCTGATGCGCAACGCGGCCGCCTACTGGCGCGGCAGCGAGAAGAACCCGATGCTGCAGCGCATCTACGGCACCGCCTGGCCGACCAAGGACGAGCTCAAGGCCCACCTCGACTTCCTGGTCGAGGCCGAGAAGCGCGACCACCGCAAGCTCGGCAACGAGCTCGACCTCTTCTCCATCCCGGAGGAGATCGGCTCCGGCCTCGCCGTCTTCCACCCCAAGGGCGGCATCATCCGTCGGGCGATGGAGGACTACTCGCGCAAGCGGCACGAGGAAGAGGGCTACGAGTTCGTCTACACCCCGCACGCCACCAAGGGGAAGCTCTTCGAGAAGAGCGGCCACCTCGACTGGTACGCGGACGGCATGTACCCGCCCATGCAGCTCGACGAGGGCGTGGACTACTACCTCAAGCCGATGAACTGCCCGATGCACAACCTGATCTTCGACGCGCGCGGCCGTTCGTACCGTGAACTGCCGCTGCGCCTCTTCGAGTTCGGGACGGTGTACCGCTACGAGAAGTCCGGTGTGGTCCACGGCCTCACCCGTGCCCGCGGCTTCACGCAGGACGACGCGCACATCTACTGCACCCGCGAGCAGATGGCGGAGGAGCTCGACTCCACGCTGACCTTCGTGCTCAACCTCCTTCGCGACTACGGTCTGACCGACTTCTACCTGGAGCTGTCGACCAAGGACCCGGTGAAGTACGTCGGCAGCGACGAGACCTGGGAGGAGGCCACCCGCGTCCTCGCGAGCGTGGCCGAGAAGCAGGGCCTGCCGCTGGTGCCGGACCCGGGCGGCGCGGCCTTCTACGGCCCGAAGATCTCGGTGCAGGCGAAGGACGCCATCGGCCGCACCTGGCAGATGTCGACCATCCAGCTCGACTTCAACCTGCCGGAGCGCTTCGACCTCGAATACACCGCGGCGGACGGGTCGCGCCAGCGGCCGGTCATGATCCACCGCGCGCTGTTCGGCTCGATCGAGCGGTTCTTCGCGGTGCTGCTGGAGCACTACGCCGGTGCCATGCCGCCGTGGCTGGCCCCGGTCACCGTGACCGGCATCCCGATCACCGACGAGCACGTGCCGTACCTGCTGGAGGTCGCGGCCGAGCTCAAGAAGCACGGGATCCGGGTCGAGGTGGACACCTCGGACGACCGCATGCAGAAGAAGATCCGGAACGCTCAGAAGACCAAGGTTCCGTTCATGCTGATCGCCGGCAACGACGACGTCGAGGCGGGTGCGGTCTCCTTCCGCTACCGCAACGGCGAGCAGAAGAACGGCGTCCCGGTCGCGGACGCAGTCGCCGAGATCGTGGATGCGGTGAAGAACCGCATCCAGGTGTGATCCGGTAGCACGACCGTCACGCGCGGGGCAGGCTCTCGATGAGTCTGCCCCGCGCGGCTTTGCATCCACCGTCGGGCGAATATGCTGATCAGCATGACGACTGAGCCGGAACTGCAGCGGGGCGTCGGTGAGCCGGACGGCTTCCGCCGCTTGTGGACCCCCCATCGGATGGCGTACATCCAGGGTGAGAACAAGCCCACCGGCCCGGCTCCGGACGACGGTTGTCCGTTCTGCTCGATCCCGTCGCTGAGCGACGAGGACGGGCTGGTCATCGCCCGGGGCAGCGCCGTGTTCGCGGTGCTGAACCTGTACCCGTACAACGGCGGGCACCTGATGGTGGTCCCGTACCGGCACGTGGCCGACTACACCGACCTGGACGAGGCGGAGACGGCCGAGCTGGCGGACTTCACCAAGAAGGCGATGACCGCGCTGCGGGCGGCCTCCGGGGCGCACGGGTTCAACATCGGGATGAACCAGGGCGCGGCGGCCGGTGCCGGGATCGCGGCGCACCTGCACCAGCACGTGGTGCCGCGCTGGGGCGGGGACACCAACTTCATGCCGGTGGTCGGCCACACCAAGGTGCTGCCGCAGCTGCTGGCGGACACCCGGAAGATGCTGGCCGAGGTCTGGCCGCAGGGCTGATCCGGAGAACGCGGAAGGGGCCCGCCACCGAGGAGATCGGTGGCGGGCCCCTCCGTCCGTCGTGGGCCGGGCTCAGCCGGCGTTGAAGGTGTCGACGTCGTACGGCCGGGGGCTCTGCGCCTCGGACTTGATGATCGAGGTGCGGTTCTTGAAGAAGCGGTCGGCGTCGAGGTCGTGCTCCTCCAGGAACTCCAGCGTGGCGGTGTGGACCGCGTTGAGCACCGGGACGGAGGCGTTCATGGCGTTGTCGACCATGGAGCGGTTGTCCCAGGCGCGGCCGGCCCAGACGTGCCGCAGGCCGAACGGTTCGGGCAGGCCCAGCCCGCCGCCGAGCCAGCCGAGCAGGCCGGGAATCCGGTAGAAGGGGGCGCGGACGGCCTGGCGGACGACCTCGTCGTTGTCGATCAGGGGGAGCTTGACGGTGCGGTCCTCCCAGAACTTCACCGTCTTGGAGACCGTCTTCTCCTTGTCCTTGGGCTTGTCGAAGAAGACGCCCTTGACCGGGCCGAGCGCGTAGCCGGCCACCGAGATGGTCAGCACGTTGGCCAGCAGGGTCACCGTGATGGTGAAGGTGAGGACGAGCTTGCCGTCGTGGGTGATGAACTGGGTGGCCAGGTAGTGCCGGGGGCCGCCGGAGAACGTCTGCTTGTCGGCGATGCTCTGCACGGCGAAGTCGCGCATCCGGTCGCCGTCCATGTCGGCGTTGCCTGGGCGGCTGATCTCGTCGGCGCCCTCGCCGATGTCGAAGACCACCCACTGCTTGATGGTGACGTTGGGCATGCCGCTGTTGGCGACGTGGCTGATGCCGAGGCCCTTGAGGTGGGTGGAGATCCGGCGGACCAGGTCCCAGGGGTGGAAGGCGCGGAAGTCGACGTGGCCCTCGGCGGGGTGCAGGGTGTCGGCGAGGCGCCACTCTCCCCAGCGGCGGCCGGCGCCGAGGATGCCCTTGGGGCCGGCGTAGTGGTGGACGTTGGTCTCCTGCTCGGCGTCCAGGCGGCCGAGCTTGTCGCGCAGGTCGACGGCCTTCTTGTCGAGGTCGTCGCGGGGGACGGCCTTGGCGACGGTCGCGGCGACGGCGGAGCCCTCGACCAGGGACTGCCAGCGGGCGCGCAGGTCCTTGGCGGAACGCTCGACGATCCGGCGGGCGAGGTACCAGCCGATGACCGGGGCGAGCATCGTGATGCGCAGGTAGATGCCGAGGACGCCGGCGGCCGGCGGGCGCAGCACGAGGAAGACGGCGAGGGCGGCGGCCAGCGCGAGGGTGATGCCGCCGTAGACGCCGGCGTTCTTCGGGTTGTCCCGTTTGAGCCAGGCGCGCACATTGAAGGCGGCGAGCCAGACCAGGGTGCCGGGGAGGAAGAGTCCGCCGGCGACCAGGGTGACGGTGGTGAGGTGGCGGTCGCGGGTGTTGCGCAGTTCCTCGGCGGCCAGGCAGTGCTCGACGACCTGGCGGGTGTCGACGCCGAAGGCCGGGACGATGGGCTTGCGGTCGCCGCCGAGGGCGCGGGAGACCAGCGCCTTGCTGAACGCCTCGCCGAGGTTGGGGCGGAAGAGGGCGAAGCGGCCCTTCTTCTCCTTGGCCTCGGTGACGGCCGTGACGAAGCCGCCGATCTCGCCGTCGCGGTAGGCGGCCGAGGAGAGCGCCTGGGTGACGGCGGTCTGCGGGCCGGCGTCGGTCCGGGGTATCTGCGCGCCCGGGGTCATGTCGAGTGTGGTCACGGTGGCGTCCCCTCCTCCCCTTGTCAGCGGCAGGTTACCGTGCCGCGGCCCCCGGGCGCGGATGATCGTCTGAAGTACCGTCACGATCGAGCCGTACCGGGGCTGAGAGGCATGATGCCCGGGTTCGGGTGCATCGATACCCGCCGGAGCGGTCCGGAGTGGGGTGGAGGAGGATGGTGGTGGGGACGAGGAAAGGGGAGCCGTTGTGAAGGATCCGGTGCTGGTCTTCGACGGGGACTGCGCGTTCTGTTCGTCGTGCGTGCGGTGGGCGGAGCGGTACCTGCGGCAGACGCTGGCCTCGGGGGGCTGGGAGGCGGTGGCGTTCCAGTTCGCGGACCTGGCGGCGCTGGACGCGCTCGCGGGCGGTCGGGGCGAGGTGTCGGCCGAGCGGGCGGAGCGCGAGGTGCTGTGGGTGACGCCGACCAGGCGGGTGTACGGGGGCGCACAGGCGGTTGCGCGGCTTCTGATGCGCTCCGGCGGCGCGTGGGCGTACCTGGGCGCGGTGTTGACGGCGGCGCCGGTGCGGCCGGTGGCGGGTGTGGTGTACCGGTGGGTGGCGCGGAACCGGCACCGGATGCCGGGGGGTACGGCGGCGTGTGCGCTGCCGAACCGCGGGGCCGTCCGGTCGTGAGCCCGTCCGGCGGGCCCGTTCGGTCGCGAGCCCGTCGGTGGTGAGCCCGTCGAGGGTGAGTCCGCCCGGCGGCAAGTCCGCCCGGTGGTGGGGCCGTTGGGCCGGTGCGCCGGTCGGTGGTCAGTCCGTGTAGCGCTCGGCCAGGGCGGTGGGCATGGGTTCGTGGCGCAGGTAGGCGCGGGAGAACTCGGCGGTGCCGTGGGTGAGGGAGCGCAGGTCGACGGGGTAGCGGACGAGTTCGAGTTCGGGGACCTCGGCACGCAGCAGGGTGAGGCCGGTGCCGCCGGTCTCGGTGCCCAGGACGCGGCCGCGGCGGGCGGAGAGGTCGCCGAGGACGGCGCCGAGGTAGTCGTCGGGCAGCAGGATGCTGACGGCGGCGACGGGTTCGAGCAGGCGGATGACGGCGTGCTCGGCGGCGTCGCGCAGGGCGAGGGCGGCGGCGTTCTGGAAGGACGCGTCGGAGGAGTCGACCGAGTGGGCCTTGCCGTCGGTGAGGGTGACCCGGACGTCGACGAGCGGGTACCCGGTGGAGACGCCCTTGGCGAGTTGGGCGCGGATGCCCTTCTCCACGGAGGGGATGAAGTGCTTGGGGACGGCGCCGCCGACGACGTGTTCCTGGAACTCGAAGCCGGATCCGGCCGGCAGGGGCTCGACTTCGAGGTCGCAGATGGCGTATTGGCCGTGGCCGCCGGACTGTTTGACGAGGCGGCCGTGGCCGGCGGCCGCGGTGCCGAAGGTTTCGCGGAGGGCGACCTTGGGGGCGACGGTGTCGACGTGGACGCCGTGGCGGGTGCGCAGGCGGTCGAGGACGACGTCGGCGTGGGCCTCGCCGGTGCACCAGAGGACGAGCTGGTGGGTGTCGGGGTTCTGTTCGAGGCGTAGGGCCGGGTCCTCGGCGGTGAGCCGGGTGAGGGCCTGGGAGAGCTTGTCGTCGTCGGCCTTGCTGTGGGCTTCGACGGCGATCGGCAGCAGGGGCTCGGGGAGCGTCCAGCCGTCGAGGTCGACGGGGTGGCCGGGGTCGTGGACGGTGTCGCCGGCGCGGGCGCTGGTGAGCTTGGCTGCGCAGACGAGGTCTCCGGCGACGGCGTGCGGGACGGGGCGCTGGAGCTTGCCGAACGGGCTGGTGAGGGCGGTGACGCGTTCGTCGCCGTTCTGGGCGGCGGTGTGGGCCGGGCCGACGAGGTGGATCTTGGTGTCGGGGCGCAGGGTGCCGGCGTACAGGCGCAGCAGGCTGATCCGGCCGACGTAGGCGTCGCCGGTGACGCGGACGACCTGGGCGGCGAGGGGGGCGTCGGGGTCGCAGTCCGGGCCGGGGCGGGTGCGTTCGGTGGGGTTCGGGAAGGCGTGGACGACGAGGTCGAGGAGTTCGGCGGCACCGAGGCCGTTGTCGCTGGTGGGGACGGCGGGGTGGAGGGTGCAGTCGAGGACCTCGCGGCGCAGTCCGGCTTCGAGGGAGTCGGTGTCGAGGGTGTCGCCGGAGAGGTAGCGCTCCATGAGGGTGTCGTCCTGGCCGGAGATGGCCTCGACGAGGCTGTCGTGGGCGGGGCCGGTGTCGGGGAGCGGGGTGGCGTCGCCGTAGGTGTCGCCGGTGAGGAGGTCGACGCTGCCGTCGGGCCGGCCGTCGTGGAGGACGGGGAGGAAGAGCGGGCGCAGGGTGTCCGGGCCCAGCCCGAAGGCGTCGTGGCAGGCGGTGAGGATCTCGTCGAAGCCGGTGCGGGCGAGGTCGAGCTTGGCGACGGCGATGGCCCGGGGGATCCCCTCGGCGGCGCACTCGCGCCACAGGGCACGGGTGGGTGCGGTGACGGGGTCGGTGGCGGAGACGACGAAGACGGCTGCGTCGGCGGCGTGCAGCGCGGCGCGCAGGTCGGCGGCGAAGTCGGGGTGGCCGGGCGGGTCGATCAGGTTGATCTTGACGCCCTTCCATTCGAGGGGCAGCAGCGAGAGCTGGACCGAGCGTTGCTGCTGGTGCTCGATGTCCTCGTGGTCGGAGACGGTCGTGCCGTCGGTGACGCGGCCCGCGCGGCCGGTGGCGCCGGCGGCGTGGGCGAGGGATTCGGCGAGGGTGGTCTTCCCCACACCGCTGGAGCCGATGAGGACGACGTTGCGCAGGTCCCGGGGGCCGGTGACGGCGGGTGCCTGGCCGGCTCGTGCCGTGCTGCGGTCGGGCATCGGGGTCTCCTCCCGTGGCGCCGAGGCTGTCCATCGCAGTCTAGGACCGGGTGTCGCGGAGGCGCGTGTCGTACGGCCGCTCGGTGACCGTGCGTGTGCGTGCCGTGGTGGGTGCGTCGCGCGGCGGTGCGTGCGGTGGAGCGCGTCTCCGGCGTGGCTACGATGGGTGCGCCGGACGGGCTTATCCGTCGGGCCGTCTGCCGTGTCGTGTTGCGCCAGGCGGGTATCTGGGAGATCGGAGCGGCTGGGAAGGCCATGCTCAACAAATACGCGCGTGCCTTCTTCACACGTGTTCTGACCCCGTTCGCCGCGTTCCTGATCCGGCTGGGCGTGAGCCCGGACACCGTGACGCTGGTCGGTACGGCCGGTTCGGTGGCCGGTGCGCTGGTGTTCTTCCCGCGTGGGGAGTTCTTCTGGGGCACCATCACGATCACGCTGTTCATCTTCTCGGACCTGGTGGACGGCAACATGGCCCGTCAGCTGGGCCGGAGCACGAAGTGGGGGGCGTTCCTCGACTCCACGCTGGACCGGGTCGCGGACGCGGCGATCTTCGGCGGCCTGGCGATGTGGTACGCGGGCAAGGGTGACAACAACCTGCTGTGCGCGGTGGCGATCTTCTGCCTGGCGAGCGGCCTGGTGGTGTCGTACACGAAGGCGCGGGCGGAGAGCCAGGGCCTGCCGTGTGACGTGTCGGGGCTGGTGGAGCGGGCCGAGCGGTTGGTGGCCAGCCTGGTGGCGGCCGGAGTCGCGGGCCTGCACCAGTTCGGTGTGCCGTACGTGGAGTGGCTGCTGCCGGTGGCGCTGTGGCTGGTGGCGGCGGGCAGTCTGGTGACGGTGTTCCAGCGGATGCTGACCGTGCGCCGGGAGGCGTTCGAGGCCGACCGAGCGGCGGCCGGGAGCTGATGGGGGGCGTCCTGCGGTGACGGACCGACTGGTGTACTGGGCGTACGCGCTGGGCTGGGGGCTGCTGAAGCACCTGCCGGAGCGGGTGGCGCGCGGGCTGTTCGAGCGGCTGGCGGACTACGCCTGGCGCAAGCGCGGCAAGCGGGTGCTGCAGCTGGAGGCGAACCTCCGGCGGGTCCGTCCGGAGCTGGACGAGGCCGCGGTGCGGTCGCTGTCGCGGGCCGGGATGCGCTCGTACCTGCGGTACTGGATGGAGTCGTTCCGGCTTCCGGTGTGGAGCCCTGAGCGGGTGGCCCGGGACGTGCAGGTCGAGGGCTTCGAGCACCTGCGGGAGGCGATGGAGTCCGGTCGGGGCGCGGTGATAGCGCTGCCGCACATGGGCAACTGGGACCTCGCGGGCACCTGGGTCGCGCAGCAGGGCTACCCGTTCACGACGGTCGCGGAGCGGTTGAAGCCGGAGCGGCTGTTCGACCGGTTCGTCGAGTTCCGGGAGGGCCAGGGCATGGAGGTCCTGGCGCTGACCGGCGGTTCGGTGAACGTGATCGGCACGCTGGCGCGGCGGCTGCGCGAGGGCCGGCTGGTGTGCCTGGTGGGGGACCGGGACCTGTCGGAGGCGGGCATCGAGGTGTCGTTCTTCGGCGAGGCGACCCGGATGCCGGCCGGTCCGGCGGCGCTCTGCCAGCGGACCGGGGCGGCGCTGCTGCCGGTGACGCTCTGGTACGACGGTCCGCTGCTGCGGGCGCGGATCCACCCCGAGGTGACGGCCCCCGAGGGGGACGACCGCAAGGAGCGGGCGCGGGCGATGACCCAGGCGATGGCGGCCGTGTGGGAGCGGGACGTCCGCGAGTACCCGCAGGACTGGCACATGCTGCAGAAGTTCTGGCTGGCCGACCTGCCGGTCCGTGAGACGGTGAAGGAGTCCTCCGCGGTGCGCGCGGATGCGGCACCCGCGGCCGGGGCCCCCGAGCCCGCGGCCGAGGCCTCCGGGTCCTGAGCCCGGCCCGTACGACTGTCCGAAGGAGCTTGAGGAACCCGTGAAGATCGGCATCGTCTGCCCGTACGACTGGGACGTCCCCGGCGGGGTGCAGTTCCACATCCGGGACCTGGCCGAGCACCTGATCCGTCTGGGGCACGAGGTCTCGGTGCTGGCGCCGGCCGAGGACGACGAGGCGCTGCCGCCGTACGTGGTCTCGGCCGGGCGGGCGGTGGCAGTGCCGTACAACGGGTCGGTGGCGCGGCTGAGCTTCGGCATCCTGTCGGCGGCGCGGGTGCGGCGGTGGCTGCACGACGGTCGCTTCGACATCCTGCACGTGCACGAGCCGGCCTCGCCGAGCCTGTCGATGCTGGCGGCCTGGTCGGCGACCGGGCCGATGGTCGGGACCTTCCACACCTCGAACCCGCGCTCGCGGGCGATGATCGCGGCCTCGCCGATCCTGCAGCCGGGCCTGGAGAAGATGCGGGCCCGGATCGCGGTGTCGGAGTACGCCCGGCGGACCCTGGTCGAGCACCTGGGCGGGGACGCGGTGGTGATCCCGAACGGCGTGGACGTGGGCTTCTTCGCGGACGCCGAGGCGGACGAGCGCTGGATGGGTCACGCGGCGAAGGGGGAGCCGGGCACGATCGGCTTCATCGGACGGATCAACGAGCCGCGCAAGGGCCTGCCGACGCTGCTGGCGGCGCTGCCGAGGATCCTGGCGGAGCGGCCGGGGGTGCGGCTGCTGGTGGCGGGCAAGGGCGACGAGGACGAGGCCGTCGCCGGCCTGGCGCCCGAGGTGCGCCGGCAGGTGGAGTTCCTCGGCATGGTGAGCGACGAGGAGAAGGCCCGGCTGCTGCGCAGCGTGGACCTGTACGTGGCGCCGAACACCGGTGGCGAGAGCTTCGGGATCATCCTGGTCGAGGCGATGTCGGCGGGTGCGCCGGTGCTGGCGAGCGACCTGGACGCGTTCAAGCAGGTGCTGGACGGCGGGGACGCCGGTGAGCTGTTCCCGGTGGAGGACGCGGACGCGCTGGCCCGTACGGCGCTGCGGCTGCTGGGCGATCCGGCCCGGCTGGAGGAGCTGCGGAAGGCCGCCTCGCGGCACGTGCGGCGCTTCGACTGGTCGACCGTGGGCGCGGACATCCTGGCGGTGTACGAGACGGTGACGGCTGGGGCCGCGGCGGTGGTCGAGGAGGACGAGCGCAGCGGGCGGCGCGGCCGGTTCGGGCTGGCCAGGGACTGATCGGGGGCCGGCCGGGCGCCGCGGTGGGGCCGTGGTCGGCCCGGCCGTCGGTGGGGTTAGGGTCGGGCGACCGTACCGCTTCACCGCATGGGGGAAACCGATGCCGCAGATTTCCGTGGACTACTCGGCCAGCCTGGCCGGCACCTTCGACCGCCGTGGGCTGGGCCTGGCGATCAACCGGCTGGCGGAGCGGACGATCGACGCCAAGCCGGAGTCCTGCAAGACGGTGTTCCGGCAGAGCGAGGAGCTGGTGGTCGGCACCAGTGGGGTGACGGGGGACGTCCAGGTGTTCGTGGAGTTCCAGATCTTCCCGGGGCGGACGCCGGAGGCGAAGGCGGCGCTGAGCGAGGGCGTGTTGGAGCTGGTGGCCCGGTTCGTGCGGCCGCGGCCCGGGAGCCGGCTGTTCACCGCGGTGAACGTCGCCGACATCGATCGGGAGTGCTACCGCAACGCCGTCGCGGTCGGCTGACGCCGGTCGGGCCGGCCGGTGACACCCGGTAACGTAGCGGCCCGTGACTACCTGGATCTGGGCCGGCGTGGCCGTGGTGCTCTTCGGCATGTACCTGAGTTGGACGGCCGGCCGGTTGGACCGGCTGCACGCCCGGATCGACGCCGCGCGGGCGGCGCTGGACGCGCAGCTGGTCCGCCGGGCCTCGGTGGCGATGGAGCTGGCGACGTCCTCGCTGCTGGACCCGGCGGCCTCGCTGCTGCTGCTGGACGCGGCGCACGCGGCCCGGCAGGCCGACGACGAGCAGCGCGAGGTGGCGGAGAGTCAGCTGAGCCTGGCGCTGCGGGCGGTGCTGGAGGAGCCCGAGCAGGTGGCGGCGCTGGTGGCCGAGCCGGGCGGCGAGGACGCCGTTCGTGATCTGACGGCCGCGGTGCGGCGGGTGCCGATGGCCCGTCGGTTCCACAACGACGCGGTGCGGGCGGCGCGTGCGGTGCGTGAGCACCGGTTGGTGCGGTACTTCCGGCTGGCGGGCAAGGCGCCCTTCCCGATGGCCTTCGAGATGGACGACGCTCCGCCGCCCGCCCTCACGCCCGAGGGGGCGCCTGCTTAGGGTGTCCTCGGATACGGCCCGATTGTCGTATCCCGTCGTCCCGGCTGGACTGGGTGGCACATGGAGGCGTCACCCGGTCCGCCTACCATAGGGCGATAGCACTGGTTCATCTTCGAGTGAGGTCTCACGTGTCCACCACCCCCACCACCGCAGACCAGCCGCAGATCGGCACCGCCCGGGTCAAGCGGGGCATGGCCGAGCAGCTCAAGGGCGGTGTGATCATGGACGTGGTCAACGCCGAGCAGGCCAAGATCGCCGAGGACGCCGGCGCGGTGGCCGTCATGGCGCTGGAGCGGGTTCCGGCGGACATCCGCAAGGACGGCGGCGTGGCCCGCATGTCCGACCCGAACATGATCGAGGAGATCATCGAGGCGGTCTCCATCCCGGTGATGGCCAAGTCCCGCATCGGGCACTTCGTCGAGGCCCAGGTCCTGCAGTCCCTGGGTGTCGACTACATCGACGAGTCCGAGGTCCTGACCCCGGCCGACGAGATCAACCACTCGGACAAGTGGGCGTTCACCACCCCCTTCGTCTGCGGTGCGACCAACCTGGGCGAGGCCCTGCGCCGCATCGCCGAGGGCGCGGCCATGATCCGCTCGAAGGGTGAGGCCGGCACCGGCAACGTCGTCGAGGCCGTCCGCCACCTGCGCCAGATCAAGAACGAGATCGGCCAGCTGCGCGCCCTGGACCACAACGAGCTGTACGCCGCCGCCAAGGAGCTGCGCGCACCGTACGAGCTGGTCAAGGAGGTCGCCGAGCTCGGCAAGCTGCCGGTCGTGCTGTTCTCCGCCGGTGGCGTGGCCACCCCGGCCGACGCCGCGCTGATGCGCCAGCTGGGCGCCGAGGGCGTCTTCGTCGGCTCCGGCATCTTCAAGTCGGGCGACCCGGCCAAGCGTGCCGCCGCCATCGTGAAGGCCACCACCTTCTTCGACGACCCGAAGATCATCGCGGACGCCTCCCGCAACCTGGGCGAGGCCATGGTCGGCATCAACTGCGACACCCTGCCGGAGACCGAGCGCTACGCCAACCGCGGCTGGTAGTCGCCCCGCAGGTTCCGAGGGCCCGGGCCCGCCGCAGCGCTTCGGCGCCGCGGCGGGCCGCGCCACGTCATTCCGTAGCAACGATCGATTGAGGTTGAAGACCGTGAGCACTCCAGTCATCGGCGTCCTCGCCCTGCAGGGCGACGTCCGCGAGCACCTGGTCGCGCTGGCCGAGGCCGACGCGCTCGCCCGTCCGGTGCGCCGTGCCGAGGAGCTGGCCGAGGTCGACGCGCTGGTGATCCCCGGCGGGGAGTCCACCACCATGTCCAAGCTGGCGCTGCTGTTCGGCGTGATGGACCCGGTGCGCGAGCGGGTGGCCGCCGGGATGCCGGTGTACGGCACCTGCGCGGGCATGATCATGCTGGCGGACAAGATCCTGGACGGCCGCGAGGACCAGGAGACCGTCGGCGGCATCGACATGACGGTGCGCCGCAACGCCTTCGGCCGCCAGAACGAGTCCTTCGAGTCCGGGATCGCCTTCAAGGGCCTGGACGACGCGCCGGTGCACGGCGTCTTCATCCGCGCCCCCTGGGTCGAGGCGGTCGGCGCGGGCGTCGAGGTGCTGGCCGAACTGCCCGCCGCGGACGGCCCGGACAGCCGGATCGTGGCCGTGCGCCAGGGCAACCTGCTGGCCACCTCGTTCCACCCGGAGCTGACCGGCGACCACCGGGTGCACGCGTACTTCGTGAAGATGGTCGAGGAGCACCTCGCGGCCGCCGCGGGCTGAGCGCTCACCGGGAGCGTGTCGGCCGCGCACGGACCGTGTGCGCCTCACCGGTGACGACACCGGTAAGATCTCATCTGTTTCATTTCCATTTGGCGACGTAAAGGAGCTGGCGATGTCCGGCCACTCTAAGTGGGCTACCACCAAGCACAAGAAGGCCGTGATCGACGCCAAGCGCGGCAAGCTCTTCGCCAAGATGATCAAGAACATCGAGGTGGCGGCGCGCACCGGCGGTCCCGACCCGGCGGGCAACCCGACCCTCTACGACGCCATCCAGAAGGCGAAGAAGAGCTCGGTCCCGATCGACAACATCAACCGCGCCGTCAAGCGCGGTGGCGGTCTGGAGGCCGGCGGCGCCGACTACCAGACCATCATGTACGAGGGCTACGGCCCGAACGGTGTCGCCGTCCTGATCGAGTGCCTCACCGACAACCGCAACCGCGCCGCCTCCGACGTGCGCGTGGCGATGACCCGCAACGGCGGCTCGATGGCCGACCCGGGCTCGGTGTCCTACCTGTTCACCCGCAAGGGTGTCGTCATCGTCCCCAAGGCCGACGGCGTGGACGAGGACAAGCTCTTCGAGGTCGTCCTCGACCAGGAGCCCGAGGAGATCAACGACCTCGGCGACTCGTTCGAGATCGTCTCCGAGGCCTCCAAGATGGTCGCCGTGCGCACCGCGCTGGTGGACGCCGGCGTCGACTACGACTCGGCCGAGGCCAACTTCCTCCCGAGCATGCAGGTCGAGCTGGACGTCGACGGCGCCCGCAAGATCCTCAAGCTGATCGACGCGCTGGAGGACAGCGACGACGTGCAGAACGTCTTCGCCAACTTCGACATCTCCGACGAGGTCGGTGCGGAGCTCGACGCCGAGTGACACGGCGTCGCCCGATCGGGGGCGAGTGATCGTTCTCACTGCCCGGCCCGGTGGTCCCAGGACCGCCGGGCCGGTGTCGTCGGCGGGGTTGTCGGACCCGGACGGTAGCCTTCGCAGGTCGAGGACGGGAGGCGGGGCCGGTGGTGCGGGTACTGGGTGTGGACCCGGGGCTGACCAGGTGCGGGGTCGGCGTGGTCGAGGGTGCGCCGGGCCGGCCGCTGCGGATGGTCGGGGTCGGGGTGGTGCGCACCCCCGCCGAGGCCGAGATCGGGCAGCGGCTGCTCCTGGTCGAGGAGGGCATCGAGGCCTGGCTGGACGAGCACCGGCCCGACCTGGTCGCCGTCGAGCGGGTCTTCGCCCAGCACAACGTGCGCACCGTGATGGGAACGGCCCAGGCCAGCGCGGTCGCGATGCTCTGCGCGACGCGCCGCGGCATACCCGTCACCCTGCACACCCCCAGCGAGGTCAAGGCGGCCGTCACCGGCTCCGGCCGGGCCGACAAGGCCCAGGTCACGGCCATGGTGCAGCGCCTGCTGCGGCTGGACGCCCCGCCCAAGCCCGCGGACGCCGCCGACGCACTGGCGCTCGCCATCTGCCACATCTGGCGCGGCGGCGCGACCAACCGCCTGGAGGCCGCCGTCCGGGCCGCCCGCGCCACACCCCGCTCGACCCCGCGCTCCGCGCTGAAAGGAACCATCCGGTGATCGCCTTCGTGCAAGGGCCCGTGGCGGCCATCTCCTCCGGGCTCGCGGTGGTCGAGGTCGGCGGGGTGGGCATGGCGGTGCAGTGCACCCCGAACACCCTGGCCGGCCTGCGACTGGGCGAGCCGGCCCGGCTGGCGACCTCGCTGGTGGTCCGGGAGGACTCGCTGACGCTGTTCGGCTTCGCGGACGACGACGAGCGGGCGGTCTTCGAGATCCTGCAGGCCGCGCCGGGCGTCGGCCCCAAGCTGGCGCAGGCGATCCTCGGCGTGCACAGCCCCGACGCGCTGCGGGTCGCGATCGCGAACGGCGACGAGAAGGCGCTGGTCGCCGTCCCGGGCATCGGCAAGGCGAAGGCCGCCAAGCTGCTGCTGGAGTACAAGGACAAGCTGGGCGCCCCGCACGGCGCGGTGCCCGCGCAGAAGCCGATCGCGGCCGGCCCGGCGCCGTGGAGCGAGCAGCTGCACTCCGCGCTGACCGGCCTCGGCTACGCCCCGCGCGAGGCGGACGAGGCGGTCGCGGCCCTCGCCCCGGAGGCCGAGGCGCAGCAGACGCCGGACGTCGGCGCCCTGCTCCGGCTCGCGCTGCGCGGCCTCAACCGGGCCCGCTGAGTCCGTCTGACGATCTGTCCCTTTGTCGACCTCGGAATACCTGGAGCCCGTGACGATGTACGACTCGGAACCCGCCGACCGGCTGGTCACGGCCGCCGCCGACGGTGAGGACCAGGCGGTGGAGGCGGCGCTGCGCCCCAAGCTGCTGGACGAGTTCATCGGCCAGGAGCGGGTGCGCGAGCAGCTGTCCCTGGTGCTCCAGGCCGCCCGCAAGCGCGGCAGCGCGCCCGACCACGTGCTGCTGAGCGGTCCGCCCGGGCTGGGCAAGACCACCCTGTCCATGATCATCGCGGCCGAGCTGGGCGCCCCGATCCGGATCACCTCCGGCCCGGCCATCCAGCACGCGGGGGACCTCGCCGCGATCCTCTCCTCGCTCACCGAGGGGGAGGTGCTCTTCCTCGACGAGATCCACCGGATGTCCCGGCCGGCCGAGGAGATGCTCTACATGGCGATGGAGGACTTCCGGGTCGACGTGATCGTCGGCAAGGGCCCGGGCGCCACCGCCATCCCGCTGGAGCTGCCGCCCTTCACGCTGGTCGGCGCCACCACCCGGGCCGGGCTGCTGCCGCCGCCGCTGCGCGACCGCTTCGGCTTCACCGGCCACATGGAGTTCTACGCCCCGGCCGAGCTGCAGCGGGTGGTGCACCGCTCGGCCACGCTGCTGGACGTCGAGATAGACCCGGCCGGCGCCGCCGAGATCGCCGGCCGCTCGCGCGGCACCCCGCGCATCGCCAACCGGCTGCTGCGCCGGGTGCGCGACTACGCGCAGGTCCGGCACGACGGGGTGGTCACCGCGGGGATCGCCGCTCAGGCGCTGGACGTCTACGAGGTGGACGCCCGCGGCCTGGACCGGCTGGACCGGGCGGTACTGGACGCGCTGCTGCGGCTGTTCGGCGGCGGCCCGGTCGGTTTGTCGACACTCGCGGTCGCGGTGGGCGAGGAGTCGGAGACGGTCGAGGAGGTCGCCGAGCCGTTCCTGGTCCGCGAGGGCCTGCTCGCCCGGACCCCGCGCGGGCGGATCGCCACCGCCGCGGCCTGGCAGCACCTCGGCCTGACCCCGCCGGTTCGGACCACTCGCGGCGGTGTCCCGCCCCAGTCGGAGCTGTTCCCGGCCGACGGGAGTTGAGCGTCATCGGCTGAACGGGTGAGCCGGGGCGGTGCGTTCCCCCCGGGTGCGGCCGGGGCACGGCAAGGGGGAGCCCGGAGCGGGGTCCGCGGAAACTGTGCAGGCGGAGGGTCGCCACTTTCGGCGGCAGGATGCGATGCTTGGCGTTGTCCGATCGATTCGGGGTTGCATAGACTCCGCCGGACCGCCCCTCTCACCCGACGGGCCGATCCATTACCACACAGGCCGCCGGCCGGCGGCCCGTAAAGGACCCTGGCTGCAGTGAACCTCATCATCCTTCTCCTCCCGATCATCGCGATCGTGCTCATGTTCCGGTCGCAGAAGAAGCGCCAGCAGCAGCAGCAGCAGATGCAGACCGCTCTGGAGCCCGGGGCGGGTGTTCGCACCATCGGCGGTCTGTACGCCCAGGTGAAGGCGGTCAACGAGGAGACCGTCGAGCTGGAGATCGCGCCCGGCGTGTTCACCCACTTCACCAAGAGCGCGATCGCGGCCGTCCTGGACCCCCAGGAGTACGACGCGATCATCAACGGCCGCCCCGCCGACGACGAGCTCGCCGAGCCGGAGGCCGAGGACGCCGACGCCGAGCCGGTCGAGGACAAGCCGCTGTCGCTCACCAAGGACGGCGACGAGAAGAGCGACGTCGAGGGCGGGGCTCCCGCGAGCAAGTAGTACGGCCGGGCAACCCGCCCGGTCGCGCGGCGCAGTGCCGCGAGCCCACAGGACCTCAGGGCCGCAGAACCACCCGGACCCCTGTCCAGCCACGAGCCGGACGGGGGTCCGGTCGGGGAGGTGGCATGGACAGGGAGAAACGAGCAAGGTGGCAACACCCAAGTCGCGCCCGCGCGACGGCTACCCAGGGCGGGCGCTGGCCCTCATCCTGGTCGTCACCGTCGGACTGGTCGCCCTCATGTTCGGGACGGGCAACACGAAGCCCCGGCTCGGGATCGACCTCGCAGGCGGCACCAGCATCACGCTGACCGCGAAGTCGACCGACCCCAAGGCGATCAACAAGTCCAACATGGACATCGCCACCGGGATCATCGAGCGCCGTGTCAACGGTATGGGTGTCTCCGAGGCGGAGGTCCAGACCCAGGGCGACAACACGATCATCGTGAACATCCCCAAGGGCGGCGACCGGCAGAACGCGGCGGACCAGGTCGGTACCACCGCCAAGCTGTTCTTCCGCCCGGTCCTGGCCGTGGCCCCCAGCGGCGTCACCGCTCCGGCCCCCACCGGCACCCCGTCCGCCCCCGCCACCGGAACCCCGGCCGCGACCCCGTCGGCCACCGCGCCCGCCGCGACCGGCACGCCGTCCGCGGGCGCGAGCGCCACCAAGCAGGGCCGCACCGTCGGTGAGGCGCTGGCCGCCGAGGGCACCACCCCGTCGCCCGCCGCCACCGGCGCGAGCGCGGCCCCGTCCGCCGCCGCCACCGGCAGCGCCGCTCCCAGCGCCGCCGCGACCCCGCCGAGCGCCGCCGACCTGAGCGCCGCGATGACCCAGGGCACCGTTCCGCCGGAGCTGTCCGCCGCGTTCGCCGCCCTCGACTGCTCCAAGCCCGAGGTCCGCAGCGCCCAGACCGGCCCCGAGGACAAGGCCGTCGTCGCCTGCTCCCAGAAGGCCGAGAACGGCTACTACGAGAAGCTGGCGCTCGGCCCCGTGGCCGTGAAGGGCTCGGACGTCTCCAAGGCCCAGCCCTCGCTCGACACCCAGACCGGTGCCGGATGGCAGGTCCAGCTGCAGTTCAACGGCACCGGCACCGACGCCTTCGCCAAGATCACCGGCCAGCTGGCCACCCAGGCCCCGCCGACCAACCAGTTCGCGATCGTGCTGGACAACCAGGTCGTCTCGCACCCGCAGGTCAACGGCCCGATCTCGGGCGGCAGCGCGGTCATCACCGGTCGCTTCACCCAGACCGAGGCGCAGGACCTGTCCAACGTGCTGGGCTACGGCGCCCTGCCGCTGGAGTTCGCCAAGAGCGACATCACCACCGTCTCCCCGGCGCTCGGCAGCGACCAGCTCAAGGCCGGCCTGGTCGCCGGTGCGATCGGCATGCTGCTGGTGGTCGCCTACTCGCTGGTCTACTACCGCGGCCTCGGCCTGGTCTCGATCGCCGGTCTGCTCGTCTCGGCGGCCCTGACCTACTCGATCATGAGCCTGCTCGGCGGCGGGATCGGCTTCGCGCTGAACCTGCCCGCGGTCTGCGGTGCGATCGTCGCGATCGGCATCACCGCCGACTCCTTCATCGTGTACTTCGAGCGCATCCGCGACGAGGTCCGCGAGGGCGCCCCACTGCGCCCGGCGGTCCAGCGGGCCTGGCCGCGCGCCCGGCGCACGATCCTGGTCTCGGACTTCGTGTCCTTCCTCTGTGCCGCCGTGCTCTACGTGGTCTCGGTCGGCAAGGTCCAGGGCTTCGCGTTCACCCTCGGCCTGACCACCGCGCTCGACGTCGTGGTGATCTTCCTGTTCACCAAGCCGCTGATCACGCTGCTGGCCCGCCGCAAGTTCTTCCTCGACGGCCACCCGTGGTCCGGTCTGGACCCGAAGCGGCTGGGCGCCCGCCCGCCGCTGCGCAGCAGCCGTCGCCGTAGCCCCTCCTCTGCCGCCGTGAAGGAGGCCTGACACCGTGTCGCGCTTCTCCAACCTGGGCCACCGGCTCTACCAGGGCGAGGTCAGCTTCGACTTCGTCGGGCGCCGCAAGCTCTGGTACTCCATCTCCGGCGTGATCGTGCTGGTCGCGGCGATCGGTCTGGCCATGGGCCTGCACCTGGGCATCGAGTTCAAGGGCGGCTCGGTCTACACCGTGTCCAAGCCCGGCCTGACCGTCTCGCAGGCGCAGGACAAGGCCGACCAGGTCGTCTCCTCGCACCCGCTGGTGCAGTCCACCGACAACGGCAAGATCCGCATCCAGGTCAGCACCGAGGAGCCGAAGAGCTCCGACGAGGTGCGCTCGCAGCTCGCCGAGAAGATCGGCGTTCCGCTGGACACCGTCGAGGCCCAGGTGATCGGCCCCAGCTGGGGCAAGCAGATCTCCAACAAGGCCATGACGGGTCTGATCATCTTCATGATCCTGGTGACGGTCTACCTGGCGATCGCCTTCGAGTGGCGGATGGCGGTGGCCGCCCTGGTCGCCCTCATCCACGACCTCCTGATCACCATCGGCGTCTACGCCCTGGTGGGCTTCGAGGTCACCCCCGGTACGGTGATCGGCTTCCTGACGATCCTCGGGTACTCGCTCTACGACACGGTCGTCGTCTTCGACACCGTGAAGGAGAACACCAAGGGGATCACCAAGCAGAACAAGCTCACCTACAGCGAGGCGGCCAACGCGGGCCTCAACCAGACCCTGGTGCGCTCGCTCAACACCACCGTGGTGGCGCTGCTGCCGGTCGCCGCGCTGCTGTTCATCGGTGGCGGCATCCTGGGCGCCGGCACGCTGAACGACATCTCGCTCGCGCTGTTCATCGGTCTCGCCGCCGGTGCCTACTCCTCTATCTGCGTCGCCACCCCGCTGCTGGCGCAGCTCAAGGAGGAGCAGCCGGAGATGAAGGCGCTGCGCAAGCGCGTCCTGCAGCACCGGGCCGCGGCCGGCCGGACCGAGGACGCGGTCCCCGGGGACGAGCTCGCGGACGAGGGCCAGCCTGCGGGTATGGTCGGTCAGCGTGGCCGCTCGGCCGGCACCCGTGCCAAGGGCCGTCCGTCCACCAAGCGCTGACCCGAACCACGACCCCGAGGACACCACCGTGACCACCGCCGACACCGCACTGGCCGAGCTGCTGAACAGCCGGATCCGGGACGTCCCGGACTACCCGAAGCCGGGTGTGCTGTTCAAGGACATCGCGCCGCTGCTCGCCGACGCCGAGGCCTTCGGCGCCCTCACCAGGGCGCTGGCGGACCGGGCGAAGGAGCTCGGGGCGACCAAGGTGGTGGGCCTGGAGGCCCGCGGCTTCGTGCTGGCCGCCCCGGCGGCCTTCGCGGCCGGGCTCGGCTTCGTGCCGATCCGCAAGCAGGGCAAGCTGCCCGGCGAGGTGTTCCGGCGCTCGTACGAGCTGGAGTACGGCTCGGCGACGCTGGAGGTGCAGTGCGACGCCTTCGCGCCGGGTGAGCGGGTGCTGGTGGTGGACGACGTGCTGGCCACCGGCGGGACCATCGGCGCCTCGCTGGACCTGGTCAAGGAGGCCGGCGCCGAGCTGGTGGGCGTCGTGGTGCTGATGGAGCTGGGCTTCCTGGACGGCCGCGCGCGGCTGGCCGGGCACCTGGCCGGCGCTCCGCTGGAGACGCTGGTCACGGTCTGAGGCACCCCCGCGAAGGGCGGCAGTCGGAACATCCGACTGCCGCCCTTCCGTTTCCTGGCCCGGCCGGATGAACACCGGGGCGCCCGGCTCGGTACCATGAAGATTCATCCCCTCCCGGTTGTGTCCGTCCGTTCGGGCCCCGGCAGGGGTCGGCCCGGTGCCCCGAGGAGTTGTCCTTGCCCGACGAGGTTGTGCCCACGGCCGCAGCGGCCACCCCCGAAAACCGTCCCACGCCCTCGGGGGCCACCCCGGCACGCCCGGCGCCGACCTCCTCGCGATCGCTCGCCCCCTCGGGCCGCGGCTCCACCGGCGGCATGCGCGCCCGCCTGGCCCGCCTCGGCGGCCAGCGCTCCAGCGTGCTCAACCCCGTCCTGGAGCCGCTGTTCCGCTCGATCCGGGCGAACGACCCCAAGGCCGACCCGGCACTGCTGCGCGACATCGAGAAGGCGTACGCGGTCGCCGAGAAGTGGCACCGCGGGCAGAAGCGCAAGAGCGGCGACCCGTACATCACCCACCCGCTGGCCGTGGCGACGATCCTGGCCGAGCTCGGCATGGACGCCCCGACCCTGATGGCCGGGCTGCTGCACGACACCGTCGAGGACACCGACTACGGCCTGGAGACCCTGCGCAAGGACTTCGGCGACTCGGTGGCCCTGCTGGTGGACGGCGTCACCAAGCTGGACCGGGTCAAGTTCGGCGAGGCCGCGCAGGCCGAGACCGTCCGCAAGATGGTCGTCGCGATGGCCAAGGACCCGCGCGTCCTGGTGATCAAGCTCGCGGACCGCCTGCACAACATGCGCACGATGCGCTACCTCAAGCGGGAGAAGCAGGAGAAGAAGGCCCGCGAGACCCTGGAGATCTACGCCCCGCTGGCGCACCGGCTGGGCATGAACACCATCAAGTGGGAGCTGGAGGACCTCGCCTTCGCGATCCTCTACCCCAAGATGTACGACGAGATCGTCCGGCTGGTCGCCGAGCGCGCCCCCAAGCGGGACGAGTACCTGGCGACCGTGATCGACCAGGTCCAGGCGGACCTGCGCGGCGCCCGGATCACCGCCTCCGTCACCGGCCGGCCGAAGCACTACTACTCGGTCTACCAGAAGATGATCGTCCGCGGCCGGGACTTCGCCGAGATCTACGACCTGGTGGGCATCCGGGTCCTGGTCGACACCGTCCGCGACTGCTACGCGGCACTGGGCACCATCCACGCGCGGTGGAACCCGGTGCCGGGGCGGTTCAAGGACTACATCGCGATGCCCAAGTTCAACATGTACCAGTCGCTGCACACGACGGTGATCGGTCCCGGCGGCAAGCCCGTCGAACTCCAGATCCGCACCTTCGACATGCACCGGCGGGCCGAGTACGGCATCGCCGCGCACTGGAAGTACAAGCAGCGCGCGGTCGCCGGGGCCTCCAAGGTCCGCACCGACACCCCGACCCAGACCCGCAAGGACGACAAGGCCGGCGCCGTCAACGAGATGGCCTGGCTGCGGCAGCTGCTGGACTGGCAGAAGGAGACCGCCGACCCGGGTGAGTTCCTGGAGTCGCTGCGCTTCGACCTGGCCAGCAACGAGGTCTTCGTCTTCACCCCCAAGGGCGACGTGATAGCCCTGCCGGCCGGCGCGACCCCGGTCGACTTCGCCTTCGCGGTGCACACCGAGGTCGGCTACCGGACGATAGGCGCCCGGGTGAACGGGCGGCTGGTGCCGCTGGAGTCGACGCTGGAGAACGGCGACACCGTCGAGGTGTTCACCTCCAAGGCGGAGAACGCCGGCCCCTCCCGGGACTGGCTGGGCTTCGTCAAGTCGCCGCGCGCCCGCAACAAGATCCGCGCCTGGTTCTCCAAGGAGCGCCGCGAGGAGGCGATCGAGCACGGCAAGGAGGCGATCGTCCGGGCGATGCGCAAGCAGGGCCTGCCGATCCAGCGGATCCTGACCGGCGACTCGCTGGTCACGCTGGCCCACGAGATGCGCTACCCCGACATCTCCTCGCTCTACGCCGCGATCGGCGAGGGGCACGTCGCCGCGCAGAACATCGTCCAGAAGCTGGTCCAGGCGCTCGGCGGCGAGGAGGGCGCGACCGAGGACCTGGCGGAGACCGCCACCCCGACGCACGACACCCGCCGCGCGGTGCGCCGCCGGGCCAAGGGCGACCCGGGCGTGATCGTCAAGGGCGTCGAGGACGTCTGGGTCAAGCTCTCCCGCTGCTGCACCCCGGTGCCGGGCGACCCGATCGTCGGCTTCATCACCCGCGGCAACGGCGTCTCGGTGCACCGCGCCGACTGCGTCAACGTGGAGTCGCTGAGCCAGCAGCCGGAGCGCATGATCGACGTCGAGTGGGCGGCCACCCAGTCCTCGGTCTTCCTGGTGGCCATCCAGGTCGAGGCGCTGGACCGCTCCCGCCTGCTCTCCGACGTCACCCGGGTGCTCTCCGACCAGCACGTCAACATCCTGTCGGCGGCGGTGCAGACCTCCCGGGACCGGGTGGCGATGAGCCGCTTCACGTTCGAGATGGGCGACCCGAAGCACCTCGGCCACGTGCTCAAGGCGGTGCGCGGCGTCGAGGGCGTGTACGACGTCTACCGCGTCACCTCCGCCCGCAAGTAGCGGACGCACGAGAGGGGCCCCGGGATCTTCCCGGGGCCCCTCTCGGCGTTCGACGGCCGTCGGATCAGCCGCTGAACTCCTCCTGGCTCTTGTGCGCCTGCTCCAGCAGGGTCTGCACGCCGGCCAGCTCGGACTCCAGCTTGGCGATCCTGCCGGCGTTGCCGGCCGCGCGGGCCTTGTCCAGGTCGGCCTGGATCTTGTCCGCCTTGGCCTGGAAGAGCCCGACCATGCCGGCCGCGCGGGCCTTGGCCTCCGGGTTGGAGCGCTTCCACTCGGCGTCCTCGGCCTCGCGGATCGCCCGCTCGACCGCGTTCAGCCGGCCGTCCAGCTTCGGACGGACCTCGCGCGGCACGTGCCCGATCGCCTCCCAGCGCTCGTTGACCTCGCGCAGCGCGGCCTTGGCGGCCTTCAGGTCGGTGATCGGCAGGATCGCCTCGGCCTCGACGGCCAGCGCCTCCTTGAGCTTCTGGTTCTCCACCTGCTCGGCGTCCCGCTCGCTGAACACCGCGGAGCGGGCCTGGAAGAAGACGTCCTGCGCGCCGCGGAACCGCGCCCACAGCTCGTCCTCGATGTCCCGCTGGGCCCGGCCGGCGGCCTTCCAGCGCGCCATCAGGTCGCGGTAGGCGGCCGCGGTGCTGCCCCAGTCCGTGGACGAGGACAGCGCCTCGGCCTCGGCGACCAGCGACTCCTTGGTCTGCCGGGCCTTGTCGCGCTCGGCGTCCAGGGTGGCGAAGTGCGCCTTGCGGTGCTTGGAGAAGACCGAGCGGGCGTGCGAGAAGCGGTGCCACAGCTCGTCGTCGCTCTTGCGGTCCAGGCGCGGCAGGCCCTTCCAGGTGTCCACCAGGGCGCGCAGCCGGTCCCCGGCCTCCCGCCACTGGGTGGACTCGGCGAGCTGCTCGGCCTCGGAGACCAGCGCCTCCTTGGCCGCGCGGGCCTCGTCCTGCGCCTTGGCGCGGGCGGCCTTGCGCTCCTCCCGCCGGGTCTCGATCTCGCCGGCGAGCGTGTCCAGTCGCTTGGCCAGGGCGTCCAGGTCGCCGACCGCGTGCCCCTCGACCACCTGCGCGCGCAGGTGCTCCAGCGCGGTCTGGGCGTCCTTGGCGGCCAGGTCGGTGGTGCGCACCCGCTTCTCCAGCAGGCCGATCTCCACCTCGATGCCCTGGTACTTGCGCTCGAAGTAGGCGAGGGCCTCCTCGGGCGAGCCGGCCTGCCAGGAACCCACGACGCGTTCGCCGTCGGCCGTCCTGACGTAGACCGTGCCCTGCTCGTCCACACGGCCCCACGGGTCGCTGCTCATAGCGCGTCCTCCACATGACGTCGCGCCCGCGCCGGGGCGGCGCGCGTCCGTCGTCCACAGTTGATGTGCGGCGGACCGATGAGTCCGCCGTCCCCGTCCGCCGTGCCTTCCTGCCGAGGGTGACGGCTAGGCGGGTCCGGGCACCCTATACAACGCCAACATAGGCGACCAGGCCCGGTGCTGTCCGCATCCGGGCCGGGCGATTTCGGGCCGGGGCCGGGCGAGGACGGCGGCGGTGCGCCGGCTCGACAAGGGTTCCACCGGCCCCGGGACTGATCAACCCTTCGACACCGTAACGGAGTTGAAGGTGACGTCGGCCATCGGGTGGCCGTCCGGGGAGCCCTCCAGGGTGCCGGCGGCGGCGATCTTCTGCACCACGTCCAGGCCGCCGCTGATCTTGCCGAAGGGGGTGTAGTTCGGCGGCAGCTTGGTGTCCTTGTAGACCAGGAAGAACTGGCTGCCGTTGGTGCCCGGGCCGGAGTTGGCCATCGCCACGGTGCCCGCCGGGTACGTCGCGCCGGCCAGGTTCTCGTCCGCGAACTTGTAGCCCGGGTCGCCGGTGCCGCCCGGGACGGTCGCGCTGGCGGTCGGGTCGCCGCACTGGAGCACGAAGATGCCGTCCGTGGTGAGGCGGTGGCACTTGGTGTGGTCGAAGTACTTCTCGCCGGCCAGGAAGGAGAAGGAGTTCACCGTGTGCGGGGCCTTGGCCGCGTCGAGCGCGATCGTCACCTTGCCGCAGTTGGTGTCCAGCGCCATGGTGTACGACGCGCCCGGGTCGATCGACATGGCCGGCTCGGCCTGCCACTTCTTGCCGTTGGGCGCGCCCGGCGCCGGGTCCGTGCAGCCCTCGACCGGCTTGCGGGTCGGGGTGGTCGGCTCGCCGGTCTGGGTCGGCGCGGCCTGCGCGCTGCTCGCGGCCGAGGTCTTGTCCTTGTCGTCCGAGCTGAACGCGCCGGTGGCGATCAGGGTCCCGCCGCCGGCCAGGACCACGACGGCCAACGAGGCGCCCAGGACCGTGTTGCGGCGCCTGCGCGCGGCCGCGACCTCGATCCGCCGCTCCATCTGGCGCTCGTACTTCTCGCGGGCGAGCTGCCGCCGCCGCTGTTCGCTGCTGACCACCGGCCGTGTCTCCTACGCATGTGCGGAAAAAGTGGATGGATTCCGGAGCGGATCATCGCATCCCCCGGCGGCCAAGTGTAGGGACCGGGCCCGTAAGGGCGAGGTGAACCTGACACGCGACCCCTCCCGCCACCCCCATCTGGTTCGCAACCGGAGCCGGACCGCCGGTAGGCTGCCCCTGAGTAACCAATAGGCAGCATCACTACAGGTGGTTCTCGCAAACCGACCGCCGCACACCCGAAGGACGCGCGTGTTCATCGCCGGATTCCCCGCTGGAGCCTGGGGCACCAACTGCTACCTGGTCGCTCCGGCGGCGGGCGAGGAGTGCGTCATCGTCGATCCGGGCCACCAGGCGGCCCGCGGCGTCGAGGAACTGGTCCGCGAGTACCGGCTCAAGCCGGTCGCCGTGCTGCTCACGCACGGCCACATCGACCACGTGGCCTCGGTGGTCCCGGTCTGCGGCGCCCGCGGCGTCCCGGCCTGGATCCACCCCGAGGACCGGTACATGATGTCCGACCCGGAGAAGGCGCTCGGCCGCTCCCTGGGCACCCAGCTGATGGGCGAGCTCACCGTCGGCGAGCCCGACGACGTGCGCGAGCTCACCGACGGCAGCGTGCTGGAGCTCGCCGGCCTGCAGCTCACGGTGGACCACGCCCCGGGCCATACCGGGGGGTCGGTGACCTTCCGGACGCCCGGTGCCGAGGACCTCCCCCCGGTGCTGTTCTCGGGCGACCTGCTGTTCGCCGGCTCCATCGGGCGTACCGACCTCCCGGGCGGGGACAGCGAGGCGATCATGACGTCGCTGGCCCGGGTGTGCCTGCCCCTCGACGATTCCACCGTGGTCCTCTCCGGCCACGGCGGTCAGACCACCATCGGCCGCGAGCGCGCCACCAACCCCTACCTCCGACAGGCAGCAGGGGCGGCAGGCGCCCCGGCTTTCCCGCGACGAGGAATGTGACGGAAGAGAAGTTGAGCACCTTCACCGCCCCCAAGGGCACCTACGACCTGCTGCCCCCCAGCTCCGCGACCTTCCTGGCGATCCGCGAGCGCATCGCAGCGCCCGCCCGCCGGGCCGGCTACGGCTACGTCGAGACCCCGGTCTTCGAGGACGTGAAGCTCTTCTCCCGCGGCGTCGGAGAGTCCACCGACATCGTCACCAAGGAGATGTACAACCTCACCACCAAGGGCGGTGACGAGCTCGCGCTGCGCCCCGAGGGCACCGCCTCGGTGCTGCGCGCCGCGCTCCAGGCCAACCTGCACAAGCAGGGCAACCTGCCGGTCAAGCTCTGGTACTCCGGCTCGTACTACCGCTACGAGCGCGCGCAGAAGGGCCGCTACCGCCAGTTCTCCCAGGTCGGCGCCGAGGCGATCGGCGCCGAGGACCCGGCGCTGGACGCCGAGCTGATCATCCTGGCCGACGACGCCTTCCGCTCGCTGGGCCTGCGCGACTACTCGCTGCTGCTCAACAGCCTCGGCGACAAGCAGTGCCGCCCGGTCTACCGCGCCGCGCTGATCGAGTTCCTCTCCGGCCTGGACCTGGACGAGGACACCCGCCGCCGCGCCGAGATCAACCCGCTGCGCGTGCTGGACGACAAGCGCGAGTCCGTGCAGGCCCAGCTCACCGGCGCCCCGATGCTGCGCGACTACCTGTGCGAGGACTGCAAGGCGTACGACGAGAAGGTCCGCGAGCTGCTCACCGCGGCCGGCGTCGCCTTCGTCGACGACCCGAAGCTGGTCCGCGGCCTGGACTACTACACCCGCACCACCTTCGAGTTCGTGCACAACGGCCTCGGCGCCCAGTCCGCGATCGGCGGCGGCGGCCGCTACGACGGCCTCTCCGAGATGATCGGCGGCCCGGCGCTGCCGTCCGTCGGCTGGGCCCTCGGCGTGGACCGCACCTACCTGGCGCTGGAGGCCGAGGCCGTCACCCTCGACCTGCCCGCCGCCACCGCGGTGTACGCGGTCGCGCTCGGCGAGGAGGCCAAGAACGTCCTGTTCGCCAAGGTGATCGAGCTGCGCCGGGCCGGCGTGGCCACCGACCTCGCCTTCGGCGTCAAGAGCATCAAGAACGCCATGAAGTCCGCCGACCGGTCCGGCGCCCGCTTCGCCCTGATCGCCGGGGACCGGGACCTCGCCGAGGGCGTCGTCCAGCTCAAGGACCTGACCACCGGCGAGCAGACCCCCGTCGCCCTCGACGCACTCGTCACCACCCTGAAGGAGAAGCAGCTGTGATCCGCACGCACGACGCGGGCACGCTCCGCCCGGAGCACGCAGGCACCACCGTCACCCTGGCCGGCTGGGTCGCCCGCCGCCGCGACCACGGCGGCGTGGCCTTCATCGACCTGCGCGACGCCTCCGGCACCGTGCAGATCGTGGTCCGCGACCTCGACTCGGTCCACGGCCTGCGCGCCGAGTACTGCGTCAAGGTCGTCGGCGACGTCCGCGTCCGCCCCGAGGGCAACGAGAACCCCGACATCCCGACCGGTGCCGTCGAGGTCGTCGTCAGCGAGATCGAGGTGCTCTCCGAGGCCGCCCCGCTGCCCTTCCCGGTCGCCGAGTACGAGCCGGGCACGGTCAACGAGGAGGTCCGGCTGCGCTACCGCTACCTGGACCTGCGCCGTGAGGGCCCGGCCAAGGGCCTGCGCCTGCGCTCCAAGGTCAACAACATCATCCGCCGGGTGATGGAGGAGAACGACTACCTCGACATCGAGACGCCGTACCTCACCCGCTCCACCCCCGAGGGCGCCCGCGACTTCCTCGTCCCGGTCCGCCTGCAGCCCGGCCACTGGTACGCGCTGCCGCAGTCGCCCCAGCTGTTCAAGCAGCTGCTGATGGTGGCCGGCATGGAGCGCTACTACCAGATCGCCCGCTGCTTCCGCGACGAGGACTTCCGTGCCGACCGGCAGCCGGAGTTCACGCAGCTGGACATCGAGGCCTCGTTCGTCGACCAGGAGGACATCCTGGCCCTCGGCGAGAAGATCATCGGTGCGATCTGGCGCGAGGTGCACGGCTACGAGGTCCCGAACCCGCTGCCGCGGATGACCTACGCGGACGCCATGGGCCGCTTCGGCTCCGACAAGCCGGACGTCCGCTTCGGCCAGGAACTCACCGACCTCACCGAGTACTTCAAGGGCACCGAGTTCCGCGTCTTCCAGGCCCCGTACGTCGGCGCCGTGGTCATGCCCGGCGGCGCCTCGCAGCCGCGCAAGCAGCTGGACGCCTGGCAGGACTGGGCCAAGGCGCGCGGCGCCAAGGGCCTGGCCTACGTGCTGATCGACGCCGAGACCGGTGAGCTGCGCGGCCCCGTCGCCAAGAACCTCTCCGAGGAGCACCTGGCCGGCCTGGCCGCCGCCGCGGGCGCCAAGAACGGCGACGCGGTCTTCTTCGCGGCCGGCAAGGAGCGCGCCTCCCAGGAGCTGCTCGGCGCCGCCCGCCTGGAGATCGGCCGCCGCTGCGAGCTGATCGACGAGTCGAAGTGGGCCTTCCTCTGGGTCGTCGACTTCCCGATGTTCGAGCCGATCGAGGACGACAAGGGCGCCTTCCAGGGCTGGCACGCGGTGCACCACCCGTTCACCGCCCCGACCAAGGAGTCGCTGGACACCTTCGACACCGACCCGGGCTCGGCGCTGTCCAATGCGTACGACCTGGTCCTCAACGGCTCGGAGCTGGGCGGCGGTTCGATCCGTATCCACCAGCGCGACGTGCAGAAGCGGGCGTTCGACGCGATCGGCCTCTCCGAGGAGGAGGCGGCCTCGCAGTTCGGCTTCCTGCTGGACGCCTTCAACTACGGCCCGCCGCCGCACGGTGGTGTCGCCTTCGGCCTCGACCGGATCGTCACGCTGCTCGGCGGGTACGACACCATCCGGGACGTCATCGCCTTCCCGAAGACGTCCACCGGTGGCGACCCGCTGACCGGCGCCCCGACCCCGATCACTCCGGCGCAGCGCCGCGAGGCCGGCGTGGACGCCAAGCCCAAGGTCCGCGAGGACGCCAAGTCCGAGGCTGAGCCCAAGGCCTGACGGAGCGTCGCATCCGCTAACCTGCAACGGCCCCGGACGGTCCACCCACCGTCCGGGGCCGGTCCACAACGACGTGTGACACAGGGAGAGTTGACCGATGCAGGTCATAACGAGAGTGGAACGTCCGGCGGACGCGCCGGCGACCAGACGCGTCCACATGGCTGCGTTCCCCGGTCCGGACGAGGCGGACCTGGTGGACGCGCTGCGCCGCGATCCCGCCTGGCTGCCCGGGCTGTCCGTGGTCGCGGTCGACGGGACCGGCCTGGTGGTCGGCCACGCCCTGCTGACCCGGCTGCGGGTCGGGGAGGGCGAGGCGCTGGCGCTCGCGCCGGTCGCCGTGGCACCGGAGTGGCAGCGCAGGGGAGTCGGCGAACTCGTCGTCCGGGCCGCGCTGTCGGCGGCCGAGGACGCGGGGGAGAAGCTCGTGGTCGTCCTCGGCGACCCGGCGTACTACGCGCGGTTCGGCTTCTCGCCGGCCGGGCGGCACGAGGTCGTCGGCCCGTTCGAGGTGCCGGACGCGTACTTCCAGGCGCTGCCGCTGGCGTCGTACGACGGCGGCCCGCGCGGGCTCTGCCGCTACCCCGAACCCTTCGTCGCGGTCTAGACCGCCGCCGCTCCTCCTCGGCCCGTCCCGCCGGCCCGTCCCGCCGGCCCGTCCCGCCGGTCCGTCCCGGTCCCGCCCGGTCCGCCCTGCGGACCCGCCGTGCTGCACCTACGGTGAGTGTGCATCAGCACGGGTCGGACGGAGGATCAGAGGGTGGCCGCGAAGCCGGAGCGACTGGCGAGGAAGCCGTACGAGCGGGAGCTGCTGCGGCTGCAGCAGGAGCTGGTGAAGCTCCAGGAGTGGGTGCGGGTCGAGGGCGCCCGGCTGGTGGTGGTCTTCGAAGGACGTGACGCCGCGGGAAAGGGCGGAGCGATCAAGCGGGTGACGGAGTACCTGAACCCGCGCATCGCCCGGGTCGCGGCGCTGCCCACCCCGACCGAGCGGGAGAAGACCCAGTGGTACTTCCAGCGGTACGTGGAGTACCTGCCCGCGGCCGGGGAGATCGTGCTCTTCGACCGCAGCTGGTACAACCGCGCCGGGGTCGAGCGGGTGATGGGCTTCTGCTCCGACGAGGACTACTGGCAGTTCCTGCACCAGTGCCCGAACTTCGAGCGGATGCTGATCGAGGCGGGCATCCTGCTGCGCAAGTACTGGTTCTCGGTGAGCGACACCGAGCAGGAACAGCGTTTCCGGGCCCGGCTGGGGGACCCGATGAAGCGCTGGAAGCTCTCCCCGATGGACGTCGAGTCGATCACCCACTGGGAGGACTACTCGCGGGCCAAGGACGAGATGTTCATCCACACTGACATCCCGGATTCGCCCTGGCACGTGGTGGAGAGCGACGACAAGCGCCGGGCCCGGATCAACATGATCGCCCACCTGCTGTCCACCGTGCCGTACCACGAGATCAAGGCGCCGCGGATCGACCTGCCGCCGCGCCCGGCCCCCCGTGGTTACCAGCGGCCCCCGCGCGACCTGCAGAAGTACGTCCCGGACCACGCTGCCAGACTGGAGTAGACGGGGCCCGCCGGGCGCTGCTGTCGAGAACCGGCCCCGTGTGGCGCCCGGGCGTCCGCAGGAGGCGCGCTCATGTTCGTCCGTACCGTCTACGCCACCGGCAACCCGGAGCGGATCGACCGGACCCTCGACGGGTTCAGGGCCGAGGCCGTCGGACTGCTCACCGCCCAGCCCGGCTACCGGGGCTACGGGCTGTTCGCCGACCGCGAGCTCGGCAAGATCAGCATGGGTTCCTGGTGGGAGTCCGCGCAGGCCGAGCGGGACAGCGACCGGGAACTGCGGGCGCGCCGCGCCGAGCTGCTGGCGCCGTTCGAGGGCACGGCGGCCACCGCCCTGTGGGAGGTCGCGGTGGAAACCCCGCCCGGCGAGGCCGGGCCGGGCGCCTGGTTCCGCGTGGTGCGCACCGACGCCGACCCGGCCGCGGTGGACCGGATGGCGGAGGTCTTCCGGGACCGCGCGCTGCCGGTGCTGGAGAAGTCGCCGGGGTTCGTCTCCGCGGCGATGCTGGTCGACCGGGCGACCGGGCGCGCCTCGGTGGGCGCGATCTTCGCGGACCGGGACACGCTGGTGGCCTCGCGCGGTCCGCAGGCCGACGCCCGGGCGAGGGCCGTCGCGGCGGCCGGCGTCACGGTGTGGTCGCTGGAGGAGTTCGAGGTCGTCCTGCTCGACCACCGTCGGCCGTAGGGCCCGTCCTCGGAGCGTGGTGCCCGCGCGGGTGTTCTCGCGCGGCGACGGCCCCCGGCGTGTCGGCGGCCTCGCATAGGCTTCCGGTGTGGACGAACCGGACCTCTTCACCGCCGCCGCCGAGGAACTCCAGACCAGGGAGCCCGGCCGGGCGCCGCTGGCCGTACGGATGCGCCCGCGCACCCTGGACGAGGTGGCCGGGCAGCGGCAGCTGCTGAAGCCCGGCTCGCCGCTGCGGCGGCTGGTCGCGAGTTCGCGCGGGCCGGCGGCCACCAGCTCGGTGATCCTCTGGGGCCCGCCCGGCACCGGGAAGACCACGCTGGCGCACGTGATCAGCCAGGCCGTCGAGGGGCGTTTCGTCGAGCTGTCCGCGATCACCGCCGGGGTCAAGGAGGTCCGGGCGGTGATCGACGGCGCCCGGCGCGCGGTCGGGATGTCCGGCCGGGAGACGGTGCTCTTCCTGGACGAGATCCACCGCTTCTCCAAGGCCCAGCAGGACTCGCTGCTGCCGGCCGTCGAGAACCGCTGGGTCACGCTGATCGCGGCGACCACCGAGAACCCGTACTTCTCGGTGATCTCCCCGCTGTTGTCCCGCTCGCTGCTGCTCACCCTGGAGTCGCTGACCGACGAGGACATCCGCGCGCTGCTGCGCCGGGCGGTGGCCGACGAGCGCGGCCTGGAGGGCGCGCTGGAGCTGACCGAGGAGGCCGAGGACCACCTGGTGCGGCTGGCCGGCGGGGACGCCCGGCGGGCGCTCACCACGCTGGAGGCGGCGGCCGGGGCGGCACTGGAGAAGGGCGAGCCGAGCATCACGTTGGCCACCACGGAGACGGCCGTCAACCACGCGGCGGTCCGCTACGACAAGGACGGCGACCAGCACTACGACGTGGCGAGCGCACTGATCAAGTCGATCCGCGGCAGCGACGTGGACGCGACCCTGCACTACCTGGCCCGGATGATCGAGGCGGGGGAGGACCCGCGGTTCATCGCCCGCCGGCTGATGATCTCGGCCAGCGAGGACGTCGGTCTGGCGGACCCGACGGCGCTGCAGACGGCGGTGGCGGCCGCGCAGGCGGTGGCGCTGATCGGCTTCCCGGAGGCGCGGATCATCCTCTCCCAGGCGGCGATCGCGCTGGCGCTGGCGCCCAAGTCCAACGCGGCGTACCTGGCGATCGACGCGGCGCTGGCGGACGTCCGGCAGGGCCTGGCGGGTGCGGTGCCGGCACACCTGCGGGACGCCCACTACGGCGGCGCGGGCAAGCTCGGCCACGGCAAGGGCTACCGGTACCCGCACGACCTGCCGGAGGGCATCGCCGCCCAGCAGTACGCACCGGACGCGGTGCACGGCCGGGAGTACTACCAGCCGACCCGGCGCGGCGGCGAGGCGCGGTACGCGGACGTCGTGGAGTGGACCCGGGGGCGGCTGCGCGGCGAGCGGCGCGGCGAGCAGAAGGCGGAGCGGCAGGCCGGGAAGGCCGAGCGGGAGGCGGAGCGGCAGGCCGGGAAGGCCGAGCGGGAGCCCGGGCACAAGGGCGAGTGACCGGCGGCTATACTCGGTCGGAGTGCCATGTCCCGGGACGGCGGCGGGGGAGACCCCACCGACCGGCCGCACCAGCGGGACATCGGCGGTAGGCCCCTTCCGAGGGGCCCGCACCAGGAGCGTCGCGCACCGTTTCGGTGTCGCGGGTGGCCCAGGTTCTGGGCCGGCCCGTGTGACAAGCACTCTCGTGCCCGGCTCCGGAGAGCGGCTGATCCCATCGCGCAGGCGGCGGGGTTTTCTCCGGGTCGCGACGTGCGACCTCCGTCAACACCTGGTGAAGCCGTATTCGTAAGCAAGGAAGGTTTGGTTCATGGCGAACCAGAAGCGTCCCAAGGTCAAGATCGCGCGTGCGCTCGGCGTGCCGCTGACCCCGAAGTCCGTCAAGTACTTCGAGGCCCGCCCGTACCCGCCCGGCCAGCACGGCCGTGGTCGCAAGCAGAACTCGGACTACAAGGTCCGTCTGCTTGAGAAGCAGCGTCTTCGCGCCCAGTACGACCTGAGCGAGAAGCAGCTGTCGCGTGCGTTCGACCGCGCGAAGAAGGCCGAGGGCAAGACCGGTGAGGCGCTCGTCGCCGAGCTGGAGACCCGTCTGGACTCCCTGGTCCTGCGTTCGGGCATCGCCCGCACCATCTACCAGGCCCGCCAGATGGTCGTCCACGGCCACATCGAGGTCAACGGTGGCAAGGTCAACAAGCCGTCGTTCCAGATGAAGCCGGGCTTCGTGGTGACCGTCCGCGAGCGCAGCAAGGAGAAGGTCCCCTTCCAGGTCGCCCGTGAGGGTGGCTACGCGGGTGAGGGCCAGACCCCGAAGTACCTTGAGGTCAACCTGAAGGCCCTGGCCTTCCGCCTGGACCGTGCGCCGCAGCGCAAGGAGGTCCCGGTGATCTGTGACGAGCAGCTCGTCGTCGAGTACTACTCGCGCTGACCCGCGAGCGGTTCCGCTCTTCGCAGGACCACGAGTGAGCCCCCGTCGCCTTTCGAGGCGGCGGGGGCTCGCCCCTTTTCCGGGCGTCGCCGGTTCTCCCGACGTCGCCGGTTCTCCGGGTGCCGCCGGTCAGATGCTCTCGCCGGCCATCGCGGCGGCCAGCCGCAGGTGCGGGCGGGCCTCCTCGGTGCGGCCCTGGCGCTCCAGGGTGCGGCCGAGCATCATCCGGGCGTAGTCCTCGGCCGGGTCGGCGTCCAGGATCCGGATCAACTCGGCCTCGGCGCGGCCGAGTTGGGCGGAGTGGTAGTAGCTGCGGGCGAGCAGCAGCCGGACGGACAGGTTGGCCGGCTCCTCGGCCAGCACGCCCTCAAGCATGCGGGCGGCGTCGGTGTACGCCTTGGAGTCGAAGTAGAACTTCGCCATGCGGTACTCGTCGGCGGTGTTGTGGACGGCCATGGTGTTCCTTCCGGGTGGATCCTTGCCTCCTCAAGCAACAGACAAGTTTCAACTATTCCGGACCGGTGAGGGGGCCGGCGCGGGCGGCACCGAGCAGGGCCCGGGACCGCGCTCGGGGCCCTCCGCCGAGCCTCCGCCGCCGAGCGCCCGGCTGACGGCCTCGTCCACGTCCAGCCGGGCCCCGGCCTCGTAGCACTCCCGGTACTCCTGCTCGGTCAGCCCGGCCCGGGCCCGCTCGGCGCACTCCTGGTGGGTGCCGAAGAAGTTCCGCGAGCCGAGGAACGGGGTGCCGACCGCGCGCCAGATCCGGTGCGCGGCGCCCTGCAGCAACCGGGCCTCGCGCAGGTCGCCCGCCTCGTCCGGGCCGTTCGGCTCGGTCTCCAGCAGCGCCAGCAGGTCGATCCCCAGCACGATGCCGAGCAGGTCGTGGAAGAGGTGGTTCAGCCGTACGCACTCCCGGGCCAGCGCGCGGGCCGCCTGGACCGCGCCGTCCAGCCAGTGCGAGTACGCCGTCGCGTACAGCACGTACGCGTACGCCCACTGCTCGCCGTGCTCCTCGCACAGGTCGCGGGCCTGCCCGAACCAGAGCTCGCCGCTGTCCAGGTCGCCCTGGAACAGGTAGGCCAGGCCGAGCTCCAGCATGGCCATCGCGACGTTGCTGTTGAGCTCGCCGATGGTCCGGTAGTGCCAGAGCGCCTCCTCGAACAGCTCGGCGGCGCGGTGCGGGTCGTCGCCGATCAGGGCGGCGCAGCCCTGGCGGTGGACGGCGTAGGCGAGGGCCCGGTCGTCACCGGTGTCCAGGGCCTGGCGGCGGCACTCCTCCAGGGCGGGACGGGCGGCCGCCAGGTCCCCCTGGAGCGTGGCCGTGTAGCCGGTCACCCAGAGCGCCTTGGCCCGGGCCTCGGTGGGTTCGCGGTCCAGCGCGAGTGCGCGGTCCAGCCAGTGCCGGCCCTCGCCGAGGTGGCCGCAGCCGACCCAGTAGAACCAGAGCGTGCCGGCCAGCAGCAGGGCGATCTGCTCCTCGCCGGGCTCGCCGAGGCAGAACTCCAGCGCCGCGCGGAGGTTGGCGTGGGCCAGCCCGGTGCGTTCGGCGGTCTCCGCCTGGCGGGGGCCGAACCACTCCACCTCGCCCCAGGTGGCGACGCCCAGGTACCAGTCCCGGTGGCGGCGGCGCAGCCGCGGCTCCTCGCCGGCGGCGCGCAGCCAGTGGCCGCCGTACTCGCGCAGGGTGTCCAGCAGCCGGAAGCGGACGCCGAAGGCGCTGTCCTCGCGCAGCACCACGGACTTGGCGACCAGCTCGTCGAGCAGGTCCAGCACGTCCTCGGGCTCGATGCCGTCGCCGGCGCAGACGTACTCGGCGGCCTCAAGGTCGAAGCTGCCGGCGAAGATCGACAGGCGGGCCCAGAGTAAACGTTCCTGCACCGTGCAGAGCTCATGACTCCAGCCGATCGTCGTCCGCAGCGTCTGGTGCCGCAGCAGCGCCGTCCGGGAGCCGCCGGTGAGCAGCCGGAAGCGGTCGTCCAGGCGGGCGGTGATCTGCTCCACGGACAGCGCGCGCAGCCGCCCGGCCGCCAGCTCCACGGCCAGCGGGATGCCGTCCAGCCGTCGGCAGAGCAGGCCGACCGCCTCGGCGTTGGCCTCGGTCACGGCGAAGGAGGGCAGCACCGCCCGGGCCCGGTCGGCGAACAGCCGCACCGCGTCCGGCAGCGCGCCGGGCCCGGCGGGGCCGGCCGGCGCCGGGTCGACCGGCAGCGGCGCGAGGGTCAGCAGGTGCTCGCCGGAGGCGCGCAGCGCGGTGCGGCTGGTGGCCAGCAGGCGCAGGCCGGGCAGCGCCCGCAGCAGGGCGTCCGCCAGCTCGGCGCAGGCCTCGACCAGGTGCTCGCAGCCGTCCAGCACCAGCAGCAGGCGGCGGCCGGCCAGCCGCTCGGTCAGCACGTCCAGCGGCGGACGGGCGGTGCCGTCGGTCAGCCGCAGGGCCTCCAGGAGGGCGTGGCCGAGCAGCAGCGGGTCCTGCACCGGGGCGATGTCCACCAGCCAGGTGCCGTCCGGGAACCCGCCGCCCGCGCGGGCCGCCGCGCGCAGCGCCAGCCGGCTCTTGCCCACCCCGCCCGGACCGGTCACCGTCACCAGCCGGGCCGTGGCCAGCAGACGCGCCAGTTCGGCCAGTTCCCGCTGCCGCCCGACGAAGCCGGTCACCTCGGCCGGCAGCCGGCCGTGCTCCGGCTCGCGCGGCCCCGCCGGGGGCTCCCCGGGCTGTGCTGTCCAGTCGCCGGCCAAGCGCTGCTCCCGTGTTCCAGGCCGGACCGTTCGCGGCCCGGACGTGCTCGGGCCGTCCGCGCGACGGCCTGCCTGGCAGAACGAGGTGACCGGCCGGTAGGTTACGCGCGCGGATCGCACACCCGGTCGGACCGACCGCGTCGACAACCCGGTCCGGAAACCGGGCGTGGGCGCGATAGGGTTCCGTCTGGAGAACAGCAAGGCGAGGGAGCGCGCAAAGGTGTCCGTGGGAGAGCTGGCCGGATTGCTCGTCGCCGTGTTCTGGGCGGTCCTGGTCACCCTGCTCGCCGTGGTCCTCGTCCGCCTCTCGCGGGTGCTGAAGGAGGCCGCCGTCCTGGTCTCCGCCGTCACCGAACAGGCCGTGCCCCTGCTGACCGACGCGGGCGCCGCGGTGCGCAGCGCCAACGAGCAGCTGGAGCGGGTGGACGAGATCACCGCCAACGTGCAGGACGCCGCCGCCAACGCCAACGCGCTCTCCTCCACCGTGGCCGCCACCCTGGGCGGACCGCTGGTGAAGGTCGCGGCCTTCAGCTACGGCGTCCGCAAGGCCGTCGCCAAGCAGCAGGGCCACCTGCCGTCCGTGCCGGTGCAGACCGGCGAGCGCGACGAGCTGGCCCGGCTGATCCGGGCCGAGGTGCGCGCCGCGACCGCGCCCAGGGGCGGCCTGCTCTCCAGGGTCCGTCGAGCGGTGAGGGGCTGACGTCATGGCACGCATCTTCTGGATGGCGGTCGGCGCCGGTGCCGCGGTGTGGGCCATGAACAAGGCCAACGGCGCGGTGCAGAAGCTCACGCCGGACAGCCTCTCCGGCACCGCCGCGCGCGGCGCGCTGCACCTGGGCGACCTCGCCAAGCAGTTCGCCCAGGACGTGCGGGCCGGCATGGCCGAGCGCGAGGAGCAGCTGAAGGACGACCTCGGGCTGCACGGCACCGCCGTGGTCGAGCCCCGAAGAGTCCTGCGCGGCGAGCTGCATTACCGAGCTATCTCGGCGGCGCCCGGAAGCCGGGCCGCCGCCCTGCCCCCCGCCCGCGGTTCCCGGACCGCTCCCCAAGCCATTGAAGAAACGCCCCGCCGCGCCCTGCCGCCGCGGGGCGGCACCCCGAACCGGAAGGACCACTAATGGAGTCGGCTGAGATCCGCCGCCGCTGGCTGCGCTTCTTCGAGGAGCGCGGCCACACCGTCGTTCCGTCGGCGTCCCTGGTCGCCGACGACCCCACCCTGCTGCTCGTCAACGCCGGCATGGTGCCGTTCAAGCCCTACTTCCTGGGCGAGGTCAAGCCGCAGTTCTCGCGCGCCACCAGCGTCCAGAAGTGCGTGCGCACCCTGGACATCGAGGAGGTCGGGAAGACCACCCGGCACGGCTCCTTCTTCCAGATGTGCGGCAACTTCTCCTTCGGCGACTACTTCAAGGAAGGAGCCATCAAGTTCGCGTGGGACCTGCTCACCACGCCCGTCGCGGACGGTGGCTACGGCCTGGAGGAGGAGAAGCTCTGGATCACCGTCTACAAGGACGACGACGAGGCCGAGCAGATCTGGCGTGACGTCATCGGCGTCCCCGCCGAGCGGATCCAGCGCCTCGGCATGAAGGACAACTTCTGGTCGATGGGCGTCCCCGGCCCGTGCGGCCCGTGCTCGGAGATCAACTACGACCGCGGCCCCGCGTACGGCGAGGAGGGCGGCCCGGCCGTCAACGGCGAGCGCTACCTGGAGATCTGGAACCTGGTCTTCATGCAGTACGAGCGCGGCCACGGCGACGGCAAGGACGGCTTCGAGATCCTCGGCGACCTGCCGAGCAAGAACATCGACACCGGCCTCGGCCTGGAGCGCCTCGCCGCCATCCTGCAGGGCGTCGACAACCTCTTCGAGATCGACACCAGCCGGATGATCCTCGACCGCGCCGCCGAGCTGACCGGTCACGCCTACGGCGCCGACCACAAGTCGGACGTCTCGCTGCGCGTGGTCACCGACCACATCCGCACCGCGCTGATGCTGGTCGGCGACGGCGTCACCCCCGGCAACGAGGGCCGCGGCTACGTGCTGCGCCGCATCCTGCGCCGCGCCATCCGCAACATGCGCCTGCTGGGTGCCACCGAGCCGGTGGCCAAGGAGCTCATCGACGTCGCCATCAAGGCGATGGCGCCGCAGTACCCCGAGCTGGAGACCGACCGCAAGCGCATCGAGACGGTCGTCGTCGGCGAGGAGGCGGCCTTCCTCCAGACCCTGAAGGCCGGCACCAACCTGCTGGACGCCGCGGTCACCGACACCAAGCAGTCCGGTGGCGTGGTGCTCTCCGGCGAGCAGGCGTTCAAGCTGCACGACACCTACGGCTTCCCGATCGACCTCACCCTGGAGATGGCCGAGGAGCAGGGCCTCCAGGTGGACGAGGCCGGCTTCCGCCGCCTGATGCAGGAGCAGCGGGACCGCGCCAAGGCGGACGCCAAGGCCAAGAAGATGGGCCACGCCGACGTCGCCGCGTACCGCGAGGTCGCCGACAAGTCCGGCGCGAGCGTCTTCACCGGCTACTCCCTCACCGAGGGCGAGGCCACCGTGGTCGGCCTGCTGGTGGACGGCGTGCCCTCGCCGGCCGCCTCCGAGGGCGACGAGATCGAGATCATCCTCGACCGCACCCCGTTCTACGCCGAGGGCGGCGGCCAGCTCGCCGACCACGGCCGGATCCGGCTGGAGTCCGGCGCGGTGGTGGAGATCCGCGACGTGCAGCAGCCCGTCCCGGGCGTCATCGTGCACTCCGGCGGCGTGCTGTTCGGCGAGGTCGTGCTGGGCGCCTCGGCGTACGCCACGATCGACACCGAGCGCCGCCGGGCGATCGCCCGCGCCCACTCGGCCACCCACCTGACCCACCAGGCGCTGCGCGACGCGCTCGGCCCGACGGCCGCCCAGGCCGGCTCCGAGAACGCCCCCGGCCGCTTCCGCTTCGACTTCGGCTCGCCCGCGGCCGTCCCGGGCACCGTGCTGGTCGACGTCGAGCAGAAGATCAACGACGTGCTGGGCCGCGAACTCGACGTCACCGCCGAGGTCATGACGATGGACCAGGCCCGCAAGGCCGGCGCCATCGCGATGTTCGGCGAGAAGTACGGCGACGAGGTCCGGGTCGTCACCATCGGCGACTTCTCCAAGGAGCTGTGCGGTGGCACGCACGTCGGCAACACCGCCCAGCTCGGCCTGGTGAAGCTGCTCGGCGAGTCCTCGATCGGCTCCGGCGTGCGCCGCGTGGAGGCGCTGGTCGGCGTCGACGCGTACAAGTTCCTGGCGCGTGAGCACACCGTGGTCTCCCAGCTCACCGAGCTGGTCAAGGGCCGTCCGGAGGAGCTGCCGGAGAAGATCTCGGGCATGCTCGCCAAGCTCAAGGACGCCGAGAAGGAGATCGAGCGCTTCCGCGCCGAGAAGGTGCTGGCCGCCGCGGCGGGCCTGGCCGACTCGGCCGAGGACGTGCACGGCATCGCCGTGGTCGCCGCGCAGGTCGCCGACGGCGTGGGCGCGGACGAGCTGCGCAAGCTGGTCCTGGACGTGCGCGGCCGCCTCGGCTCGCGCCCGGCCGTGGTCGCCGCCTTCACCGTGGCGAACGACCGCCCGCTGACCGTGATCGCCACCAACGAGGACGCCCGCGGCCGCGGCATCAAGGCCGGCGAGCTGGTCCGGACCGCCGCCAAGACCCTCGGCGGCGGCGGTGGCGGCAAGGACGACGTGGCCCAGGGCGGCGGCTCCAACCCGGCCGCGGTCGGCGAGGCCATCGCCGCGGTGCGCGGCCTGGTCGCGGAGCGCGCCAGCTGATGGAGCAGGAGGAGAGGCCCTTCCGGCGTGGGCGGCGGATCGCCGTCGACGTCGGTGACGCCCGGATCGGGGTCGCGTCCTGCGACCCCGACGGGGTGCTCGCCACGCCCGTGGAGACCGTCCCGGCCGGCGTGAAGTCGCAGGCCAGGATCGCCGCCATCGTCGACGAGTACGGCGCGATGGAGGTGATCGTCGGGCTGCCGCGCTCGCTGAGCGGCAAGGAGGGCCCGGCGGCGGAGAAGGTCCGCGCGTACGCGGCGCGGCTGGCCAACCGGCTCTACCCGGTGCCGGTGCGGCTGGTGGACGAGCGGATGTCGACCGTCACCGCGACCCACGGGCTGCGGGCGTCGGGGGTCAAGGCGAAGAAGGGCCGCTCGGTGGTCGACCAGGCCGCCGCGGTGGTGATCCTGCAGACCGCCCTTGAGTCCGAACGGGTGAGCGGACGCCCGCCCGGTGAGAGCGTCGAGGCGGTCGGCTGAGGAGCCTGATCTAACGTCCCGATTGAGGGGTCCGTGCGGACGCGTCCGCACGGACCCCTCTTCGTTCGTTTCCGATGCCGTTCCGGATCGATTGTGGTCGATCCGGAACGGTCTGGGACCGTCGAGGGGACGCGCGATGACCGACCAGGACTTCCATCCCGGGCTCACCCCCGGACACCTGGGTGCGCCGGTGCTGGAGCCGGAGGGCCGGCCGCCGTCCGCGCCCCGTCCGCGCTTCGATGCGCCGGATCCCCACCGGCGGCGCAACGGTCTGGCCTGCGGGCTCACCGCGCTCGCGCTGGTCGCGGTGTTCGGCGGGGTCGGGCTGACCGGCTACACGTGGTTCCAGGCGCAGCGCAAACCCCCGGCCGCCGCCGACTTCGCCGGACAGGGCACCGGCAGCGTCCAGGTCTCGGTGCCGGAGGGCGCCGGCCTGTCCCAGATCGCGTCCGCCCTCGTCCGCAACGGCGTGGTGGCCAGCTCGCTCGCCTTCACCCGGGCCGCGAAGGGCAGCGCCGCCGCCGCCGGGCGGATCCAGCCCGGGACGTACACGCTGAAGCAGAAGATGTCGGCCGTCGCGGCGCTGGCCGTCCTGATCGACCCGGCCAACGCCAACGGCCTGACCATCCCCGAGGGCTGGCGCGGCTACCAGATCTACGCCGCCATCGACAAGAAGCTCGGCCTGCCCGACGGCACCACCCAGCGCACCGCCCAGGAGCAGGGCGCCGAGCTCGGCCTGCCGGACTTCACGAACGGCAGCCCCGAGGGCTACCTGTTCCCGGCGACGTACGCCGTCACCGACGGGACCACCGCGGTCGACCTGCTGAAGCAGATGGTGGAGCGGGCCGGCAAGGAGTTCACCAGGGACGACGCCAACGTCGTCGCGCAGAACCTCGGACAGACCGTGTACGGGCTGGTCACCGTGGCCAGCATGGTCCAGGGCGAGGCCGACAACACCGAGGACATGGGCAAGGTGGCCAGGGTGATCTACAACCGGCTGGCCAAGCACATGCCGCTGCAGCTGGACTCCACGATCAACTACGCGCTCGGCCGGTCGACCCTGAACACCACGGTGACCGAGACCAAGCTGGACTCCCCGTACAACACCTACCTGCACCCCGGGCTGCCGCCGACGCCGATCTCCAACCCGGGGCGGCAGGCGATCATGGCGGCGCTGGACCCGACGCCGGGGGACTGGCTGTACTTCGTCACCGTGAAGCCCGGGGACACCCGCTTCACCGACAGCTTCGACGTGCAGCAGCGCAACGTGGCGGAGTTCAACGCCAACCGGGCGGCGGCGAAGCCGAGCGCGTCGGCTCCGGCCGCGGCCGCCACCTCCGCCTCGGCGTCCGGTGCCGGTCCGGCGCCGGGGGCCTCCTCCGGCCCGGGTGCGGCGACTCCGTAGTGATCTTGTGTGCCGTCCGTGAGGCCGCCCGGTGACGGTGCGTTCGCCCGGGCGGGGGTAAGGCTGCGGTACGGTAACGTCTCCCTCCAGGCGCTGCGCTAGCACGCCGGTTCGAGATTCAGCCGGGACGATGCCGTCCCGGACGGCCGGTCCGATCCGCCGGCCGTCACCGTCGGTTAAGGGGATCAATGACCGATCTCGGTGGGGGCTACGCCCCCCAGGGCGAGCCGTGGCACCCCGGTGATCCCGGGTACGACGGCCGGCAGCCGGTCCCCGGCCAGCAGGACGGCCAGTGGCAGCAGTACCCGCAGCAGGGCGAGCACGGCCAGCCGGGCCAGCAGCCGTACGGGGACGTGCAGCAGGGGTACCCCCAGCAGCAGGTGTTCCAGCAGCCGATGCAGCAGCAGGGCTACCCGCAGCAGCAGATGCCGCCGCAGGCGTTCCAGCAGCAGCAGTTCCAGGGCGGCCAGCAGGGCTTCATGCCGCAGGGGCACGCCCAGCAGGCGTTCCAGCAGATGCAGCAGCAGCAGGGTTATCCGCAGCAGCAGATGCCGATGCAGCAGCAGCCGATGCAGCAGCAGGGCTACCCGCAGCAGGGGTTCCCGGGCGCGCAGCAGTCCGGCATGCAGCAGCCGGGGATGCAGCAGTCCGGCATGCAGCAGCCCGGTGCCCAGCAGCAGGCCGTGCCGCAGCAGCAGCAGACCCGGCCGCAGCCGGCGCCCGCGCCCGCTTCGGGCCCCGGACCGGACGGCATCGACTGGGAGGCCGAGGCCGCCGCGCTGGAGTCCGGCGCCCCGGTCGGCGGCGCGCCCGAGAGCGGGACCGACGAGTGGGACGGCGCTGAGGACGGCCACCCCGAGGACGGCGGGTACCTCGACGGGCACGCCGAGGCCGAGGACGGCGGCTTCCTCTCCGAGCAGGACGAGTCCCGCGAGGCGAAGAAGAAGCGCAAGGAGAAGGGCAAGAAGTCGGGCCGCCGCAACGGCGGCGCCTGCCTGCTGGTCGCGGTGGTGCTGCTCGGTGCCGTCGGCGGCGCCGGCTGGTGGGGCTACGGCTTCTACCAGAACCACTTCGGCCCGGCGCCGGACTTCACCGGCGAGGGCACCGGCTCCGTCCAGTTCGAGGTCAAGAAGGACGCGGTCGCCGGACAGATCGGCCTGGCGCTGAAGAACGCCGGTGTGGTCAAGAGCGTCGACGCCTTCTCCGACGCCTGCAAGGCCGAGCCCAAGTGCACCACCGTCCAGCCCGGCTTCTACGGCCTGAAGAAGGAGATGCCGGCCGCCGCCGCGCTCAAGGAGCTGCTCGCCCAGGCGGGCGGCGCGGCGGTCGTGATCCCGGAGGGCAAGAACTCCACCGAGATCTACGCGCTGATCGACACCAAGCTGAAGCTCCAGAAGGGCGCCACGGCCGCGGTGGCCCAGGCGCAGGTCAACGACCTCGGCCTGCCGGCCTACGCCCAGGGCAAGATCGAGGGCTTCCTCTGGCCGACCCGCTACAACATCTCCGACGGCATGAAGCCCGAGGACCTGCTCAAGCAGATGGTGAAGACCGCCACCGACAAGTACGCCAACCTGGACTCCCAGGCCGCCTCGGTGGGCCTGAAGACCGGGTACGAGGTGATCATCGAGGCGAGCATCCTCCAGCGCGAGGGCAACAACGTCGACGACTTCGCCAAGATGGCCAAGACCATCCAGAACCGGCTGGCCGCCGGCGGCGAGATCAACCACAAGCTCGGCATGGACACCACGCTGCAGTACTCGTTGGGCCGCAAGGAGCTCAACAAGGGCGACATGGACAACGCGAGCAACCCGTACAACACGTACATCAACCCGGGTCTGCCGCCGACGCCGATCTCCAACCCCGGCGACGACGCGCTGAACGCGGTGCTCCACCCGGCGGACGGCAAGTGGCTGTACTTCATCGCGATGGACCCGCAGCACACCAGGTTCGCCGAGACGAGCAAGGAGCACTACGCCAACGTCAAGGAGTACTGCCAGGCGGCCGGGCAGGGCTTCGACGAGGCCCGCGGCCACTGCACCACCAAGTAACCGCGGCGGGACAGCAGTTCATGGAGAGGCAGCGTTGACCAGCAAGCACCGGGCAGCCGTCCTCGGCTCACCGATCGCCCACTCGCTCTCGCCGGACCTGCACCGGGCCGCCTTCGCGGCGCTCGGTCTGGACGGCTGGCGCTACGACCGCTTCGAGGTCGACGAGGCCGCGCTGCCCGGCTTCGTCGCCGGGCTGGACGAGGCCGAGTGGGCGGGGCTGTCGCTGACCATGCCGCTGAAGCGGGCGGTCATCCCGCTGCTCGACGAGGTCAGCGCGACGGCCCGTTCGGTGGACGCGGTCAACACCGTGGTGTTCACCGCCGACGGACGGCGCACCGGGGACAACACGGACGTCCCCGGGCTGGTCAACGCGTTGCGCGAGCGCGGGATCACCGAGGTGCCCGGCGCCGCCGTGCTCGGCGCCGGGGCCACCGCCTCGTCGGCGCTGGCCGCGCTCGCCCAGATCTGCACCGGCGAGGTGACGGTCTACGTGCGCAGCGCCGAGCGGGCCCGGGAGATGGCCGAGCTGGGCGAGCGGCTGGGCGTGGTCGTCCGCACCGCCGACTGGGAGCGCGGGGCCGAGGCGCTGGCGCAGCCGCTGACCGTCTCCACCACGCCGGTCGGTGCGACGGACGGCTTCGCCTGGTCGCTGCCCGCTGCGCCGGGCGCACTGTTCGACGTGCTGTACCACCCGTGGCCGACGGCGCTGGCCGCCGCCTGTGCCGACCGCGGGGCGACCGTCCTGGGCGGGCTCGACCTGCTGGTGCACCAGGCGGTGCTGCAGAGCGAGGCCTTCACCGGGCGGGTTCCCGGGCCGCTGGCGGCGATGCGCGAGGCCGGCGAGAAGGCGCTCGCCGGGCGCTGACCGGACTGCCGGGCCGGGTGCCGGCCGGGTTCCGGGCCGTCCCGGCCGCTGTCCCGTCGCCGTCTCCCCACTGTTCCTCCGCCGTCCCAACGCCGTCCCTCCGCCGTCCCTCGGCCGTCTCGCGGCCGTCGCCCGGCCGGATGGTGACCGGTTGCCGTCCGTCACGCGGACTGTGCCTCCGGGTGCCGCCGGGGCATGAAAGGATTCGGACAGAAGGCACGCTCGGGCGGGCCCCGGCGGCGCCGTGGGCCGGTCCGCTGATGAAGGAGCTCCGTTGGGTACGTTGCGCTGGCTGACGGCGGGGGAGTCGCACGGCCCCGCACTCGTCGCGACGCTGGAAGGCCTGCCCGCCGGTGTACCGGTCACCACCGCCGTGGTGGCCGACGCGCTGGCGCGCCGTCGGCTCGGTTACGGCCGCGGGGCGCGGATGAAGTTCGAGCAGGACGAGGTGACCTTCCTCGGCGGCGTCCGGCACGGCCTGAGCATGGGCAGCCCGGTCGCGATCATGGTCGGCAACACCGAGTGGCCGAAGTGGGAGCAGGTCATGTCGGCCGACCCGGTCGACCCCGAGGTGCTGGCGGGCCTGGCCCGCAACGAGGCGCTCACCCGCCCCCGGCCCGGCCACGCCGACCTGGCCGGCATGCAGAAGTACTCGATCGAGGAGGCCCGGCCGATCCTGGAGCGCGCCAGCGCCCGGGAGACGGCCGCCCGGGTCGCGCTGGGCGCCGTCGCCCGTGCGTACCTGCGCGAGGTGGCCGGGATCGAGATCGTCAGCCACGTGGTCGAGCTGGCCGCCGCCAAGGCGCCGGCCGGCGTGGTGCCGCTGCCCTCGGACGAGGCCCGGCTGGACGCCGACCCGGTGCGCTGCCTGGACGCGGACGCCTCGAAGGCGATGGTCGCCGAGATCGACCAGGCCCACAAGGACGGCGACACCCTCGGCGGCGTGGTCGAGGTGCTGGCGTACGGCGTGCCGGTGGGCCTCGGCTCGCACGTGCACTGGGACCGCCGCCTGGACGCGCGGCTTGCCGCCGCGCTGATGGGCATCCAGGCGATCAAGGGCGTCGAGGTCGGCGACGGCTTCGACCTGGCCCGGGTGCCGGGTTCCAAGGCGCACGACGAGATCGTCCCGACCCCCGAGGGCGTCAAGCGCACCTCCGGCCGCTCCGGCGGCACCGAGGGCGGCCTGTCCACCGGCGAGGTGCTGCGGGTGCGTGCCGCGATGAAGCCCATCGCCACCGTGCCGCGGGCGCTGCAGACCCTGGACGTGCGCACCGGGGAGCCGGCCAAGGCGCACCACCAGCGCTCGGACGTCTGCGCGGTGCCCGCCGCGGGCATCGTCGCCGAGGCGATGGTCGCGCTGGTGCTGGCCGACGCGGTCAACGAGAAGTTCGGCGGCGACCACGTCAGCGAGACCCGCCGCAACGTGCAGGGCTACCTCGACCACCTGATCATCCGATGACCGAGCCCGTCGTGGTGCTGGTCGGCCCGCCCGGCAGTGGCAAGTCCACTGTCGGGCGGGCCCTGGCCGAGCGCCTGGGCGTCGGCTTCCGGGACACCGACGCCGACGTCGAGGCGACGGCCGGCAAGCCGATCCCGGAGATCTTCATCGACGAGGGCGAGCCGCACTTCCGCGCCCTGGAGGTGGCCGCCGTGCGCGAGGCCGCCACCGGGCACGACGGGGTGCTGGCGCTCGGCGGCGGCGCGGTGATGGCCGACGCCACCCGCGAGCTGCTGCGCGAGCTGCCGGTGGTCTTCCTGGAGGTCCCGCTCGCCGACGCGGTCAAGCGGGTCGGCCTGGACGCCCCGCGCCCGCTGCTGGCCGTCAACCCGCGGGCCCGCTGGCGCGAGCTGATGGAGGCCCGCCGCCCCCTCTACCTGGAGGTGGCCACCGCCGTCGTCGACACCGCCGGGCGCACCCCCGAGCAGGTCGCGGACGCCGTACTGGAAGCACTGGAGCTGAAGACCCCCCATGACTGACACCACCGTCAGGATCCACGTCGGCGGCAGCGCCGGCCACGACCCGTACGACGTGCTGATCGGGCACCAGTTGCTCGGTGAGCTGGCACCGCTCATCGGCACCCGCGCCAAGCGGGTCGCCCTCATCCACCCGGAGGCGCTGGCCGCCACCGCCGACGCGATCCGCGAGGACCTGCTCGGCGAGGGCTACGAGGCGATCGCGCTGCAGGTGCCGAACGCCGAGGACGCCAAGAGCGTCGAGGTCGCCGCGTACTGCTGGTCGGTGCTCGGGCAGACCGGGTTCACCCGCAGCGACGTCGTCGTCGGCCTCGGCGGCGGCGCGACCACCGACCTGGCCGGCTTCGTCGCCGCGACCTGGCTGCGCGGGGTGCGCTGGATCTCCATGCCCACCACGCTGCTCGGCATGGTCGACGCGGCCGTCGGCGGCAAGACCGGCATCAACATCGCCGAGGGCAAGAACATGGTCGGCGCCTTCCACCCGCCGGTGGGCGTGCTGGCCGACCTCGGCACCCTGGAGACCGTGCCCAAGCACGACTACGTCTCCGGCCTCGCCGAGGTCATCAAGTGCGGCTTCATCGCCGACCCGGCGATCCTCGACCTGATCGAGGCCGACCCCGAGGGCGCCAAGACCCCGGCCGGCCCGCACACCGTCGAGCTGATCCGCCGGGCCATCCAGGTCAAGGCCGACGTGGTCTCCGGGGACCTCAAGGAATCCGGACAGCGCGAGATCCTCAACTACGGCCACACCCTCGGCCACGCCATCGAGCGCAACGAGCGGTACAAGTGGCGGCACGGCGCCGCGATCTCCATCGGCATGGTCTTCGCCGCCGAACTCGGCCGCCTGGCGGGCCGGTTGGACGACGCGACGGCCGACCGGCACCGTACCGTGCTGGCCTCGGTCGGCCTGCCGCTGAGCTACCGCGCGGACGCCTGGCCGAAGCTGCTGGACGCGATGAAGATCGACAAGAAGTCGCGCGGCGACCTGATCCGCTTCATCGTCCTGGACGGCCTGGGCAAGACCTCGGTGCTGGAGGGCCCCGACCCGTCCCTGCTGGTCGCCGCCTACGCGGAGGTCGCGGCGTGACCAGGGTGATGGTGCTCAACGGCCCCAACCTGGGCCGGCTCGGCAGCCGCGAGCCGGACGTCTACGGCGCCACCTCGTACGCCGGGCTGGTCGAGCGCTGCACCGCGCTCGGCAAGGACTTCGGCTTCGAGGTCGAGGTGCACGAGACCAACTCCGAGCAGCAGATGGTGGAGTGGCTGCACGAGGCGGCCGACGGGCAGGTGCCCGTAGTGATCAACCCCGGTGCGTTCACGCACTACTCGTACGCCATGCGGGACGCCGCCGCGCAGCGCACCGCGCCGCTGATCGAGGTGCACATCTCCAACCCGTACGCCCGGGAGACCTTCCGGCACACCTCGGTGATCGCCGCGGTGGCCTCCGGCACCATCGCCGGTTTCGGGCTCGGCTCGTACGAGCTGGCGCTGCGCGCGCTGGCCGAGCAGCTCACCACGCGCTGAGCGCGGGCCGGTCCGCCTCCCGCACGCGGGAGCGCGTGCCGGCCGCGCGGGGCCCGCGGCCCGGCGGCGGACTGTGCCCGCCGCCGGGCCGCCGTGTAGTGTCCCCGCTGAGAGGTGTCGGGAGGTGCCGTGACGCAGTACGCCGGAGGTGGGCAGGTCCCGCCGCGTCCCGCCGCTCCGCCGGTGCCGCCGGGGGGCGGTGCGGGGGCGACCCCGTCGGGGGCGCCGGTTCCGCCGCCTCCTCCGCCTCCTCCGCCGACGGTCAGGCCCGCGCCGGCCGCTCCGCAGCCGTCCGCGCCCGCTACCGCTCCGGCGTCTGCACCCGTGTCCGCTCCGGTGCCCGTGCCCGTGTCCGTTCCCGCGCCCGTGTCCGCTCCCGCTCCCGCTCCGGTGCCCGTGTCCGCTCCCGCGCCCGTGTCCGCTCCGGCCCCGGCGCCCGCCCCGGCACCCAGCGCGCCGGTTCCCGCCGGCGGGACCGGGCACTTCGTGCTGCCGTCCGGGATGCCCGTCCAGCTGCCCGCCCACCCGCCGCAGCAGCACGCGCCCACCGGGCCGATCGCCGTCCTGCTGATCGGGCCGGCCGGGGCCGGCAAGACCACCGTCGCGCGGTACTGGGCCGAGCGCCGCCCCACCCCGACCGCGCACATCAGCCTGGACGACGTCCGCGAGTGGGTGCAGTCCGGCTTCGCCAACCCGCAGTCCGGCTGGAACAACGCCTCCGAGGCGCAGTACCGGCTGGCCCGCCGCACCTGCGGCTTCGCCTGCCGCAACTACCTGGCCAACGGCATCTCCTGCATCATCGACGACGCGGTCTTCCCGGACCGCCCGGCGATCGGCCTCGGCGGCTGGAAGCGGCACATCGGCCCCGGCATGATCCCGGTCGTCCTGCTGCCCAGCCTGGACTCGGTGCTGCGCCGCAACGCCCGGCGCAGCGGCAACCGGCGCCTCGGGGACGAGGAAGTGGCGCGCATCCACGGACGGATGGCCGGCTGGTACAACTCCGGGCTGCCGATCATCGACAACTCCTACCTGGACGTGGCCGGGACGGCCGCCGAGCTGGACCGCGTGATCCTGGCCCGGCTGATGGGCATGCCGGTCCGCTGACCTGCGGAATCGTGGAGCTGTCGGTGCCGGCTGCGATGATGGACCGGTCCTGTCGCAGCGCCCCGAGGAGCTGACGCCCGTGCCGGAAGGCCACATCATCCACCGCCTCGCCGTCCAGAACCGGAAGGCCTTCGGCGGGCGGCCGGTCCGGGTCTCCAGCCCGCAGGGCCGGTTCGCCGACGAGGCCAAGGCGATCGACGGGCAGCTGCTCACCGGGGCCGAGGCCACCGGCAAGCACCTCTTCCTCGGCTTCGAGGAGGGCGGCTGGGTGCACGTCCACCTCGGGCTCTACGGCGGTTTCACCTTCGGCACCGGCCCGGCGCCCGAGCCGGTCGGCCTGGTCCGGCTGCGGCTGGAGGGCGAGGACGGCTACGCGGACCTGCGCGGTCCCAACACCTGCGCGCTCGTCACCGACGACCGGAAGGCCGCCGTCGTGGCCCGCCTCGGGCCCGACCCGCTGCGGGCCGACGCCGATCCGGAGGCGGCCTGGCGCCGGATAGCGGGCAGCCGGACGACGGTCGCCGCGCTGCTGATGGACCAGAAGGTGCTGGCCGGCGTGGGCAACGTCTACCGGGCCGAGGTGCTGTTCCGGCACGGCATCGACCCGTACCGGGCCGGGCGCGACCTCACCCGGAAGGAGTGGGACGCGATCTGGGCCGACCTGGTCGCCCTGATGCACGAGGGCGTCGCGGCCGGCCGGATCGACACCGTCCGTCCCGAGCACACCCCGGAGGCGATGGGCCGCCCGCCCCGCGTGGACGACCACGGCGGCGAGGTGTACGTCTACCGGCGGGCGGCGATGCCCTGCCTGGTCTGCGGCACGGACGTCCGCACGGAGGAGCACGCCGCGCGCAACCTCTTCTGGTGCCCGACCTGCCAGGCGGCCTGAGGAGCCGATCCGCTCTCCGGCCCGGCTCCCGGACCGTAGGCTGGGGCCGACCGGCCGGAGGGAGCAGGCAGATGGAGCAACGCCGGGTTGCCAACACCGTGTCAGGGACGGTGGGCGGCCACGTGGTGCAGGCCGACAGCATCGGATCGGTGCACCTCCACCAGGTGGAGCCGCTGCCGAGGCCTCGTCAGGTCCGGCTGCCGCACGGTCCCTTCGTCAACCGGCAGCCGGAACTCGCCGCGCTGAAGGCGGCGTTGGACCGGGTCGAGGCGGGCGGGCTGGGGATCGTGGTGTTCACCGGGCTCGGCGGGGTCGGGAAGACCGAGCTGATCGCCAAGTTCGCCGAGGAACACCGGGACCGCTTCCCCGGCGGGGACCTCTACGCGGACCTCCTGGCCTACCGGCACCGGGGCGGGGTGGACCTCCCGTCGCTGCTGGCCGGCTTCCTGCGCGCCCTCGGGTCGGAGCCCCCGGCGGTGGAGGCGGAGCGCTTCACGATGTTCCGCACCGTCACCGCCGAGCGGCGTTGCCTGTTCTTCCTGGACAACGTCGAGCACGCCGCCGAGGTGCGCGCCCTGCTCCCGTCGAGCGGGCTGGTGGTGGTCGCGAGCCGGCGACGGCTGCCCGCGCTGCGGACGGACGGCGCCGAGGTGCGGCAGCTCGGGCCGCTCGGTACGAGCGCCGGCACCGACCTGGTGAGGGCCTGGCTGGGCGCCGGGCGGGGCACGGACGGGGAGTTGGCGGCGCTGGTCGAGCTGTGCGGCGGGCTGCCGCTGGCGCTGAACGCGGTCGGCAGCCAGCTGCTGGACCGGGACAACCTGCCGGTCGGCCGGGTGGTGGCCGAGCTGCACGACCGGGAAGGCGGATCGGCCTTGCTGGACGACGAGGAGAACGCCCTCGGCCCGACGTACGACCTGGTCCACGAGCGGCTGTCGCCGAAGGGCCGGGCGCTCTACCGCCTGATCGGCGTGCACCCGGGCCCCTTCGTGTCGGCCGAGGCGGCGTGCGCGGCGGGTGTCGAGCAGGCCGGTGCGGCGCTGGACGAACTGCGCGCCGTCCACCTGGTCGACGAGGTGGTCGACGACGGCCCCGAGACCCGCTACCGCGCCCACGACGTGGTGCGGCTGCACGCCTACCGCCGCGCCCGCGACCTGCCCGGTCGGCAGGAACTCCTCGCCCGGGTGGTGGCCTACTACCGGGCCCGGGCCGCGCTGGCCGACCGGGCGATGGGGGAGCGGCTGCGGCTGCAGGAGGCCGGCGGCGAGGAGCTGCCCGGTTTCGCCGACGGCGCGACCGCCCTGGAGTGGCTGTACGCCGAGCGGGCCAACCTGCGTGCGGTGGTGGAGGAGGCGGCCGAGCAGCAGTGGCACGGCGAGGTGTGGCGGCTCTGCGAGTCGCTCTGGCCGCTGTACCACGGCCGCAAGCTGTACGAGGACTGGATCGCGACCCACCGGCTCGGCGTCGAGTCGGCCCAGTGGGACAACCAGCCGGCCGCCGTGGTCCGGATGCGCAACCAGCTCGCCCGCGCCCACTTCGAGCGCAAGGAGTACCCGCTCGCGGCCGAGCAGTTGGCGCTCGCCGCGGAGCAGCTGCCGCTGGTGGCGGACCGCCGGGTGGTGGGCGTGCTGCACGAGACGGACGGCCTGCTCTGCCTGGCCGACGGCCGGCCCGGCGAGGCGGTGGAGCGGTTCACGCTGGCGCTGGCGGAGAACCGGGGCGACGACCACGGTGAGATCGTCCAGAGCTACAACCTGGCGCAGGCGCTGATCGCCGACGGCCGGGCGGAGGAGGCGCTGACCGTGCTGGACGGTGCCGTCGCACGGGCCGCGGACACCGACGACCGCGACATGCTGATGAAGCTGCCGCTGGTCCGGGCCCGGGCCCACCGCGCGCTCGGGGAGCTGCGTCTCGCCGCCGTCCACGCCGGTGACTGCGCCCGGCAGGCCGAGCAGCGCAAGCAATACGCCAAGGAGGCGCAGGCGCACACCCTGCTCGTCGGCCTCGCGGCGGAGCTGGGCGACGAGGAGCTGGCGGAGCGCAGCCGTGAGCGGCTGCGGGAGCTGCGGGCACGGGACGGCCGGGAGGGCTAGGGCAGGGGCGGTCGGGACTCGGTGCCCGGGGCCGGAGCGGTCGGGGCGGCTAGGAGGGGGAGGGCCGGGGCGGCTCGGTGGTGAACGAGACCCGGGTGCGGTGTTCGCCGGTGCGGACGGTGAGCCCGTGCTCGGGGAGGCCGGCCGGGTCGCCGCCGTCGGCGAGCCAGCAGGCCACGGCGGAGCCGAGCAGCAGCGGGTCGAGGCGGGGCTCGGGGCTGCCCCAGTCCGGTTCGGCGCGGGCTTCGAGGAGCAGCCCGGTGCGCAGCCGGAGCAGGTGGCGGGCCGGGCCGAGGGCGGCCACCGCGACGGCGAGGCCGGGGAGTTCGGCGACGGTGTCGGCGAGCCAGCGGGTGGCGGGGCGCTCGGCGCGGACCTCGGTGCGGGCCAGCACCTCGGCGGTGTAGCGCAGGGCGTCGCCTGGGTGCTCGTCGGTGAGTGCGTGGAAGCCGCGCGGGGTGTGGTCGGCCGGGTCGAAGGGGTAGCGCCGCAGTCCGACCTCGGTGCCCTCGCTCTCGCCCTCGACGTCGTACGCGGTGGGCGCGTCGGTGGTGCCGGGGCGCGGGACGGGCCCGGGGTAGGGCGGCAGGAGCGGTTCGTCCCCCGGTTCGTCCAGCTGTTCCAGGAAGGAGTAGAGCAGCGGGCGCAGCAGTTCGGCGGAGCGGCCGCGGCGGCTCAGCGAGCGGTCGGTGAGCGGGCGCAGGGCGGCCGGGTCCCGCTTGCCCAGGGCCAGTTCGAGCTGGGCGGCGAGGTCGCCGTCGGGGTCGAGCACGGGCGCGGCCTGTCCGAAGGCGTAGCCGGGGGAGCGCGGGTCGAGTTCGGCGGCGCCGGTGGCGACCAGCACGGTGGGCCGCTCCAGGGCGGCGCCGTAGACGGAGACCGAGCCGTGGTCGCCGATCAGGCAGTCGGCGGCGACCAGGGCGGCCTGCCAGCCCTGGTGCGGCGGGATCAGGCGCAGGCCCATCCGGCGGGCGGCGTCGAGCAGGGCCTCGGGGTCGTGGCGGCTCCAGATGTTGGGGTGCAGGACGACGGCGACGGCGTACTCGTCGGCGGGCAGCCGGCGGACCAGGCGCTGGGGCAGGTCGGGGCGGCGGCCGAATAACGAGTGCTCGCTCCACGTGGAGTTGACGACGACGAGCCGCCGGCCGTCGACGGCGCCGAGCGCGGCGCGGTAGGCGTCGCGGGAGCGCAGGCTGCGCAGCATCCGGTCGAAGCAGGGGTCGCCGACCACCCGGGCGACGTCCAGTGCCTCGGGGCAGGAGACCCGCAGGCGGTCCAGCTGCTCGGGGTGGGAGAGGCCGAGGACGTCCACGAACACCCGCCCGCGGTGGGTGAGTTCCTTGCGGGAGAGGCCGGCGGCGCTGACCGTGTCGCCGGTGGACTCGGTGACCAGGCGGTTGTAGCCGGCGCCGTGCGGGAGCACGACGAGCCGGGCGTCCAGGCGGTGCATGGAGGAGTGCACGGCGCAGGAGACGGCCAGGTCGAAGCGGTGCCGGACGGCGTCCTCCCAGTCCAGCAGGGTGAAGCCGGGCAAGCCGTGCAGGTACTCGTCCAGGGCGCGATCGGCGAAGGCGGAGCCGGGGTTGACGGTGAAGTACCGCTCGACCCCGTCCGGGTGCAGCAGGGTGAGGACGTCCAGGACCCGGGTGGCGGAGGTGAGGGTGCGGGCGACCGCCAGCACGCGGGCCTTGACCGGTCGGGTGTTCCAGCGGTCGGCGGGCCAGGCGTGGGGGTGGGACGGCACGCCATGATCGTACTCACCCGGGGTGCCGGTGCGGCCGCGTTTCCCGAGTGTCGGTCAGCCGGCCGCGGCGGTGGGCTCGTGGTGCTCGGCGGCGACGCACTCGTCGAGGAGGGGGCGCATGTCCTGGTCGACGAGCCGGTAGCGCACGACTCGTCCGTCCTTGTCGCCGGTGACCACGCCGGCCGTGCGGAGCAGCCGCAGGGCCTGGGAGACGGCGGGGTCGCGCATGCCGGTGGCGACCGCGAGGTCGGTGACGGCGAGCGGGCCCGCCCGGTGGAGGGCGAGCAGCAGGGCGAGCCGTCCGGGGTCGGCGAGCAGCGAGAACCGCTCGGCCCAGGACCGGACGTGCGCGGCGTCACCGATCGCGGCGATGGCCTCGCAGACCCGGTGTCCGTCGATGGTGCGGTGGCCCGCGCGGTCGGCCGGTACGAGATGCATGCGGACATTCTTGCAGGCGGGCGGCTGTGATCCTGGACACCTGCGCAGGTGCGCAGCCTTGCATGGGTCGGGGCCGGGCCCCTACCGTGTAGCCCGCCGTGGTGCTCGGGAAGACCGGTGACGGACCCTCAGGGGTCCGGAGTCCGGAGCGGCCCTCGCCACTGTGATCGGGCCGTTCCCCCGTCCGCGGGGGAGCGCCGTCCGTACCCACGACGTCACTGGGCGCCTCGCGCACCCGGGAAGGCGGGTACGGGCGTGTCCCGTAAGCCAGGAGACCGGCCGCGGCATCTCACGAAGTGATTCCACGAGGTGCTGGAGCGTGATCCGCAGATGACCCTGCCCGAAACCGCCGCCGCGGAGGCCGCAGCGGCTCCCTCCGTACTGCCCACCTTCCGGTGGCGGCGCGAGGACACCGTCCGCACGGCCGGGCTGATGGGCGTGATCCTGGCCATGCACGTGGTGGCCTTCGGGACGCTCATTTTTCTGGTGGCACCCGAGCGGTACGCGGTCGGTACCCAGGTCTTCGGGGTGGGCCTGGGTATCACCGCGTACACCCTCGGGATGCGGCACGCCTTCGACGCCGACCACATCGCGGTGATCGACAACACCACCCGCAAGCTGATGGCGGACGGCAAGCGGCCGGTCTCGGTGGGCTTCTGGTTCGCCCTCGGGCACTCCTCGATGGTGGTCATCATGGCCGCCCTGGTGGCGGGCGGCGCGCAGCTGGCGAACACGCTGATGGACGACGAGTCGACCACCCACAAGTGGCTCGGGGTGGTCGGGACGACGGCCTCCGGCGCGTTCCTGTACCTGATCGGGGCGCTCAACCTGGCGGCGCTGCTCGGGATCCTCAAGGTGTTCCGGGCGATGCGCGCCGGGCAGTACGACGAGGCGGAGCTGGAGGCGCACCTCGACTCGCGCGGCTTCATGGCCCGGGTGCTGAACCGGGCCACCCGGTCGATCACCCGGCCGGGGCAGATGTTCCCGGTCGGCATGGTGCTGGGCCTGGGCTTCGACACCGCGACCGAGGTCACCCTGATGGTGATGGCCGGCTCGGGTGCGGCCGCCGGACTGCCCTGGTACGCGATCGTCTGCCTGCCGCTGCTGTTCGCGGCCGGGATGAGCCTGTTCGACACCCTGGACGGGACGTTCATGAACTTCGCGTACCAGTGGGCCTTCGCCAACCCGGTGCGCAAGGTGTACTACAACCTGACCATCACCGGGCTGTCGATCGCGGTGGCCTTCATCATCGGCACCATCGAGCTGGTCGGTGTGCTGCACGAGAAGTTCGACCTCACCGACCCGGTGAGCGGCTGGATCGCGGACATCTCGCTGGACAACGTCGGCTACGCGATCGCCGGGCTGTTCGTGGTGGTCTGGGCGCTGGCGATCGGGTACTGGAAGCTCGCCCGGGTCGAGAAGCGCTGGGCGCCCGAGGGCTCGTGACGGGTCCGAGCCCGGGGGCATGAGCGCGGCTCATGACGTCGGGCATGAGCGCGGCTCATGGGGTCGGGCATGAGCGCGGCTCATGGGGTCCCATGAGGTCGGCTCATGGCGGCCGGGGGCATGAGGTCGACTCATGGCGTCGGGGCATGAGCGCGGCTCATCCCACTGCCCCATGAGCGCGGCTCATGGGGCAGCGTCATGAGCACCTCTCATGCGGCCGCGAGCAGCAGCGTTCCCGCGACGGCGAGCCCGGCGCCGACCACCTGGACCGGGCGCAGCCGCTCCTTGAACACCCCGCGTGCCATCAGCGCGGTGACCACGGGGTAGAGCGAGGAGAGGACGGCGGCCACGGTGGCCGAGCCGCGGTGCGAGGCCATCGCGAAGACGGCGTTGGCGACGACGTCGGCGAGCCCGACCGCGGTGAGCAGCGGCAGCCGGGCCCGCAGTCCCGGCAGCAGGCCGGCCGCATCCCCGGAGCGGCGCAGGCCGGCCACCAGGACGGTGCCGCCGACGGCGACGTTGCACAGCCGTTGGACGCACAGCACCAGCAGCAGGCCGCCGTCCGCCGAGGCGTGCGCGATCAGGGCCATCACCGTGCCGAAGCCGAGGGCCGCACCCAGGGTGAGCAGCAGGGTGCTGCGGGCGGCGGCCCGGCCGCCGCGCTCGGGCCCGGAGGCGAGCACCACGCCGGCCACCGCGACGGCGATCCCGGCGATCCGGCCGGGGCCCGGGCGGTCGCCGAGGGCCAGGCCGACGCCGACGGGCACCAGGACGGCGACGGTGGTCAGCGGCGAGACCACGCCCATCGGGCCGAGGGCGAGCGCGCGGTAGAAGGCGAGGACCGCGAACGGGCCGATCACCCCGGCGGCGACCGCGTACCAGAGGGCGGGGGAGGCGTCGGCCCAGCTGCCGGTGGCGAGGACGGCGGCCAGCAGTACGGCGGCGGCCGCCGCCTGGGAGGCGACCACCACGGCGAGCGCGGGCAGCCGCCGGGCGAGTGCGCCGCCGCCGAAGTCGGCGACGCCCCAGAGCAGGCTGGCGGAGAGCGCGAGCAGGGCGGTCACGGGCGGGCCCCGGGCCGCAGGAGGTTGCCCGGGATGGTGGGTCCGCCGGGCGCGGAGGGACTCAAGGACAGCACAATGCACTCCGAAGTACAGTCGGGTGGACTCGTTGCCGAGGTTTGGCAGCGTAGTGCAACAAACTGAACTTGCCGAACACTATTTCGCACTGTCACGACCAGTGGACACACCGGAGGACTGACCGCGTGCCGGACCCCGACCTCGTCTCCCGGGCCCTCGCCCGGAACCTCAAGCGGCTGCGCACCGAGCGCGGTCACACCCTGGACGCCCTCGCCGCCCGCTCCGGGGTGAGCCGCGGCATGATCGTGCAGATCGAGCAGGGCCGTACCAACCCGAGCGTGGCCACCGTCGTCCGGCTCGGCGACGCGCTGGGCGTCTCGGTCGCCACGATGCTCGACTACGAGAAGGGGCCGGACGTCCGGATCGTGCCGGCCGACCAGGCCGTGCCGCTGTGGGCCGGGCCGTCCGGCGGCACCGGCACCCTGCTGCACGGGATCGAGGCGCCCGGCCCGCTGGAGCTGTGGAGCTGGCGGATGGAGCCGGGCGAGGAGTACTCCTCGGAGCCGCACCCGGCCGGGACGGTGGAGATCGTCCGGGTCGACGAGGGCGAGCTGACCCTGGTGCACGACGAGCGCGAGCACCCGGTGCCGGTCGGCGGCACGGTCTCCTTCGACGCCTCGTACCCGCACGTCTACCGCAATGCGGGAGAGCGGACGCTGGCGCTGACCATGGTGGTCTCGGTGCCGCCACCGCGCTGATCCCCGGCGCCGCCCCGGTCGCGGCCCCCTGCTTCGCATGCCGCAACGGCGCCTCCCCGTCCGGGAGGCGCCGTTGCGGCGTTCTCGGTGCCGGTCGCCCTGGGTGCCGGCCGCCGGTCGCCGTCAGTGCCGGTCGCCGTACCGCCGGCGGAAGCGCTCGACCCGCCCCGCGGTGACGAGCACGCGGGACTGGCCGGTGTGGAAGGGGTGGCTCGCAGAGGAGATCTCGACGTCGATCACCGGGTGGGTGTTGCCGTCCTCCCGGACGACGGTGCGGTCGCCGGTGACCGTCGACCGGGTCAGGAAGGCGAGGCCGCCGACCTTGTCGCGGAAGACGACCGGGCGGTAGGCGGGGTGGATTCCGGGCTTCATGGCGGGGTTCCTCTCGGGGGTCGGTCGGTCGGCCGGTCGGGTACGGGTGCGGGTTCAGGTTCGGGTGCGGGGGTGCTCAGCGCTCCTCGCGGAAGTCGACGTGCCGGCCCGCGACCGGGTCGTACTTGCGCAGGACCATCCGGTCCGGGTCGTTGCGGCGGTTCTTGCGGCTCACGTACGTGAAGCCGGTGCCGGCGGCGGAACGGAGCTTGATGACGGGACGCAGTTCGCTGCGGGCCACGGGGTGTCCTCCTGGGGTCGTGGTGCGGGTGTCCGGGGTGCCGGGCCGAAACCGTACACAGAAATGGATGTCATTTTCATCTGGTGTAACGTGAGCTCCGTCCTGCCCATTCCCGAGCGCCAGGGAGCAAGGAGCACCCATGTCTGCCCACTGCCGACTCACCGGCCGCCGACCCGGCTTCGGCAACGCGATCTCGCACTCGCACCGCCGCACCCCCCGCCGCTTCGACCCCAACATCCAGCGCAAGCGCTACTGGCTGCCCAGCGAGGGCCGGTACGTCCGGCTCGTGCTGAGCGCCAAGGGCATCCGCACCGTCGACGCGATCGGCATCGAGGCCGCCGTCGCCCGCATCCGGGCCCGGGGGGAGAAGGTCTGATGGCCAAGCAGAGCAAGATCGCCAAGAACGGACGGCGACGCGCCGTCGTCGCCCGCTACGCAGAGCGCCGGGCCGAACTGAAGCGGATCATCGCCCGGCCCGGCACCGACCCCGCCGAGCGTGCCGCCGCGCAGACCGAACTCGCCCGCCAGCCGCGCGACGCCAGTGCCACCCGGATCCGCAACCGTGACGCCGTGGACGGCCGCCCCCGCGGCTACCTGCGCGCCTTCGGCCTCTCCCGGGTCAACCTCCGCACGCACGCCCACGCCGGTCACCTGCCGGGCGTCCGCAAGGCCAGCTGGTGAGCGGCATGACGGCCGACCCGGACGGGATCAAGCTGCCGGTGGTCGTCGTCGCCGGTCTGCACGCCGACGAACGCCGCGCCGCCGTCGGGGAACTGGCCGCCGCCGCAGTGGACGCGGTGGTGCTTCGGCACGATCTGCGGGACGCCTCGCTCGGCCTCGTCCACCGCGAACTGCGCGACGCCGGAGGGGCGTTCGACGTGGACGACGTGCCGCTGACGAACGACTGCCCGTGCTGCGCCCTGCGCGAGGACCTCCTGCCCCGGCTGCTGGAGATCGCCGACGAGGGTCGGCACGGGCTCGCGATCGTCGAACTGTGGGGCGGCAGCGACCCGCACCCGGCCGTGGAGGTGATCGCCGGAGGGGAGTCGGACGGCCGGCAGCTCGCGGACGTCGTCGAACTCGCGGGCGTGGTCACCGCGGTCGACCCGGACCGGCTGATCGGCGAACTGTCCGTCCCCGACGACCTGGTGGACCACGGCGAGCACACCGCCGGGCGGGACGGGCGGACCCGCGCGGAGGCGCTCGCCCATCAGATCGAGTACGCCACCACCCTCGCCGTCCCGCGCGCCACGGCGCACGCGCCGGGGCTCGCGCTGCTGCGCCAGCTCCACGCCACCGCCAGGGTCGTCCGGCTCGGCACCGGCACCCTCACCCGGGCCGCGCTCGGCGGGTTCGACGTCGCCGCCGCCCGCGACCGGGTCAACCCGGCGATCGCGCTGCTGCCGCAGCAGCGGGACGAGGCGGGCGTCACCACCCTGGTGTGGGAACGCCGCCGGCCGCTGCACCCGGGGCGGCTGCACGAGGCGCTGGAACTGCTCGTCCCGGCAGCGCAGCGCAGCCGCGGCCGCTTCTGGCTGGCCAACCGGCCCGACCTGCTGCTGGCCTGGGACGCGGCGGGGGCCAACCTCGCGGTCGAGGAGTGCGGGCCCTGGCTCACCGCCCTCCCCGACGCGGCCTGGGACCTGTACCCGCCCGCGCGCCGGGCGGCCGCCGCCCTCGACTGGCACCCGCTGCACGGTGACCGGGTCCAGCAGCTCAGCTTCACCGCGGAGGGGCTGGACTCCGACGGCATCACCGTGCTGCTCGACTCCTGCCTGCTCACCGACACCGAACTCGCCGTCGGCGAAGGGGGCTGGAAGGCCCTGCCCGACGCCTTCCGGGACCTGCTCGACCCCGTCCACTGACGTCCGCCGAAAGGACGCCCGCTGTCATGCGCCACCGAACCGCCCCGCCGAAGAACCGGCCCGACCCCCTGATCGCGGGCGGCATCGAGTACGTCGACCACGAGGACACCGAGCTGTTGCGCCGCTTCGTCTCCGACCGCGGCAGGATCCGCAGCCGCAGGGTCACCTCCCCCAGCCTTCGGCCGGGGGTACCCCCACCACCGTGCAGCAGCAGCGGGCGGCGGCCCGGGCGATGAAGACCGCCCGCGAGACGGCCCTCCTCCCGTACACCTCCGGCCCGAGCCGATAGGAGACCCCGATGGCCGTACCCAAGCGCAGGACCTCCCGCAGCAGCACCCGTCACCGCCGCGCCCGCTGGAGGGCGACGGCTCCGCGGCTGGTCCCGATCGCGATCGACGGCCGGGAGCTGCTCGTGCCGCAGAACCTGGTCCCCGCTTACCGGCGCGGGCTGATCGGCCCGGACGGGGCGTAGTGCGGCCCGGTACCGGGTGGGCGCCGTCGGGGGGTGTGGGCTCCCCGGCGGCGTCGCCCGCGTTCCCCCGGGGGAGCGGCCCGCGGCGGCGCCCCGGTCACCCGGTTGCCCCGCCCGGCCCGGGTGGCGGCGGGAACCCTTCGGCCCGGAACCGGTCGCGGGCACAGGTCGGGGGGAATCCGTCGCGGGAACCAGCCGGTGGTACGGGGGCGCGGGCGGGCGCGGGGAGGCACCCCGGGGTCCTGTCGGGGGTGCTCGGCGGGCGGTTCGGGCCGGGGGTTCGTAGGCTCGACGCATGGCGGATGCGTACGCGGGGCGGCGGGAGCGGGTGAGGGAGCACTGCAGTGCGGCCGGGGCCGATGCGGCGCTGATCACCCGGGCGGCGAACGTGCGGTATCTGACGGGCTGCGCGCCCTGCGGCGCGACGCTGCTGCTGACCAGGGAGCGGGCGCTGCTCGCGCTGCCGGACGACGTGCCGCCGGACGACACGGGGGAGCACCTGATCGCCGCGGACGTGACCCAGCTGCCGGTGGCGGCCGGGACGGACACCGCGCTGGCCGCCGCGGCCACGGCGGCGAGCTTCGGGGTGGCGGGGCTGGCGGTGGAGGAGCACGACCTGACCGTCAGCCGGCACCGGGCGGTGGCGGGCCGGGTGGAACGGGCCCGGCTGGTCGACCTGGGGCAGTTGGTCGAGCGGCTGCGGGTGGTCAAGGACGAGCACGAGATCGCCGACCTGCGGATCGCCGCCGAGATCGCCGACCAGGCGCTCGGCGAGCTGCTGGAGTCGATCCTGGTCGGGCGCACCGAGCGGCACCTGGCCATGGAGCTGGAGCGCCGGATGATCGACCACGGCGCCGACCGGGCCGCCTTCCCGGTGTCGGTGGGCACCGGCAGCCACTCCGGCCAGGCCGCCCACCAGCCGACCGACCGCCGGGTGGAGGAGGGCGACTTCCTGACCGTGGTGATGGGCGCCCAGTACCGCGGCTACCGCATCTCCACCGCCCGCACCTTCGTGATCGGCGCTGCTCCGGCGCCCTGGCAGGTGGAGCTGCACCGGCTGGTCTTCCGGGCCCAGCGGGCGGGCCGGGAGGCGCTCGGCCCGGGTGTCGAGCAGTGCGTGCCCGACCGGGCCGCCCGGCAGGTCCTGGAGGCGGCGGGCCACACCGAGACCTCGCCGCATCCGGTGGGCCACGGCATCGGACTGGAGATCCGGGAGGCGCCGCGCCTCGGCCCGTCGGACATGGGTAAACTGGACAGCCGCGTACCGGTCACCGTCGGTCCGGGGGTCCACCTCCCGGGCAAGGGCGGTGTCCGGATCGAGGACACGCTCGTCGTGCGCCCCCTCGAAGAGGGCGGGCCCGAGCTGCTCACCATCACCACCAAGGAGCTCCTCGCCCTGTGACCGCGGCCCACGGCCGTCGGCGGCAGGACGCAAACCTTGGTTCCTTGACAGCTATATCCAGGAGTAAGTGCGCCCGTGGCTTCCACGAACGATCTCAAGAACGGCATGGTCCTCAAGCTTGATGGCGGCAAGCTCTGGTCCGTCGTCGAGTTCCAGCACGTCAAGCCCGGCAAGGGCCCGGCCTTCGTGCGTACCAAGCTCAAGGAGGTCCTGACGGGCAAGGTCGTCGACAAGACCTTCAACGCCGGCACCAAGGTCGAGACCGCCAACGTCGACAAGCGCGGCATGCAGTTCTCGTACAAGGACGGCGAGAACTTCGTGTTCATGGACATGGACACCTACGACCAGATCACGGTCGAGCCGTCCGTCGTCGGCGACGCGGCCAACTACCTGCTGGAGGGCTTCGAGGCCCTGGTCGCCACCAACGAGGGCGCCGTCCTCTACATCGAGCTCCCGACCTCGGTCGAGCTGGTCATCTCGCACACCGAGCCGGGCGTCCAGGGCGACCGCTCCACCGGTGGCACCAAGCCGGCCACCCTGGAGACCGGTGCCGAGATCCAGGTCCCGCTCTTCGTCGTCACCGGCGAGAAGGTCAAGGTCGACACCCGCGACGGCAGCTACCTCGGCCGGGTGAAGTAAGTCCGTGTCGGCCGCACGCAGCAAGGCCCGCACCCGGGCCTTCCAGATCCTCTTCGAGGCCGACCACCGCGGGGTCGACCCGCAGCAGGTCCTCGCCGACTGGGTGGCCCGCGCCCGCGACCCCAGGCCCGACGAGGGCACCCCGCAGGTCGGTGAGTACACCATGGAGCTGATCGAGGGGTACGTCCAGCACGCCCGTCGCATCGACGACCTGATCTCGCAGTACGCGGTGGGCTGGACCCTCGACCGGATGCCGATCGTGGACCGCAACGTCCTGCGACTCGGCGCGTACGAGCTGATCTGGGAGGACGGCGTCCCGGACGCGGTCGTCCTGGACGAGGCCGTCGAGATCGCCAAGGAGTTCTCCACGGACGACTCCCCGGCCTTCGTCAACGGTCTGCTCGCCCGCTTCCTGGAGCTGAAGCCGAGCATCCGCCGGTAACGGCCACGCCCTTCCGACGGCCGTCGGACCCGAACGCGGGTCCGACGGCCGTTCGGCGTTCCCGGTCCCGTCCGGCCCGGCCGCGTCCGGCGTGCCCGGTTCGTCCGGCGTTCTCCGAGCCTTCGCTGTTCCCGGCCGTCGCGCGTTTCACCCGGGCGGCGTAAGGTGAGTTCCTACTCATCAGTAACTTGGTGTTCGGAACCCCGTGCGAAGGGCAGGTCCCCCACATGACCACCGCGATCCGCAGCGAGTTCGACCAGGGCATCGCCCTGACCAGACACGCCGAGGAGGCCGGCCGCTACGAGGCCGAGCTGGGCGAGGGCTGGCAGATCGGCGGCGGGGTGAACGGCGGGCTGCTGCTCGCCGTGGCCGGACACGCGCTGTCGCTGGAGCACGGCACGCACCCGGACCCGGTGTCGATCAGTGGTTACTACCTGTCCGCCTCCACCCCCGGCCCGGCCACCGTCCGCACCGAGGTGCTGCGCTCCGGCCGCGGGCTCTCCACCGGCACCGCCTCGCTCAGTCAGGACGGCGTCGAGCGGCTGCGCGTGGTGGCCAGCCACGGCGACCTCTCCACCGGCGACGGCGAGGTGCGCACAAGTGCGCAGCCGCCGCAGCTGCCGCCGCCGGACCAGTGCATCGGCGTGGAGCACGCGCCCAAGGAGCTGATCGCCCAGGCCGCCCTGCTGGAGCGCTTCGACCTCCGGCTGGACCCGGCCACCGTCGGCTGGGCGCTCGGGCAGCCCTCCGGCAACGGGCGGATCCAGGGCTGGTTCCGGCTCGCCGACGGCCGCGAGCCCGACCCGCTGCTGCTCCTGCTCGTCGCCGACGCGCTGCCGCCGGTCACCTTCGACCTCGGCATGCCGGGCTGGGCCCCGACCGTCGAGCTGACCGTCCACCTGCGCGCCAAGCCCGTCCCGGGCTGGCTGCGCGTCACCCACGCGACCCGCAACCTGGCCGGCGGGTACTTCGAGGAGGACGCCGAGGTCTGGGACGAGTCCGGCCGCCTGGTCGCGCAGTCCCGCCAGCTGGCCCGGGTGCCCCGGTAGGTCCGCCAGGGGCGCGCCGCCGGTGCTATCACCCGTGGTTACATTCCTGTGACACGCCGTACGTGTGCGACGCGCGGGGGGTGGGGAGGAAGGCGGTCAGCGGCGAGCCCGCCGCCGACCGTCACCGCCGATGCCAGGAGCCACCCGTGAGCGAGCGAAGCGAGCGAACAGTCGAGAGGCGTGCACGGGCGACCGCCCCCGCCGAGCGCGGCGAGGTGGGCGCATGAGCCGGAACGGTCGCGCCCGTCGCAACTCCGACTGCACCGCCGGCGGCCCCCGGCCCGCGGTCCGGGCCTCGCACCGGCCGCCGCGGGCCGAGGGCGGCGAGCGGGCCGAGGGGGCCGGGGTGCCGGCCGGGGGCGCCGACCAGGCGTTCGTCATCGGCGTGCTGACCAACGCCGCGGACTTCGCGCGGGCCCGCGTCTGGGGGATCTCCGACGCCCCCGACTTCGAGCGCTACCTGGCCGACACCGCCGACCTGCTGGGCGACGCGCTGGAGCGCTTCGAGGCCGTCCGGGCCCGGATGTTCCACCCGCAGGACTTCGAGGAGTTCTGCCTGCTCAACGGCCTGGACCCGGCCGCACCCACCGCCCGTGACCGCTACCTGGTCAACCCGCCGCTGCAGACCCAGCTGCTCGCCTACCAGGGCGAGGAGCTGGCCGGGGACTTCGTGCCGCGCCTCGTCCGGGCCCGGGAGAACGGGCTGACGCTCAGCCATGCCGACCTGCTGCTCGACGGCGGGCTGTACGGGGGTGCGGGCGAGCCGGACGACGGGCACGCCGACTGGGTGCGCGCCGCCTACCAGCGCGGGGGCGAGGTGTTCCGCCGGATGCTGGTCGGCGCGGGCGCCGGCGTGTACGAGCTGCGTCTGCGGGTGGACGCTCCCGGCGGGGCCCTGACCGCGGCGGCGCGGGTGCTGCAGTGGGAGGACGGCGTGGTGCGGGTCAACGACGAGGACCTGGAGCTGGTCTGCGCGGTGCTGTGCGCCGGGCTGGCCCTGGAGCTGCCGGGCGTCGCGGTGCTGCACGGTTCGCAGGGCTCGGCGGCCTCCTGCGGGGAGTACCTGCCGGCCTCCTGGGCGTGGTCGAGCGGGGGCCAGGACTGGGCGCCGGCGGACCGGCCGGTCCGGCTGGACGGGGTGGCGGCCCGGCCCGGCTACAGCCTGGGCACCGTCTGCTGAAGCCCCGGCGCCCCCGAGGCCTGCGGCGGTGCGGGCGAACGCCGCGGCGCGGCCCCGTTTCGGGGTGCCGCGCCGTGACGTTTCTGCTTGTCAGCACTGGTGAAACGAGTGCTGGGTCCGCTGGCGGGAGCCGGTGCGGTGAGCCTCAGCTCGCGTCCTCCTCGCGCACCGCGCGGCGCGCGTCGGGGTTCAGCACGCCCCACGAGATGAGCTGCTCGGTGAGGATCGACGGCGACTGGTCGTAGATGACGGCCAGGGTGCGCAGGTCGTCCTGGCGGATCGACAGCACCTTGCCGTTGTAGTCACCGCGCTGGCTCTGGATGGTCGCCGCGTAGCGCTGCAGCGGACCGGCCTTCTCGGAAGGGACCTGGGTCAGTCTCTCCAGGTCGAGGACCAGCCGCGGCGGCGGCTCGGCCGCGCCACCGGGGGTGCCGCCGGGCAGCAGCTCCTGCACCGGGACGCCGTAGAACTCCGCCAGCTCGGCCAGCCGCTGCACGGTGACCGCACGGTCACCGCGCTCGTACGAGCCTACGACGACTGCCTTCCAGCGCCCCTGGGACTTCTCCTCGACACCGTGCAGGGAGAGACCCTGCTGAGTGCGGATCGCTCGGAGCTTGCCTCCGAGTTGCTTCGCGTAGTCGCTGGACATTGATCTCCCCGGACGAGATTGCTTCGCGTTCAGTGGTGGGTCACGGGCGATTGCCGACGCCGTTACCGGTGGGTTCGACGTCCGTCTCGTAACTCACTGTGAGGTTACGTAGAGTAAGGTAGTTGCGTCAAGCCGAATGGGGCAGTCGTGCGAATGGCCCGCATCGTCGGCGCGTCCGGGGTGTAAACCGCGGGAAGCGGAATGATGGACTTCCGTTTGCCGTCCGGGGCGCTGCTAGGATGACCCGAAGCCCACGCCGGTCCGGCGGGGGCGATCCCAGACATCCTTTAAGGCCCGTCCAGTGAGGCGGGGAAGGAGGTCCGCTTCGGCATGACCGCATACCAGGATTCGACGCCGCGACCGCCGCACCAGGTGCTGGACGGTACGGACATCGCCCGGGTCATCACCCGGATAGCGCACGAGATCGTCGAGCGCGCCAAGGGCGCGGAGGACGTCGTGCTGCTCGGCATCCACACCAGGGGCGTCCACCTCGCCCGCCGCCTGCACGGCCGGCTGGCCCAGATCACCGGGCGCGACATCCCGCTGGGCACCCTGGACATCACCATGTACCGGGACGACCTGAGGCTGAAGCCCGCCCGCGCCCTGGAGCACACCGAGATCCCGTCCGGCGGCATCGACGGCAAGCTCGTCGTGCTGGTCGACGACGTGCTCTTCTCCGGCCGCACCATCCGCGCCGCGCTCGACGCGCTGAACGACATCGGCCGGCCCCGCGCCGTCCAGCTCGCCGTCCTGGTCGACCGGGGCCACCGCGAGCTGCCGATCCGCGCGGACTACGTGGGCAAGAACCTCCCCACCTCGCTGCGCGAGGCCGTGCAGGTGCGCCTCTCCGACAGCGACGGCGTGGACGCCGTCCTGGTCGGCGACCGCGACTTCGCCCAGCGCTCCTCGCAGGCCATGGCCGCCAAGCCCACCGAACCGCACCTCCCGGAGTAACCCGCGTGAAGCGCCACCTCGTCTCCGCCGCCGATCTCAGCCGCGACGACGCGCTGCTGATCCTGGACACCGCCGAGGAGCTGGCCCAGCTCTCCGGCCGGGCCGTCAAGAAGCTGCCCACGCTGCGCGGCCGCACCGTCGTCAACCTCTTCTTCGAGGACTCCACCCGGACGAAGACCTCCTTCGAGGTCGCCGAGAAGCGCCTCTCGGCCGACGTCATCAACTTCTCCGCCAAGGGCTCCTCGGTCTCCAAGGGCGAGAGCCTCAAGGACACCGCGCTGACCCTGCAGGCCATGGGCGCCGACGCGGTGGTCATCCGCCACCACGCCTCGGGCGCGCCGGCCCGGCTGGCCCAGTCCGACTGGCTGCACGGCAGTGTGATCAACGCCGGTGACGGCACCCACGAGCACCCCACCCAGGCGCTGCTCGACGCCTTCACGATGCGTCGCCACCTCAACCCGGGCTCGGGTCACGACCTGGCCGGCCGCCGGGTGACGATCGTCGGTGACGTCCTGCACAGCCGGGTCGCCCGCTCCAACGTCCACCTGCTGAACACCCTCGGTGCCCAGGTCACCTTCGTCGCGCCGCCGACGCTGCTGCCGATCGGCATCGAGAACTGGCCCTGCGAGATCAGCTACGACCTGGACAGCGTGCTGCCCAAGACGGACGCGCTGATGATGCTGCGGGTGCAGCGCGAGCGGATGAACGCCGCGTTCTTCCCGACCGAGCGCGAGTACAGCCGCCGCTACGGCATGAACGGCCTGCGGCTGTCCCGGCTGCCGGAGCACGCGATCGTCATGCACCCCGGCCCGATGGTCCGCGGCATGGAGATCACCGCCGAGGTCGCCGACTCGCCGCGCTGCACCGTGGTCGAGCAGGTCGCCAACGGCGTCTCCGTCCGGATGGCCGTGCTCTACCTGCTGCTCGGCGGAGCCACCCCCGCCGACGCCCCCGCCGACGCCCCCCGCACCGAGACCGTGGAGACCGCTCAGTGACCACCTACCTGATCCGCAACGCCAAGATCCTCGGCGGCGCCCCGCAGGACCTCCTCCTCGCCGACGGTGTGATCAAGGAGATCGGCACCGGCCTGACGGCCGAGGCGGACATCGAGATCGACGCCTCCGGGCTGATCGCGCTCCCCGGCCTGGTCGACCTGCACACCCACCTGCGCGAGCCCGGCCGCGAGGACGCCGAGACCGTGCTCACCGGCACCCAGGCCGCCGCGATGGGCGGCTTCACCGCCGTGCACGCGATGGCCAACACCACCCCGGTGGCCGACACCGCCGGCGTGGTCGAGCAGGTCTGGCGCCTCGGCCAGGAGGCCGGTTACTGCGACGTCCGCCCGGTCGGCGCCGTCACCGTCGGCCTGGAGGGCAAGAAGCTCGCCGAGCTCGGCGCGATGCACGAGTCCGCCGCGGGCGTCCGGGTCTTCTCCGACGACGGCAAGTGCGTCGACGACGCGGTGCTGATGCGCCGCGCCCTGGAGTACGTCAAGGCCTTCGACGGCGTCGTGGCCCAGCACGCCCAGGAGCCGCGGCTCACCGAGGGCGCCCAGATGAACGAGGGCCAGGTCTCCGGCGAGCTCGGGCTCGGCGGCTGGCCGGCCGTCGCCGAGGAGTCGATCATCGCCCGCGACGTGCTGCTCGCCGCGCACGTCGGCTCCCGGCTGCACGTCTGCCACGTCTCCACGGCCGGCTCGGTCGAGATCATCCGGTGGGCCAAGGCCAAGGGCTGGGACGTCACCGCCGAGGTGACCCCGCACCACCTGCTGCTCACCGACGAGCTGGTCCGCTCCTACGACCCGGTGTACAAGGTGAACCCGCCGCTGCGCACCGCCGAGGACGTCCAGGCGCTGCGCAAGGCGCTCGCCGACGGCACCATCGACGCCGTCGCCACCGACCACGCGCCGCACCCGGACGAGGACAAGGACTGCGAGTGGGCCGTCGCCGCGATGGGCATGGTCGGCCTGGAGACCGCGCTGTCGGTCGTCCAGCAGACCATGGTCGAGACCGGCCTGCTGAACTGGGAGGGCGTCGCCGACCGGATGTCGCGCCGCCCGGCCCGGATCGGCCGTCTCACCGGACACGGCCGGCCGATCTCGGTGGGTGAGCCCGCCAACCTGGTGCTGTTCGATCCCGCGTACCGTGGTGCCGTGAACCCGGACAGCTTCGCCACCCGCAGCCGCAACACCCCCTACAAGGGCCTGGACCTGCCCGGACGGGTGCACGCCACCTTCCTGCGCGGCCGCGCCACCGTGCTGGCCGGCGAGCTCGCCGAGCAGGACGGCGCGCGGTGATGGACTACGCCACGCTCGCCAAGGAGCAGGCGAAGGTCACCAACTGGCCCGGGTACATCGGCTGGTCCGTCGGCCTGCTGATCCTGATCGGCCTCGTCTACTGGCTGATGCGCCAGGGCTGGAACTGGCGGCGCACCCTGCAGTCCGGCATCCCGCCGCTGCCCGCCGTGCCGGACGGTGCCGGGCGCACCATCCTGGAGACCAGCGGCCGGTACCACGGCACGACCACCGCCGGGAACTGGCTCGACCGGGTCGTCGCGCACGGCCTGGGCACCCGCAGCCGGGCCGACCTCACCCTCGGCGAGGACGGCCTGCTGGTCCGGCGTCCCGGTGACGTCGACCTGTGGATCCCGGCCGCGCACCTGACCGGCGCCCGCACGGACTCCGGGATCGCCGGCAAGGTCGTCCCGTCCGGGCTGCTCGTCGTCACCTGGACGCACGAGGGCTCCGAGCTGGACTCCGGCTTCCGGGCCGACCACCCCGACGAGCACGCCGCCTGGGTCGAGGCGATCGCTCACCTTGCCACACGTACGCAGACGAAGAAGACGGAAGAGGCCGCGCAATGACCGCACCTGCCCCCACCACGCAGCGCCAACGGCGGGAACGCGTCCCCGCCGTGCTCGTCCTGGAGGATGGCCGGACCTTCCGCGGCCAGGCCTACGGCGCGATCGGCGAGACCTTCGGCGAGGCGGTCTTCAACACCGGCATGTCCGGCTACCAGGAGACCCTGACCGACCCGTCGTACCACCGCCAGGTGGTCGTGATGACCGCCCCGCAGATCGGCAACACCGGCTGGAACGACGAGGACGACGAGTCCGCGCGGATCTGGGTCGCCGGCTACGTCGTGCGCGACCCCGCCCGCGTCGCCTCCAACTGGCGCTCGCGCCGCTCGCTCGACGAGGAACTGGTCGACCAGGGCATCGTCGGCATCAGCGGCATCGACACCCGCGCGCTGACCCGCCACCTGCGCGAGCGCGGCGCGATGCGCTGCGGCATCTTCTCCGGCGAGGCGCTGGCCGACCCGGCCGCCCTGCTCGCCCGGGTGCAGCAGTCGCCCGAGATGAAGGGCGCCGACCTGTGCGCCGAGGTGGCCACCACCGAGGCGTACGTCGTCCCCGCGATCGGCGAGAAGAAGTTCACCGTCGCCGCGCTGGACCTCGGCATCAAGGGGATGACCCCGCAGCGGATGGCCGAGCGCGGCATCGAGGTGCACGTGCTGCCGGCCAACTCCACCCTGGAGGACCTCTACGCGGTCCAGCCGGACGGCGTGTTCTTCTCCAACGGCCCGGGCGACCCGGCCACCGCCGACCACCAGGTCGCCGTGGCGCAGGGCGTGCTGGAGCGCAAGACCCCGTTCTTCGGGATCTGCTTCGGCAACCAGATCCTCGGCCGCGCCCTGGGCTTCGGCACCTACAAGCTCAAGTACGGCCACCGCGGCATCAACCAGCCGGTGCAGGACCGCACCACCGGCAAGGTCGAGGTGACCGCCCACAACCACGGCTTCGCCGTGAACGCCCCGCTGGACAAGGCGAGCGACACCCCGTACGGGCGGGTCGAGGTCTCCCACGTCTGCCTGAACGACGACGTGGTCGAGGGCCTGCAGGCGCTCGACGTCCCCGCCTTCAGCGTGCAGTACCACCCCGAAGCTGCTGCCGGCCCGCACGACGCGGCCTACCTCTTCGACCGTTTCGTGAAGCTCATGGAGGGCCAGCGTGCCTAAGCGCACTGACATCAAGTCCGTCCTGGTGATCGGCTCCGGCCCGATCGTGATCGGTCAGGCCGCCGAGTTCGACTACTCGGGTACGCAGGCCTGCCGGGTCCTCAAGGCCGAGGGCCTGCGGGTCGTGCTGGTCAACTCCAACCCGGCCACGATCATGACCGACCCGGAGATCGCCGACGCCACCTACGTCGAGCCGATCACCCCGGAGTTCGTCGAGAAGATCATCGCCAAGGAGCGCCCCGACGCGCTGCTGCCGACCCTGGGCGGGCAGACCGCGCTCAACACCGCGATCTCGCTGCACGCGGCCGGCACGCTGGAGAAGTACGGCGTCGAGCTGATCGGCGCCGACGTCGAGGCGATCAACAAGGGCGAGGACCGCGACCTCTTCAAGGGCGTCGTCGAGGCCGTCAACGCCAAGATCGGCCACGGCGAGTCCGCCCGCTCGGTCATCTGCCACACCATGGACGAGGTGCTGGCCGGCGTCGACACGCTCGGCGGCTACCCGGTCGTCGTCCGCCCCTCCTTCACCATGGGCGGCGCCGGCTCCGGCTTCGCCCACAACGAGGAGGACCTGCGCCGCATCGCCGGCCAGGGCCTGACCCTCTCGCCGACCACCGAGGTGCTCCTGGAGGAGTCCATCCTCGGCTGGAAGGAGTACGAGCTGGAGCTGATGCGCGACAAGCACGACAACGTCGTGGTCGTCTGCTCCATCGAGAACTTCGACCCGATGGGCGTGCACACCGGTGACTCGATCACCGTCGCCCCGGCGATGACCCTCACCGACCGCGAGTACCAGATCCTGCGCGACATCGGCATCGCCGTCATCCGCGAGGTCGGCGTCGACACCGGCGGCTGCAACATCCAGTTCGCGGTGAACCCCGAGGACGGCCGGGTCATCGTCATCGAGATGAACCCGCGCGTGTCCCGCTCCTCGGCGCTCGCCTCCAAGGCCACCGGCTTCCCGATCGCCAAGATCGCCGCCAAGCTGGCCGTCGGCTACACCCTGGACGAGATCCCCAACGACATCACCGAGGAGACCCCGGCCTCCTTCGAGCCGACCCTCGACTACGTCGTGGTCAAGGTGCCGCGGTTCGCGTTCGAGAAGTTCCCGAGCGCCGACGCCACGCTGACCACCACCATGAAGTCGGTCGGCGAGGCCATGGCGCTGGGCCGCAACTTCCCCGAGGCGCTGCAGAAGGCGCTGCGCTCGCTGGAGAAGAAGGGCTCCCAGTTCTCCTGGACCGGCCCGGTCGGCGACAGGACCGAGCTGCTGGCCAAGGCGGTCGTGCCGACCGACGGCCGGATCAACACCGTGATGCAGGCGATCCGGGCCGGCGCCACCCCGGAGGAGGTGTTCGAGGCCACCAAGATCGACCCGTGGTTCGTCGACCAGCTCTTCCTGCTGGACGAGATCGCCGGCGAGCTGGCCGCGGCCGCCGAGCTCACCCCCGACCTGCTGCGCCACGCCAAGCGGCACGGCTTCTCCGACACGCAGATCGGCGAGATCCGCGGTCTGAAGCCGGACGTCGTCCGCGAGGTGCGCCACGCCCTCGGCATCCGCCCGGTCTTCAAGACCGTCGACACCTGCGCCGCCGAGTTCGCCGCCAAGACCCCGTACTTCTACTCGTCCTACGACGAGGAGAACGAGGTCGCACCGCGCTCCAAGCCGGCCGTGATCATCCTGGGCTCCGGCCCGAACCGCATCGGCCAGGGCATCGAGTTCGACTACTCCTGCGTGCACGCCTCCTTCGCGCTCGCCGAGGCCGGGTACGAGACCGTCATGGTCAACTGCAACCCGGAGACCGTCTCCACCGACTACGACACCTCCGACCGGCTCTACTTCGAGCCGCTCACCCTGGAGGACGTGCTGGAGATCGTCCACGCCGAGCAGCAGGCCGGACCGCTGGCCGGCGTGATCGTCCAGCTCGGCGGCCAGACCCCGCTCGGCCTGGCCCAGGCGCTCAAGGACAACGGCGTGCCGATCGTCGGCACCCAGCCCGAGGCGATCGACCTCGCCGAGGAGCGCGGCGCCTTCGGCCGCGTCCTGCGCGACGCCGGCCTGCCCGCGCCCAAGCACGGCACCGCCTTCTCCTTCGAGGAGGCCAAGGCGATCGCGGACGAGATCGGCTACCCGGTCCTCGCCCGCCCGTCCTACGTGCTCGGCGGCCGTGGCATGGAGATCGTCTACGACGAGGCCTCGCTCGCCTCCTACCTGGAGCGGCACGCCGGTCTGATCTCCGAGCACCCGGTGCTCATCGACCGCTTCCTCGACGACGCGGTGGAGATCGACGTCGACGCGCTCTACGACGGCACCGAGCTCTACCTCGGCGGCGTCATGGAGCACATCGAGGAGGCCGGCATCCACTCCGGTGACTCCGCCTGCGCGCTGCCCCCGATCACCCTCGGCGGCCACGACGTCAAGCGCCTGCGCGCCTCGACCGAGGCCATCGCGCGCGGCGTCGGGGTGCGCGGTCTGATCAACATCCAGTTCGCCCTCTCCGGCGACATCCTGTACGTCCTGGAGGCCAACCCGCGCGCCTCCCGGACCGTCCCGTTCACCTCCAAGGCGACCGCCGTGCCGCTGGCCAAGGCCGCCGCCCGGGTCTCGCTCGGCGCCACCATCGCCGAGCTGCGCGCCGAGGGCATGCTCCCGGCCGAGGGCGACGGCGGCACGCTGCCCGCCGACGCGCCGATCGCGGTCAAGGAGGCCGTGATGCCGTGGAGCCGCTTCCGCGACGTGCACGGCCGCGGCGTGGACACCGTGCTCGGCCCGGAGATGCGCTCGACCGGTGAGGTCATGGGCATCGACAAGGTCTTCGGCACGGCCTACGCCAAGTCCCAGACCGGCGCCTACGGCGCGCTGCCGACCAAGGGCAAGGTCTTCGTCTCGGTCGCCAACCGCGACAAGCGCAACCTGGTCTTCCCGGCCCGCGCGCTGGTCGGCCTCGGCTTCGAGCTGCTCGCCACCGCCGGCACCGCCGAGGTGCTGCAGCGCGGCGGCATCCCCGCCACCGTGGTGCGCAAGCACAGCGAGGGCGAGGGCCCGAACGGCGAGAAGACCATCGTCCAGCTGATCCACGACGGCGAGGTCGACCTCATCATCAACACGCCGTACGGCACCGGCGGCCGCCTCGACGGCTACGAGATCCGCACCGCGGCCGTGGCCCGCGCGGTGCCCTGCCTGACCACCGTCCAGGCGATGGGCGCGGCCGTCCAGGGCATCGACCGGCTGCTGCGCGACGAGGTCGGGGTCATGTCGCTCCAGGAGCACGCCGAGCTGATCAACGCCGGCCGCAAGTAGCACCACCGCAGTGGGGGGCACCGAAAGCGAGTCGGGTGCCCCCCACTTCCATGCCCGCCCGTCGCCCGCCGGCCGGGCTGTGCCCGCCCGTCGCCCTCCGCCGGGTTGTGCCCGCCGACCGGGCCCGTGCCTCGAATCCCGCTATCCGCTCCGGGAGTTGAACCACCCTTGTACAAGCTTCTGTTCGACCTGGTCTTCAAGAAGATGGACCCCGAGAAGGCCCACCACCTGGCCTTCTTCTGGATCCGGCTGGCCTCCTCGGTGCCGGGCCTGCGCACCCTGGTGCGACTGGTGCTGGCCCCGCGCGACCGTGCCCTGCACACCCGCGCCCTCGGCCTCGACCTGCCCGGCCCGTTCGGCCTCGCGGCCGGTTTCGACAAGAACGGCGTCGGCATCGACGGCCTGGCCATGCTCGGCTTCGACTACGTCGAGATCGGCACCATCACCGGCGAGCCCCAGCCCGGCAACCCGGCGCCGCGGCTGTTCCGCCTCGTCGAGGACCGCGCGCTGATCAACCGGATGGGCTTCAACAACCAGGGCTCGGCCCGGGTCGCCGCCCGCCTGGCCGCCCGCCCGCACACCAGCTCCACCCCGGTCATCGGCGTCAACATCGGCAAGACGAAGGTCGTCGAGGAGGCCGACGCGGTCGCCGACTACGTCAAGTCCACCGAGCGCCTGGCCAAGTACGCCGACTACCTGGTGGTCAACGTCAGCTCGCCGAACACCCCCGGGCTGCGCAACCTGCAGGCCGTCGACCACCTGCGCCCGCTGCTCGCCGCCGTCCGCGAGGCCGCCGACCGCACCACCGCGCACCACGTGCCGCTGCTGGTCAAGATCGCCCCCGACCTGGCCGACGAGGACGTCGACGCGGTCGCCGACCTCGCCCTGGAGCTGGGTCTGGACGGCATCATCGCCACCAACACCACGATCGGCCGCGAGGGCCTGCGCACCGACGCCGGGCGGATCGAGGAGATCGGCATGGGCGGCCTGTCCGGCGCCCCGCTCAAGGCCCGCGCCCTGGAGGTGCTGCAGCGGCTGCACGCCCGGACGGAGGGCCGGCTGACCCTGGTGTCGGTCGGCGGCATCGAGACCGCCGAGGACGCCTGGCAGCGGATCCTCCACGGCGCCGACCTGGTCCAGGGCTACAGCGCCTTCATCTACGAGGGCCCGTTCTGGTGCCGGAAGATCCACAAGGGCCTGTCCGCCAGGATCCGGGCCGCGGGCTTCCGCGACCTGGCCTCGGCGGTCGGCAGCGCCGTGCGCAGCTCGTGAGCGACCCGGCTCCCGTCAAGACCCGTACGACCCCCGCACCTCCCGCACCCCTCGGACCCCTCGGACTCCTCGGAAAGGACGACATGACCCTCGCCCCGTTCGGCGCCCGGCTGCGCCACGCGCTCGACACCCGCGGCCAGCTCTGCGTCGGCATCGACCCGCACGCCTCCCTGCTCGCCGCCTGGGGGCTCGGCGACGACCTCGCCGGGCTGGAGACCTTCAGCCGCACCGTGGTCGAGGCGCTGGCCGACCGGGTGGCCGTGCTCAAGCCGCAGGCCGCCTTCTTCGAGCGCTTCGGCAGCAAGGGCGTCGCCGTGCTGGAGAAGACCGTCGAGGAGGCCCGGGCGGCCGGTGCGCTGGTGCTGATGGACGCCAAGCGAGGCGACATCGGCTCCACCATGGCCGCCTACGCGGAGGCCTTCCTGTCGCCCGCCAGCCCGCTGTTCTCGGACGCCGTGACGGTCAGCCCGTACCTGGGCTTCGGCTCGCTGCGCCCGGCCCTGGACCTGGCCCGGGAGCAGGGCTGCGGCGTGTTCGCGCTGGCGCTCACCTCCAACCCCGAGGGCGCCGAGGTGCAGCGCGCGGTGGGCGCGGACGGCGAGCCGGTCGCCGCCTCGGTGCTGCGGCAGCTGGCGGCCGAGAACGAGGGCGCGGCGCCGCTGGGCTCCTTCGGCGCGGTGGTCGGTGCGACGCTGGCCGACGCGGGCGTCGAGCTGGCCATCAACGGGCCGCTGCTGGCCCCGGGGATCGGCGCCCAGGGCGCGACCATGGCGGACCTGCCGCGGGTGTTCGGCGCCGCGGTGATCAACGTGGTGCCGAGCGTCAGCCGGGACGTGCTGAAGCACGGTCCCTCGGTGGCGGCGCTGCGCGAGGCGTCGGACCGCTTCGTCGGCGAGTTCGCGGACGCGGTCAAGTAGGCCGCGCGGACGCGGTCGGGCGGGCCGGGGCGGACGCGGTCGCACCGGCCGGACGGACCCGGTCACGCGGGCCGGACGGGCCCGTCACGGAGCGGGAGGCTACCCGTCGGTAGCCGGTCGGTGACCCTGTGGAGTGTCCGCAGGACGGCGGCGGCGTCGCGGAGTGTACGTGAGCGCCGTCACATCGAGCCCGTCAAAGTTTCGCAATCGCGGTCATTTTGCCCGGGAAAGTCCTGGTCGGCCTTGGCTGACCAGGACTTTTCGTGTTCTTTTCCTGACGTGGCGCCGCAATGCGGGTAGTGTCCGGCGATAGGTCATCGGCGAGCCGCGAATTCCGTGGCTCCCGCAGGTCAGGGCCTTGTGGTTCCTCTTGCGGACGGTGTCCTGGGTACGAAACCAGTCATAGCTCAATCCCATCCATCCACACCCTGAGGTGAACGGCGTGGCTCTTCCGCCCCTTACCCCTGAACAGCGCACCGCCGCGCTCGCCAAGGCCGCCGAGGCTCGCCGGGAGCGCGCCGAGGTCAAGAACCGGCTCAAGCACTCCGGCGCCTCCCTGCACGAGGTGATCAAGGCCGGCAAGGCCGACAACGACGTGATCGGCAAGATGAAGGTCTCGGCCCTGCTGGAGTCCCTTCCGGGCGTCGGCAAGGTCCGTGCCAAGCAGATCATGGAGCGCCTCGGCATCAGCGAGAGCCGGCGCGTCCGTGGCCTCGGCACCAACCAGATCGCCTCCCTGGAGCGGGAGTTCGGCGGGGGTGCCGCCTGACCCTGCCCCGGTGGTCCCGTCATCCTCCGCGATCCGGGATAATCGGTGCATGAGTGAGCGTCCGCGGCTGACCGTGCTCTCCGGCCCTTCGGGGGTCGGCAAGAGCACGGTCGTCGCTCATATGAGGAAGATGCACCCCGAGGTCTGGCTCTCGGTGTCGGCGACGACCCGCCACCCGAGGCCCGGCGAGAAGAACGGGGTCCAGTACCACTTCGTCGACAACGACGAGATGGACAAGCTGATCGCCAACGGCGAGCTGCTGGAGTGGGCCGAGTTCGCCGGGAACCGCTACGGGACCCCGCGCGCGGCCGTGCTGGAGAAGCTGGAGCGCGGCGAGCCCGTGCTGCTGGAGATCGACCTGCAGGGTGCCCGGCAGGTGCGCGAGTCGATGCCCGAGGCGCAGCTGGTCTTCCTGGCCCCGCCGAGCTGGGACGAGCTGGTCCGTCGGCTGACCGGGCGCGGCACCGAGTCGCAGGACGTGATCGAGAAGCGGCTCGACGCCGCCCGGATCGAGCTCGCCGCCGAGCCCGAGTTCGACACGACCCTTGTCAACACCTCGGTCGAGCAGGTAGCGGCCGAACTGCTAGCCTTGCTCGGTGTAGCCTGACCTGTCTGTCTTTTCCACCCTTTCGGAAGGTTTTCGCGTGTCCTCTTCCATGACCGCGCCCGAGGGCATCATCAACCCGCCGATCGACGAGCTGCTTGAGGCCACCGACTCCAAGTACAGCCTCGTGATCTACGCCGCCAAGCGCGCGCGCCAGATCAACGCGTACTACTCCCAGCTCGGTGAGGGCCTGCTGGAGTACGTCGGCCCGCTGGTCGACACCCACGTGCACGAGAAGCCGCTGTCGATCGCGCTGCGCGAGATCAACGCGGGCATGCTGACCGCCGAGGCGGTCGAGGCTGCCTGAGGCGGTCGCTGATTTTCCGGGAGGGCCCGGCGGACTCGATTCCGCCGGGCCCTCCCGTCGTGTGGGGGCACGGGGTGGGGCGCTGCGCGGGTGGCGGCTGAGGGGCCGTAGGGTGGGCGGGTTCCCGATGCGTAGAGAGGCCGGTTCATGACGACTGCGGACGCCCCGCGCGTGGTCCTCGGTGTGAGCGGCGGGATCGCCGCGTACAAGGCGTGCGAGCTGCTGCGCCGGTTCACCGAGTCCGGCCACCAGGTCACCGTGGTGCCCACCGGGGCCGCGCTGCACTTCGTCGGCGAGGCGACCTGGGCCGCGCTGTCCGGCCGGCCGGCCGCCACCGAGACCTGGGAACGCGTGCACGAGGTGCCGCACGTGCGGATCGGGCAGCAGGCCGACCTGGTCGTGGTCGCCCCGGCCACCGCCGACCTGATCGCCAAGGCCGCCCACGGCCTCGCCGACGACCTGCTGACCAACACCCTGCTCACCGCCCGCTGCCCGGTCGTCGTGGCGCCCGCCATGCACACCGAGATGTGGGAGCACCCGGCCACCCGGGACAACGTCGCCACGCTGCGCCGGCGGGGCGTGATCGTGCTGGAGCCGGCCGTCGGGCGGCTGACCGGCAAGGACACCGGCAAGGGGCGGCTGCCCGAGCCCTCGGCGATCTTCGACGCCTGCCGGGCCGTGCTGCGCCGCGGCGGGGCGGTGCCGACCGACCTCGCGGGCCGGCACGTGGTGGTCTCGGCGGGCGGCACCCGGGAGCCGCTGGACCCGGTGCGCTTCCTGGGCAACCGCTCCTCCGGCAAGCAGGGCTACGCGCTGGCCGTCACGGCCGCGGCGCGCGGGGCCCGGGTGACCCTGCTCTCGGCCAATGCCGAGCTGCCGGATCCGGCGGGGGTGGACGTGGTGCACGTCTCGACCGCGCTGGAGCTGCGCGAGGCGGTGCTGGAGGCGGTCGCGGACGCGGACGCCGTGGTGATGGCCGCGGCGGTGGCCGACTTCCGGCCCGCCGAGTTCGCGACCGGCAAGATCAAGAAGGTCGAGGGGGTCGAGCCGGCGCCGGTCGCACTGGTCCGCAATCCCGACATCCTGGCCGAGCTCTCGGCGCACCGGACCCGTTCGGGTCAACTGGTCGTGGGTTTCGCGGCGGAGACCGACGACGTGCTCGCCAACGGCCGCGCGAAGCTCGCCCGCAAGGGCTGCGACCTGCTCGTGGTCAACGAGGTGGGCAACGGCAAGGCCTTCGGCACGGACGTCAACGAGGCCGTGGTTCTGGGCTCGGACGGCAGTGAGACGCCCGTCCCGGTGGGTCCGAAGGAGGCGCTCGCGGACGTCGTCTGGGACCTGGTCGCAAAGCGGCTGGAAACGGGCGGCAACTGATCGGAAAGGGCTGCGGGACGCTCAAGAATTCCTGGAGTGGGTGACGTTCGGCGGAAGCAGCCCGTTAGACTCCAGGAATCAAGTCTTTCCGGAGTTACCGGGTCCCCCGGAACTTCAGTCAGCAGCCGCTGCAACCCCAGGGAGCGCTGTGTCTCGCCGCCTGTTCACCTCGGAGTCCGTCACCGAGGGCCACCCCGACAAGATCGCTGACCAGATCAGCGACACCATCCTTGACGCTCTCCTGCGCGAGGACCCGACTTCCCGGGTCGCCGTGGAGACGCTCATCACCACCGGCCAGGTGCACGTGGCCGGCGAGGTGACCACCAAGGCGTACGCCCCGATCGCCCAGCTCGTCCGGGACAAGATCCTGGAGATCGGCTACGACAGCTCCAAGAAGGGCTTCGACGGCGCCTCCTGCGGCGTGTCGGTGTCCATCGGTGCCCAGTCGCCCGACATCGCGCAGGGCGTCGACACGGCGTACGAGGCTCGTGTCGAGGGTGACGAGGACGACCTGGACAAGCAGGGCGCCGGCGACCAGGGCCTGATGTTCGGCTACGCGTCCGACGAGACGCCCGAGCTCATGCCGCTGCCGATCACCCTGGCCCACCGCCTCTCGCGCCGGCTGACCGAGGTCCGCAAGAACGGGACCATCCCGTACCTGCGCCCCGACGGCAAGACCCAGGTCACCATCGAGTACGACGGCGACAAGGCCGTCCGCCTCGACACCGTGGTCGTCTCCACCCAGCACGCCAGTGACATCGACCTGGAGTCGCTGCTCACCCCGGACATCCGCGAGTTCGTGGTCGAGCCGGAGCTGAAGGCGCTGGCCGAGCAGGGCATCAAGCTGACCACCGAGGGCTACCGCCTGCTGGTCAACCCGACCGGCCGCTTCGAGATCGGCGGCCCGATGGGCGACGCCGGCCTCACCGGTCGCAAGATCATCATCGACACCTACGGCGGCATGGCCCGCCACGGCGGCGGCGCCTTCTCCGGCAAGGACCCGTCCAAGGTGGACCGCTCGGCCGCGTACGCGATGCGCTGGGTGGCGAAGAACATCGTCGCCGCCGGCCTCGCCCGCCGCGCCGAGGTGCAGGTCGCGTACGCGATCGGCAAGGCCGAGCCGGTCGGCCTGTTCGTGGAGACCTTCGGCACCGAGACCGTTCCGGTCCTCAGCATCCAGAAGGCCGTCTCCGAGGTCTTCGACCTGCGCCCGGCCGCGATCATCCGCGACCTGGACCTGCTGCGCCCGATCTACTCCCAGACCGCCGCGTACGGCCACTTCGGCCGTGAGCTGCCGGACTTCACCTGGGAGCGCACCGACCGGGTGGAGCGGCTGAAGGCTGCCGTGCAGGACTGACGTCCCCCGCACGTCGAAGCGGCGCCCACCCCTCCCGGGGGGTGGGCGCCGCTCCGCTTTGTGCGTCCTGTCGGTGTGACCTGGTAGTACTTGGGAGCGATGAGCAACACAGGGGAGAACGGGACCGGCGAGCCGGAGCAGCTGGCGTTCATCCGGGAGACGGTCAAGCGGGCCAAACCGCGCAGCTGGCGCGGGGCCAAGCGGGCCGAGCACCTTCCGGTGGCCCGGGTCGTGGTGGACAAGGGCGTGCTCACCATCGACAAGTTCTTCGACTACGAGGTGCCGGCCGTCATGGCCGAGGAGGCCCGGCCGGGCGTCCGGGTCCGGGTGCGCTTCGGCGCGCGGGTGGTGAAGGGGCAGCGCGAGGGCGGCGAACTGCACGACGGCTTCATCGTCGCCCGCCTGGAGAAGAGCGACTTCCCTGGGCCGCTCGCCCCGCTGGCACAGGTGCTGTCGCCCGAGCCCGTGCTCACCCCGCAGCTGCTGCGGCTGTGCCGGACCGTCGCCGACCGGTACGCCGGGACGCTCGCCGACGTGCTGCAGCTGGCCGTCCCGCCCCGGCACGCCAAGGCCGAGGCCGAGCCCTCGCCGCCGCCGCTGCCGCGCCCGCCCGCGCCGGCCCCCGGCGGCTGGCAGCGCTACCCGGCCGGGCCCGACTTCCTCACCGCGCTGGCTGACGGCGCCGCGCCGCGCGCCGTGTGGGCGGCGCTGCCCGGCCCCGGCTGGCCGTACGAGATCGCGCGGGCGGTGGCGGCGACGCTGTCGGGCGGGCGCGGCGCGCTGGTCGTGCTGCCCGACTCGCGTTCGGTCGCCCGGGTCGACCAGGCGCTGACCGAGCTGCTCGGCCCCGGGAGCCACGCCGCCCTGGAAGCCGACCTCGGCCCGCGCGAGCGCTACCGGCGCTGGCTCTCGGTGAGCCGGGGCTCCGTGCACGCCGCCATCGGGACCCGCGCCACCATGTTCGCGCCGGTGCGCGACCTCGGGCTGGTCGTCGTCTGGTCGGACGGCGACGGCAGCCACAGCGACCCGCGCGCCCCGCACCCGCACGTGCGGGAGGTCGCGCTGCTGCGCGCCGCCGAGGAGGGCGCGGCCGTGCTGCTCGGCGGGCACGCGGTGACGGTGGAGGGCGCGCAGCTGGTCAGCACCGGCTGGGCGCGGCCGCTCGTCGCGGACCGCGAGACGGTGCGGCAGGTCGCACCGAGGGTGCGGACCGTCACCGACCTGGACCAGCACCGTGACGCGGCCGCGCAGGCCGCCCGGCTGCCCTCGGTGGCCTGGGAGGCCGCCCGGGAGTCGCTGGCGGCCGGGCACCCGGTGCTCATCCAGGTGCCCCGGCGCGGCTACGTGCCCCGGCTGGCCTGCGGACGCTGCCGCACCCCGGCGCGGTGCCGGCGCTGCGAGGGGCCGCTGGAGGCGCCCTCGGCGGACGCCGCGCTGCACTGCGGGTGGTGCGGGGAGGCGGAGAACGACTGGCACTGCCCCGAGTGCGGGTCGTTCCGGCTCCGGGCCCAGGTGATCGGCGCCCGGCGGACGGCGGAGGAACTGGGCAAGGCGTTCCCGCGGATCCCGGTGCGGACCTCCGGCCGGGACTCGGTGCTGGCCACGGTGCCGGACGAGCCGTCGCTGGTGATCTCCACGCCGGGCGCGGAGCCGGTGGTGGAGGGCGGCTCCGGGTACGGGGCGGCCCTGCTGCTGGACGGGTGGGCCCTGCTCGGCCGGCCGGACCTGCGGGCGGGGGAGGAGGCGCTGCGGCTCTGGCTGGCGGCGGCCGCGCTGGTGCGGCCCTCCACGGAGGGCGGCACGGTGGTCGTGGTCGCCGAGCCGTCCGCCCGTCCCGTCCAGGCCGTGGTCCGCTGGGACCCGCTCGGGCACGCCGCGCTGGAACGGGACGAACGGGCGCAGCTGCACTTCCCGCCGGTGTCGCGGATGGCCTCGGTCAGCGGGAGCCCGGCGGCGGTCGCCGACCTCCTGGGACTGATCCGGCTGCCGGAGGGCGCCGACGTGCTCGGGCCGGTGCCGCTGCCCGCGCTGCGCGGGGAGGAGCAGGAGCGCGCGCTGCTGCGGGTGGCGCCCGGGCAGGGGTCGGCGCTGGCGGCGGCGCTCAAGGCGGCGCAGATCGCGCGGATCGCGCTGCGGACGGCTGAGCCGGTACGGGTGCGGGTGGATCCGACGGACATCGGCTGAGGCGGGCGGGGCGGCCTGGGGCGGTCCGGGCGGTCGGAGGGGCCGGGGCCGGGGCTTTCGGGGCCGGGGGCTTGCTTCCCGGCGCGGCAGGGCGGCGGTGGGGCGGGGTGAGTGGGCCACCCCGCCCCGGGTGGCCGGTCGTTCGGGTGCGGGTGCCGTCAGCCGCGCAGGGGGATGCCGGTGCGGTCGACGGGGGTGCTGCGGTCGATCGTGGTGCGCTCGATGGTGCCGCGGTCGGGCTGGGGGCGGTCGACGGGGGTGCGCTCCAGGGCGGCGCGCTCCAGGCTGCTGCGGTCCAGGCCGCCCTGGCGGGCCGCCGGGACGGTCGCGGCCAGGCCGGCGGCGGGGGCGGCGGGCAGGTCCTCCGGGCGGCCGGGGCCCGGGACGGCGCCGCTTGCGGCGAGCAGTTCGCTGGTCGGGCGGCGCATGCCGTAGCGGCGGTGCACGGCCTGCTTGGTGACCCCGAGGGCGGAGCCCACCGAGTCCCAGGAGAAGCCCAGCGCCCGGTCGAACTCGACCGCCGCCGCCACCAGGGTCTCGACGCTCTCCCGCAGCTCCTGCGCCAGGCGCACGGTCGGCGCCGGCGCCCGCCCGTACACCACGAAGCCGGCCGAGGTGCTGGGGCGGCGCGGTCGGTAGACGTTTCCCAGCTGGGCGGTGAGCGTCCGCAGCGCGTCGACCTGGCGCCTCACCCGCTCGATGTCCCGCACCAGCAGGTGCAGGCTCGCCCGCGCCCGGGCGTCGTGGTTGATCTGCTCAGCCATGGCCTACGTGCCACCTTCCGTACGGTTCGGCTCGGCCGGGGTGCGGTGTCCCGTGCGCCCGGCCCCGGTCAATCTCTCTTGACCAACGCCGAAGCGGGGGCCGGGGTAACGCGGCTCGGCAGAGTCGGGTTATGCCAGAACGGTTCCGGCGGCGCCGAGGGCATGGGGGACGGGACCGGCGCGTTGCATAGACTTGGCGGGAACAGCCGTTGCCCGCAGTCCCGCGCCGACTCCCGACACCCCGACGGACAGGAGCCCGTAGCCCGTGTCGATCCAGCCGATCCGTCTCTTCGGAGACCCCGTCCTGCGGGCCACCGCCAAGCCGGTGACCGTGTTCGACAAGGAACTGCGCAACCTGGTCCGCGATCTCACCGACACCATGCTGGACGCCCCCGGCGCCGGTCTCGCCGCTCCCCAACTCGGCGTCTCCCTGCGGGTGTTCACCTACCACGTGGACGGCGTCACCGGGCACCTGATCAACCCGGACCTGTCGCTGAGCGAGGACGAGCAGGAGGGCCCGGAGGGCTGCCTCTCGCTGCCCGGCCTGCGCTACGACACCAAGCGCGCGTACGGCGTGGTGGCCAAGGGCTTCAACATGTACGGCGATCCGGTGACCGTGGAGGGCACCCAGCTGCTCGCCCGGTGCATCCAGCACGAGACCGACCACCTGGACGGCATCGTCTTCATCGACCGGCTGGACCGCGAGCAGCGCAAGGCCGCCCTGAAGGCGATCCGCGAGACGGACTGGGGCAGCGGGCCGGCGCCGGTCGTCAAGGTCTCGCCGCACAGCACCTTCGGCGCGGCGCGCTGACCCCGTCGGCTTCCTGAACTTCCTTTTACAGAAAGGCCCTTGATGCGTCTCGTCTTCGCCGGCACCCCCGAGGTCGCCGTTCCCGCCCTGGACGCCCTGCTCGCCTCCGACCGGCACGAGGTCGTCGCGGTGGTCACCCGCCCCGACGCCCCGGCCGGCCGCGGCCGCAAGCTGGTCGCCAGCCCCGTCGCCCAGCGCGCGGAGGAGGCCGGGATCGAGGTCCTCAAGCCGGCGAAGCCCAGCGACCCGGAGTTCGTCGCCCGCCTCACCGAACTCGCCCCCGACTGCTGCCCGGTGGTCGCCTACGGCGCGCTGCTGCGCCCCGGCACGCTGGAGATCCCCGTACACGGCTGGGTCAACCTGCACTTCTCGCTGCTGCCCGCCTGGCGCGGCGCGGCCCCCGTCCAGCACGCGGTGCTCGCGGGCGACGAGGTCACCGGCGCGTCCACCTTCCTGATCGAGCAGGGCCTGGACTCCGGCCCGGTCTACGGCGTGATCACCGAGGAGATCCGCCCGACCGACACCAGCGGTGAGCTGCTCACCCGGCTCTCCCTCTCCGGCGCCCGGCTGCTCGCGGCCACCATGGACGGCATCGAGGACGGCTCCCTGCACGCCGTGCAGCAGCCGGTCGACGGCGTCACGCTCGCGCCGAAGATCAGCGTCGAGGACGCGCGGATCGACTGGAACCATCCCGCGCTGCGGGTCGACCGGGTGGTGCGCGGCTGCGCGCCCGCGCCCGGTGCCTGGACCGAGTTCCGTGGCGAGCGGCTGAAGGTCACCGGGCCGGTCAAGCTGCTGCCGGAGTCGGCCGAGCTGGCGCCCGGCGAGGTCGCGATGGTCGGCAAGAACAGCGTGCGGGTCGGCACCGGCAGCCACGACATCGAGCTGGGTGAGGTCCGTCCGCAGGGCAAGAAGGAGATGCGGGCGGCGGACTGGGCCCGCGGGGCGCGGCTGGAGGCCGGCGAGAGGTTCGGGACCGGCAAGGAGTGATCCGGCCGGGGAACGCGTCCCGGGCCTCCGCGGCTGCGGAGACCCGGGACGGGGCTGATCAGGACGGGGCTGATCAGGACGGCAGGGCGGCCCAGCAGCGGCCGTAGTCGGCGTCCCGGATGCCGGCCTCCCAGGCCAGCTGCAGCATGGTCCCGCCGGTGGCCGGGCCCACGACGCCGTCCACGGTGAGGTTCTTCCGGCCGGTGTCGACCATCCGCTGCTGGAACTTCCTGATGGCCCAGTTGGTTTCCTGCCCGTACTTGCCGTCCTCGAAGATCGGCTGCTGGTAGCCGCCGAACAGGTTGGAGAAGTGCTGGGCGCACTTCACGGCCGCCGGGATGTTCTGGTAGCCGTATCCGACGTACGGCATGCCCGAAACCGCCTCCGCGGTGCCGGAGGAGGCGAAGAGGGAGAGGCCGGCCATGCCGAGGCCGACGGCGGCGAGGCGGGTTCTGCGGAGCGTCATGCGGTGGGGTCCCCCTGGTGGATGGATGGCGGGGGCGTCCGTGCTTCGACGCGGCGTCCCCCGGTGCGTCCGTGCGAGCTGCGCACCCGTCAGATCGTAGCGGTGGGGAGCACGGGGACCCGGCGGCGGGGCGGCGGGTGCCAGGGGTGGGCGGAAGGGTGGCACAGGGGTCGACGGCGGGGCGGTCCGGGGCGGGCGGAAGGGCGGTCGGCGCGGGTTTCGCGTTACTGTTCCTGTGGACACAACCCGCAGCTGATAGCCCCCGCAGCACTTTGAGGCACACAGGTATGAGCACGCCCAGCAACACCCCCGGCGCCAAGCGCGCGCCCCGCCCGCACCGCCGTCCGAAGAAGGACCCGGCCCGGATCGTCGCGTTCCGCGCGCTGCGTGCCGTAGACGAGCGCGACGCCTACGCGAACCTGATCCTGCCCTCGCTGCTCCGCGAGGCCGAGCAGAAGGGCATGGACCGGCGCGACGCCGCCCTCGCCACCGAGCTCGTCTACGGCACCCTGCGCCTGCAGGGCACCTACGACGCGATCATCGCCGCCTGCATCGACCGGCCGCTGAGCAAGGTGGACCCGCCGGTGCTGGACGTGCTCTCGCTCGGCGCCCACCAGCTGCTCACCACCCGCATCCCCAGCCACGCGGCCGTCTCGGCGACCGTCGAGCTCGCCCGGGTGGTGCTCGGCGACGGCAAGGCGAAGTTCGTCAACGCCGTGCTGCGCCGGATCAGCGCCCACGACCTGGACGCCTGGATCGAGCAGGTCGCCCCGCCGTACGATCGGGACGCCGAGGACCACCTGGCGGTCGTCCACTCGCACCCGCGCTGGGTGGTCGCCGCGCTCTGGGACTCGCTCGGCCGCTGGCAGCCGGACGCCTCCGGGCGCAGCGCCGTGGAGGAGCTGCTCCGGGCCGACAACGAGCGGCCCGAGGTCACCCTGGTCGCCCGCCCCGGCCGGGCCACCGTCGACGAGCTGGCCGAGGCGCTGCCCGAGGCCGCACCGGGTCGCTGGTCGCCGTTCGCGCTGCGGCTCGCCGAGGGCGGCGACCCGGGCTCGGTCGCGGCGGTGAAGGACAACCGGGCGGGCGTGCAGGACGAGGGAAGCCAGCTGGTCGCGCTGGCCCTGGCCGCGGCGCCGCTGGAGGGCCCGGACCGGATCTGGCTGGACGGCTGCGCCGGACCGGGCGGCAAGGCGGCACTGCTCGGCGCGCTGGCCGCCGAGCGCGGGGCGGCGCTGGTCGCCAGCGAGAAGCAGCCGCACCGGGCCCGACTGGTGGCGCGGGCGCTGCAGGGCAACCCCGGTCCGTACACGGTGATCGCGGCGGACGGCACGCGCCCGGCCTGGCAGCCGGACAGCTTCGACCGGGTGCTGGTCGACGTTCCCTGCTCCGGCCTGGGCGCGCTGCGGCGGCGCCCGGAGGCGCGCTGGCGGCGCCGGCCGGCCGACGTGGCGGCCTTCGGGCCGCTCCAGCGGGACCTGCTGCGCTCGGCGATCGAGGCCACCCGGATCGGCGGCGTGGTCGGCTACGCGACCTGCTCGCCGCACCTGGCGGAGACCCGGGCGGTCGTGGACGACGTGCTGCGGTCCGAGGGCGGGCGGGTCGAGTGGATCGACGCGCGCCCGCTGCTGCCCGGCGTCCCCGCGCTCGGGGACGGGCCGGACGTGCAGCTGTGGCCGCACCTGCACGGGACCGACGCGATGTACCTGGCGCTGCTGCGGCGGACGGCCTGATCGGACTGTCCGATCGGACTGTCTGATCGGACAGTCTGATCGGACGGGCCCGGTCGGTTCGGCCCGGTCGGTTCGAGGTGGTCGCTTGCACCTCCCGTAGGGGGAGGAGGCAGGGTGGTGGCCATGAACGGCGACACGACCTACACCATCGGTGAGCTGGCCCGTCGGACGGGGCTGACGGTCAAGACCGTCCGCTTCTACTCGGACCAGGGGATCGTGTCGCCGGCCGACCGCAACCCGGCCGGCCACCGGCGGTACGGCGTCGACGCCGTCGCGCGCCTGGAACTGGTCCGCACCCTGCGGGAGCTCGGGCTCGGACTGCCCGAGATCCGGTCGGTGCTGGAGCGTGAACGTGCCCTGCCGGCCGTCGTGGCGGCGCACGCCGAGGCGCTCGACGTACGGATCCGGGTGCTGCGACTGCAGCGGGCGGTGCTGGGCGCGGTGGCCAGGCGTGGGTCCACACCCGAGGAGTTGACGATGGTGCACCGGCTGGCCCGACTGTCGGAGGACGAACGGCAGCGCCTGGTGGGGGAGTTCCTGACCGGAGTGTTCGGTGCGTCGGTGGCCGTCGGGTCGGCGGCCGTCGGGTCGGAGGCCAGTGGCCGGTTCGCGGCCGTGGCGCGGTCGTTGACGCCGGAGCTGCCGGCCGATCCGTCGGCCGAACAGGTCGAGGCCTGGGTGGAGTTGGCGCAGCTGGCGGCGGATGACGGGTTCCGGGAGCTGTTGCGCGGACTGCTGGCGGACGAGGCGGCGGAGGCCGGAGAGGGCCGTCCGCGTCCCGGACTGGCGGTGGCCGTAAGGGAGTTGGCCGGTCCGGCGGTCGCGGCCGGGGTGGGTCCGGAGTCGCCGGAGGCGGCGGTGATCGCGGCGGAGCTGCTGAGGCGGTACGCGGCGATGCTGCCGGACGGTGCCGAGGCGGTGCGGGGTCGGCCGGGGGATCGATCGGGGGATCGGCTGCGGGGTCGGCTGGGGGAGAGGCTGGCGGCGATGGCCGATCTGCGGCGGGAGCGCTATCTGCACCTGCTGGCGGTGGTCAACGGGTGGTCGGAGCCGGAGAGTCGGGCGATCGAGCTGGACTGGGCGCGTCGCGCGGTGGCCTGAACCGGTACGGGCGGCGTGGGCGTGGTGGCCACGTCGACGACGGCTGGGGTTGGGGCTGGGGCCGGGGCTACCGCTACGGCTACGGCTGGGGGTGTGCCGGGCCGGGGAAGCCGGTGAGGAAGGCGTGGGCCTGGGCGCGCAGGTCGTCGACCGGCGGGTCGTCGCAGACCACCTCCATGCCGAGTGCGGTCGTCTGCCCCCAGTGGAAGTAGGACTGGAAGGCGAGGTACGGGCGGTGGTCGTCGCTGGGGTCGAGGCCGACGGCGAAGGTCGCGAAGTGGTTCCGCTCGCTCTCCGTCCGGGCGAACTCGGTCCGGGAGAGCTCCCATTCGAACTCGTAGGGCTCGGGTTCGGCGGGCAGGTCCAGCAGGGCCTGGGCGAGCCGTCGGACCTCGTCCGAGTGCGCGAAGGGGAGCGACTCGGATCCGAAGGGGCCCGCGGCGAACAGCTCCCACTCGCGGCCGTTGTGGCTGACGGTCAGTGCCCAGTGGCCGGCCTGGTCGTGCCACTGGCAGTGGAGGGTCTGATCCGGATTCATGGTGGTCAACCTCCCTGTGGTTCCCGACTGTTCGTAGTCCCTCATCGTGGCACACCGGCCGGTGGAGGGAAGTCGGGTGTGAGCCGTTCTCGGGCCCGTTGCCAGGCTTCCTGCAGGGGCCGGTAGCCGATGACGGTGATGCCGTGCTCGGCGAGGAGCCGAGGGGCCTCGGGGGACACCAGGAACTCGTGATCGGTGCGGCGCACGCGCCAACCGTCGTCGTGCGGGGCACGCGGGTCAGGCCCGGCCAGGCCGGGGTGCAGCGCCCATTCGGTCAGGCCCGGCGGGAGCGCGGCCAGCAGCCGGGCGTAGTGGGCGGGCTTGTCGTCCAGGGGGACGGCGAAGCTGTCGAGGAAGTCGTGGTCGACGACCGGCAGGCCGAGCCGGCGCATCCGGGCCAGGGCGGGTGGCAGCCAGACCCGGACCGCCAGGCCGTACTCGGCACCGAGGGCCAGGGCGAGGTCGAGGATGTCCTCGCGGCCGCCGTCGGCGAGGCAGTGGAAGTCGAGGTGGGTCGGTGCCCGACCGGCCGCCCCCACCGCGTCGATCTGGGCGCGGAACTCACGCTCGACGTGGCCGAGCCGGGCGCGTTCGAGCAGTCGGGAGCGTCCGGCGGGCGTGGGGGCGAAGAACCCGCCGGTGTCGTCGAGGAGGGACGGTACCCGGTCGCGGGCGGCCAGCGGGCCCCAGCGGAGGTGCGGTGACTCGCAGACCAGGGTGAGGTGGACGCCGAAGGGGACGTCCGGGTGCCGGCGCAGGAGCCGCAGTGCGTGCGGGGCGGCGTGGCAGACGGTCATCAGGCTGCAGGAGGCCGCGATGCCGTTCCGGACGGCGTCGATCACGGCGAGGTTGACGGACTCGTCCCGGCCGAGGTCGTCGCAGTTGAGCAGCAGGAGGCGGGCGTCGGGCGGGTGGTGGAGGAGGGCGTTGGCACTGGGGGTGGGGGAGTCGGCGGGGAGGGTGGCGGGCATGGGGGGAGTCTGCACCGGCTCCGGGTTGGGCGCGCGGGGATTTCCACCGGGGGCGAACGGTGGTCGGGCGGTGGGTCGGTGCGGTGGGTCGGTGGGTCAGCCGGTGGTGGGGGCCGGGTGCCAGGGGCGGTCGGGGCGGGTCCGGACCGGGGCGGAGGTGAGGCGCAGCCCGTACACCTCGTGGTCGGTGGCCTCGTGCGGGACCTGGCCGAGGTACTCGTGGCGGGTGAGGTGGCACCAGGCGGGCAGGTCGAGCGGGGCGGCGGGGTCCGTGGTCTGGATGTGGACCACCGCGCCGGCGGGGAGGTGCGCGATGCGGGCGCGCAGGCGGAGCAGCAGCTGGACGCAGAGCAGGCCGGTGCCGTCGATGGTGAGGTCAGGTGCGGTGGGGTCGGGCGCGAGCAGGGTGCCGTCGGGGGCGGGGGGCGTGCGGTCGGGGTCGAACGGCCTGTGGTCGGGGTCGAGCGGCCTGTGGTCGGGGTCGAGCGGCGCGGACGGGGTGGCCGGGGAGGTCATCGGGGGGTCTCCTGGGTGATGCGCCAGAGGCGGCGGGGCAGTTCGCCCTCCTCGAAGGGGTGGACGTCGGTGAGGCGCCAGCCCTCGGCGAGCGCGTCCACCAGCTCGCGGGGGAAGAAGTGGACGGCGAAGCCGCCGTGCTCCCAGATGTCGTCCCCGTGGCCGGTACCGGCGCCGTAGTGGGCGTCGCCGGTGTGGCGGACGGTGTAGACGAAGGTGCCGCCCGGGCGCAGGACGCGGCGGACCTCGGCGACGAGTGCCGTGATCTCGTCGGTCGAGAGCGCCATGCAGAGCAGCATGTGGGCGAAGACCGCGTCGACGGAGGCGTCGGGGAGGGGCAGCGGGTCACGCACGTCGTGGGTGACGATCGAGAGCCGGTCGGCCAGGCCCTGGTCGGCGGCCGCTGCGCTCAGCTGCTCCAGGCCGGTCGGGCTGAAGTCGGTGGCCAGTACCCGGAAGCCCGTGCGGGCGAAGTGCAGGGCGTCGCGGCCGTGGCCGGCGCCGAGTTCGAGCACGTCGTGGGTTCCGGCGGCGGTGAAGGCCTCGGCGGCGTACGCGGCGGGGGCGGACGGCAGCTCGCCGTACATCCCGGGGGCGGCGGTGTGGGTCCGCTGCCAGTGCGCGCGCTGGGTGTCGGCGAGGGCGGGTTCCCGGCCGGGCGTGTCACCGGGGGTGTGGGTCATGGTGCTGCCCTTCGCGGGGTGGTCGTGCGGTCGCGCCGGGGTGGTGCGGTCGTATCCGTGTGGGTGTGGGTACGGGTGGTCAGGTGGCCCGGGGCTCAGCCTGGGACCGGGGTGCGGCGGTGGCCCCGCGGGTCTCCGGCGGCGCTGCTCAGCCGAGGGGCGTGCCGGGGGCGGTGCCTCCGAGTCGGGTGAGCAGGGCGGACAGCCGGCCGAGGTCCTCGGGGCTCCACTGCCCGGCCGCGAAGTGGTCGGCGGCGACCTGGCGTGCGGTGTGAAGCATCTCGGCGAGCCGCTCGCGACCGGTCGGGGTGAGGGCGGCGTACGCGACCCGGGCGTCGCGGGCCGTGGCCTCGCGGGTGACCAGGCCGATCCGCTCCAGCGGTGCCAGGCCGCGAGTCACGCCGGAGGCGGTGAGGCCGAGGGCCTCGGCGAGGTCGACCCGGCGCATCCTGCCGCCGGGGGCCTGGGCGAGGTGGAGCAGCATGGTGAAGTCGGACAGGCTCACGCCGTGCAGGCCGCTCAGGCTCGCGTCGAACCGCTTGACCACGGCCGCCTGGGCGCGGACCAGCCGCAGGGCGGTGTCCAGCGGATCGGGGCTCGGGGGCGTGTCGGTCGGTTCCGTCGTCTCGGGCTCTGTCATTGCCACCTCCTTGACTGCTCAAGCATATCCCTACGGAGAGCCGTCAAGGAGGTGGCCGGGGGGGGGCGGTCAGCCGACGGCGTTGGCGGCGCGGCGCTGACGCTTGCCGAGCGGTGCCTGGGAGAGGTCCTCGGCCTGGGAGCGGAGGTTCTTGAAGCCGTAGCCTCGGGCGGTCAGCCAGCTCTCCGCCGCCTGCTCGGCCCGTTCGGTGGCCGCCAGGATGTCCTCCTCGGCCTCGCCCTCGTCGAGGAAGCGGAAGGTGAAGGCGGACCGCGCGGAGAGGTCGTAGCTGAGGTGGCCCTCGCGGGTGAAGGCTGCGTGCAGCACGTCGTGGTCGGGCGCGGCGGCCAGGAGTTCGGCGCGCTGCCCGTCGGTGAGGCCGTCGAAGACGCCGCGCACCATGATGCGGAAGGTTCGGGTAGTCATCCCCCGACCATAGGCAGGAGGGGCTGCCGACCGCCAACGCGATTTCGTACGCGTCGGCGGTCGGCGGTCGGCGATCGGCGGTTCGTGGCCGTGGTTCGTGGCCCCAGGTGGGGAGGCGGTCAGCTGTTGACACCCAGTTGGGCCAGCAGCGTCGTGTTGTCCTCGATGTGCCAGTCCTCGACGATCCGGTCGGTGCCGACGTGCTGGATGTCGATCGCGTTGAACTCGACGGACCGGCCCTCACCGCGGACGCCGTTGAAGGTGCCGGTGAAGTGGCCGCGGAAGACCAACCTGGCGGTGATCTTGTCCCCGGTGACCAGGACGTCGGACAGCTCGCAGGTCAGGTCCGGTACGGCGGCGCGGAAGGTGCGCGAGGCGAGCGCCGGGCCGGTCGGGCCCTGCGGGCGGCCGGGCGGCAGCGTGTTGTCCCTGAACTGCGGACTGATCGCCGCGTCCAGGTACCGCTGCTGCCCGGTGTTCCAGAACGTGTACAACTGCTGGGCCAGGCGCACCTCTTGGGCCGCGCGCCGGGAGCCGATCGAACGGTCCACGGTGAGCGCCTTCGGCTGGACCAGGTCGGGCGAGCGGTCGACCAGGCGCTGCGGCCAGGAGTGCGAGGACCCGTGGCGGTCGGCAGCGTCGGCGGTGGGACGGTCGGCCCCGTGGACGGGCGTGGCCGCGGCGGTACCGCCCGCCAGGGCGGCCAGGGCGAAGGCGACGGCGGCGGCACGGGCGGCGGTGCGGGTCCGCGGTCGCGGGCGTCGGCGGGCCGCATCCGAGCGTCGGAGGTCAGACAAGGCGACCGCCCCCGTCGACGTGCAGCACCGTGCCGGTGACGTACGGGTTGTCGATCGCGTACAGCACCGCCTTGATCAGGTCCTCGGGACTGCCCACACGTCGCGCCGGATTGCGCCCGGCCACGCCGCGCAGGAACGCCTCCTTGTCGGCGCCGAGGCCGTCCCAGGAACCGGTGTCGACGATGCCGGGGGAGACCGCGTTGACCCGCACCGGTGCGATCTCCACCGCCAGCGCCTGCACCAGGAAGGCGAGCGCGCCGTTGGTGGTGGCCATCACCGTGCGCTCGGGGGCCGGACGCCAGGCGGCGACACCGGAGAAGAAGGTGAACGAGCCGCCCTCGGCCACCTGCCCCACCAGGTGCTTCGCCAGCAGCAGCGGCCCGATCACCTTGGCTGCGAACGCTCGCTGCACATCGGCTGCGTCGAGCTCCCGCAGCGGCCCGTTGGCCGGCATCGCGGCGGTGGACACCAGGTGGTCGAACGAGCCCAGGCAGGAAGCGAGTTCGGCGATCGACTGCTCGTCCGCGAGGTCGAGCGAGAACACCTCGGACGGCCCGGACAGCTCTCCGGCCGTCCACTCCAGCTTGCGCGGATCCGGACCCGCCAACACGAGGTCGGCGCCGGCCGCCGACGCGGCCTTCGCGAGCGCCCGCCCGGTGCGCGAACCCGCACCCACCACCACGAGACGTCGACCCTTCAGGGAACCGTCATCGGACACGGGAGAACTCCTTCGTCATCGGGGAATCGGCCGACCGTCCGCTTGCTGCGGCGGCCGCACCACGACCCTCCCCCGACCTGGTGTGATGAGTCCAAGGCTTGTTTTCGATGCAATCGATAACATCTGTTCATGGCAACGCTCCGGCAGCTCGAATACCTGGTCGCGGTGGTCGACACCGGATCCTTCACCCGTGCGGCCGAACGGCTGCACGTCACCCAGCCCGCGCTCTCCCACCAGATGCGGGCCCTGGAGAACGTCGTCGGTGGCCCGCTGCTCGAACGCCTGCCCCGCTCGGTACGGCTCACCCCGATGGGGCGGGCGGTGCTGCCGCACGCCCGTGCCGCGCTCGCCGAAGCCGAACGCCTCCGCACGGTGGCCCGGCGCACCGCCGGGCTGGAGCAGGGCGAGCTGGAGGTCGCGGCCGTCTACTCGGTCAGCCTCGGCATCCTGCCGCCCGTCCTGCGCGCCTGGCGCCGACTCCACCCCGGCGTGCAGATCCGGCTGCGTGAGTACCCGCACGCCGACCGGCTCCAGGCGGCCATGGCCGCCGGCTGCGCCGACGTCGCCGTCGGCCCCGCCCCGGCCGACTGGGAAGGCCCGATCCGCGAACTCGGCGTCGAGGAGTTCGTGGTCGTCCTGCCCGCCGACGACCCGCTGGCCGACCGCCCCGGCGGCACGATCGCGCCGGCCGAACTCGCCGACCGCGCCTGGGTCCACTACGCCCCCGACAACGGCCTCGCCGACCTGCTCGACCGCGTCGCCGCCCAGGCCGGCTTCCACCCCCGAGCGGCCGTCCGCGCCGAACAGACCTCCGCCGCACCGCTGTTGGCCGCCGCCGGCCTCGGGCCCGCCCTGGTGCCCGCCAACATCGTCCCGCCGCACTTCGACGGCGCCGTGCTCCGCCCGGACCCACCGATCCGCCGCACCCTCACCGCCTACACCCGCACCCGCCCCGACCCGCTCACCGTGGCCTTCGCCGACCTCCTCGCCGCCCAGGCCCAGGTCAATCCGCCTGGCCTGTCGGTGGCCGGGTTGGGGGATGGTGTGGTGGAGGGGTGATGTGAGGTGGGGCGAGGGGTTGTTGGGGTGGGTGGGAGAGGTGGCCTCACGGCCCAGCCGGGACCGGCCTGCGCCTGCGGCCTTCGCCGACCTCTCGCCGCCCCGGCCCGCGTCAGTCCGCCCGGCCTGGTGGTGGTTGGGGTGAGGGGGTGTTGGCCTGGGTGCCCAGGTGGGCCTGTTCGGCCTGGGCGGTAGTTGGGGTGGGTGCCGGCGTCAATCCGCCCGGCCTCACGGTGGTGGGGGTGGAGTGTGGGGTGTGGCCGTCGGGGTGGGTGTCTCGCGGGTCGGGCCGGGTCGGGTCGGCTTGGCTCGGTTCGGCGGTGCGGGTGGGTGGCGGTGTCGCCTGGGCGAGGTGGTCTCACTGCCGGCACTCGCACCCGCCCGGCCCGGCGGTGGTCGGGGTGAGGTGAGGGCGGCGGCCCGTCCCGTGGTCGGCAGTGGTGTTGCATCGGGGAGAGATGCGGGTCGTTCGCGGGCTCGGGCTGTCAGAGGGTGTTCGATAGGGGATTCCCCCCAACTGTCCGGCTTTGGTTCTTGCGACACGGACTCGGTTCCAGGATCTCGTGACGGCCGGGCC